>NZ_CP030055.1:6142857-6478571 GCF_015291645.1 Bradyrhizobium sp. CCBAU 53340
TGGCTGGTTCTTATCCGGTAAGATTGCGCCCATAGTTGCAAACAGGCGTTAACAAGAACCTAGAGGAACTACGGATTTGCCGGTCTCTTAGCTTGGCTGCAACCATTCGCTGCAATTGCCCGGGCGTCGCGCAATGGCACGCACCAGCACACCGCGCCGCAGCGCAACATTGGCGCAGGCGGCGCTCAGGCCGCACGCACCGAATCCAGGAAACGCGCGACCTCGCTCTTCAGCCGGTTGCTCTCCTGCGACAGCGATTGCGCCGCCGAATGCACCTGCGCCGAGGCCGCCCCGGTCTCGCCCGCGCCGCGCTGGACCTCGCCGATATTCGCCGACACGTCCGAGGTGCCCTGCGCGGCATGCTGGATGTTGCGGGAGATCTCCCGCGTCGCCGCGCGCGACGAGATCTTCCAGATGCGCCAGCACGGAGCCCTCATGGGCCTGCTTCGTCTTGTCGGACAGAACGCCCATACCGCCGCCCGTCATCAACCGCTCCATCTCATCGAAATCGCGATTGATCGGGCCGACCAAGTCGGCATGCGCCTTGGCATAGCTCTCGTTGTGGCGCTGCTCAAAATTCTTCTCGTCGCGACGGGCCTCCAGCATCTCGATCGTGAGCTGCTTGTTGAGGTCGGTGATGGCGCGAGCGCGGTTGGCAACATCTCGGGAAGCGTCCTGGGAGACAGTGCCCATCTCGTAGATCGCACCGAAGGCGATCAGACCGACGAGGCCGAAGCGTCCGATCGCCATGACCTTGTGGGTCAGACGGATGGAAAGGCCCCTCATGAAGGTGCTCCACAACGCTCAAGACGCAATACAGATGGGCGAATCAGTGCCCCGGAATATTGCGGGGATCATGCCTGCGGCGCTTTTCCGGAAGGTTAACCCTGCGTCGTCGTGGTCGCGGCGCCGCAATATGCCGGCGCCATCTCCGCACAATCGCGCGGCGATGCAGATTCGTGTCTGTCGAGCATATCGCCGTCAGGCGGCGCGAACAGTGCCGAGAAACTTGTCGACCTCGAGCTTGAGGCGATTGCTATCGCCGGACAGCATCTGGGCCGCCGATAGCACTTGCGACGACGCCGAGCCAGTCTCGCTCGCCCCGCGCTGCACCTCGGTGATGTTGGACGACACCTGCTGGGTACCCTGGGCAGCCTGCGCCACGTTGCGGGAGATCTCCTGCGTCGCTGCGCCCTGCTCCTCGACGGCAGCGGCAATGGTCGAGGAAATCTCGGACAGTCTTTCGATGGTGTCGCTGATGTCCTTGATGGCGCCAACCGATTCCTGCGTTGCGGTCTGGATGCCGGCGATTTGCTGACCGATCTCGCCGGTGGCCTTCGCCGTCTGCTCGGCCAGCGCCTTGACTTCGGAGGCGACGACGGCAAAACCTCTGCCGGCTTCGCCTGCGCGCGCCGCCTCGATCGTGGCGTTGAGCGCCAGGAGGTTGGTCTGACCCGCAATGGTATTGATCAGCTCGACCACGTCGCCGATGCGCGTCGCGGCCTTGGACAATTCGCTTACGCGCTCGGTGGTGGTGCGGGCCTGGCCGACCGCCTCGCTCGCCACGCGCGCGGATTCCTGCACCTGACGGCTGATCTCCGTGATCGAGGACGACAGCTCCTCGGTCGCAGAAGCCACCGACTGCACATTGGTGGAAGCCTCCTCCGAGGCCGCCGCGACCACGGTGGTGAGCCGTTGTGCGCGCTCGGCAGTCGAGGTCAGCGTCGTGGCGGAGGCTTCCAGTTCGGCCGAAGCCGACGAAACCGTGCCGACGATCTCGCCGACGGCACCTTCGAAGCCGTCGGCGAGCCTGTGCATCTCCAGCTTGCGCTGCTCGGCCGCGATCTGATCCTGCCGCATCTTGGCTTCGGCCTCCTCGCGCGCCTTCCGCTCGGACACGATCTTGAATTTCTCGACGGCACCGGCAACCTCGCCGACCTCGTCCTTGCGGCCTAGTCCGGGCAACACCACGGAGAAGTCGCCCCCGGCGAGCTTCTCCATCGCGACCGTCAGCGCGCGCATGGGCCGTGCAATGCTGAAGACGGAGAAGATGCACGCACCGATCAGGAGCAACGCGACCAGCACGCCCGTGACGAACGACGTCTGCGCGACCGAGGCGGCTTCTGCTTCCGCCGCGGCTCGAGCATTGGCGCTACTCTGCTTGGCAAAATTGATGATCTGGTCAGCCAGCACGGAGATCTCTTCGTTGATCGGCGCCAGCGTTTCCTTGCGGATACGATCGACCTCGGCGCTCAGCTTGGCGAATTGCGCGGCCGCTTCGCCGTCCTTCTTGCCGTCGATCGCCAGCTCCTGCTTGCGGATTGCCTCGATCTGCTGTTCGCCCTTGCCGAAATTGCCGACGAGCTCGGTCAGGCGATCGATCCGCTTGCGGTTTTCCGCCGAGCGCGAGAGCTTGGCCATTTCGGCCGCGAACTGCAGCGCCGCAGTGCGGCGATCGTTGAAAAAGGTGGCGGCCTTCTGCATCTCGGCCGGCGATGATGATGTCAGAATGTCGCGAATGCCGATCTGCATCCCGCGCACCGACGCCTTCGCTTCGGCGGCATTTTGCGCAATCGTCTGCTGTCCCGCTGCTCCGTTGCCGAGCTTCTGGACCTCGGCACCTCCGCGCATCTGGAGGACGATCATCAGCGCCACGAGACAGATGGTGAGCGCCGAGGTGACGGCGAGCTTGGTGCCAATTCGCAGATTCTGGATGAACATCATTGCAGTATTCCCCGGATACGCATTGCCGCGCCAAAGCACGTCAAGATCCTGGGAAAGCTAATCCGCAGGTACCTCATTAAGGTTAAACGCCTGCGCTCGCGCGTCGGTAGAAATACGGACAATGCTGCCGGGATCGCCGAATTTGCACAGCTCTCGCGTGCAAGGAATTGCCGTTTCGCGGATCTGCTGAGAACGTCTTCGTTAACGCTGGTCCGCCTTGGCGTTCGTGTCAGTGCAGCACAGGGCCTCGCCGACCAGGCTGATGCGAAACACCGGCTCCTTGCTCTCGTCGAGCAGCTCCATGCTCCACTTCGCGTTCGGCTTCAGATTGCGCGCGATGCTCCCGAGCAGATTGGCACAGACCTCTGTCATCTCGGTCCAGGCCGCGATGCGATCCTCGAATTCGTACGGCTGATCGGCGGCGCCGGAATAGCGACCAGAGCTGATGCGGAAGAAATACAGCGACATCGTTGAACCCTTGCGTAGGGCCGCCCCCCGGCCGTCACGCAGGCTGGGGCGCCAGTCGCTACCAAGGCATAAAAACCGCAGGCCGTATGACTACGGCGCCGCGGCTTCGCCGTGCGATGCGTTCGTCAAGGACGGGTAAATTGGGCGCGCAGTTGCTGCTGCACGTCACTCGGTCGAGCGGCGCAATTCCAGCGGGCTTTCGTTCTTCGCCGGCTCGGACTTCGCTCCCGACTTCACAGGCTCGATCCGGCTGCTCTCGACCCGCGGCGTCTCGACGCGCGCGGCGACTTCGGTGCTCGGGGCATTGATCGAACCGGTCTGCTCGGGCGCCCGCAGCGAGCGGGGGCGCGCAACCGCGCGCGCCATCAGCATCTGGTTGCCGCCCTGGTGATGGAAGTCGCAATAGGCGAAGCCCATGCCGGACACCGAGCCGCGGAAGCTGCGATCGTCGGTCTTTTCCAGGTTGAAACAAGGCTCGAACGGAATGCCCTTGATCGAGGCGCAGACGCTCTGGCCGCGGATCTGGAGCGTGTTGCCGGGCAGGCGGAGATGGCGCACGGGGCCTGAGCCGGAGAATTGCACCGCGCCGGCGGCGCCGAGATCGTCGAGGATCCGGCCTGCACCGCGGGTGCCGTCGAAACAGGTGAAGGCGAACACTTTGCCGGCGACGAAGCGTCTTGCCTCATCCGCGTTCATACTGCCAGCCAAGGCGACGGCCGGCGCAAACGTCACGACTGCCGTGACAGCCCCCAACACAATACGCGCAAGCATGCTCAACTCCGAACTAACCCCCGCAGCGGGCGATGCCTTATCTCTTTACCCGCTGCTTACCATACTAACCATGGCGACATTGAAGCAGCTTGGTTGGTAAAGTCTGAACGCCGTTAGACAATTTTTACTACGATGCGGCCGCGGACCTGGCCGGCCAGGATTTTCGCGCCCCATTCCGGAACTTCGCCGAGTGGAATTTCCGTAGTAATTTCAGATAGTTTTGTCCGATCAAGGTCGGAGGCGAGGCGCTGCCAGGCGGCTTTTCGCGGTGGAAGCGGGCACATCACGGAATCGATGCCGAGAAGGCACACTCCGCGCAAAATGAAGGGTGCGACGGAAGACGGCAGGTCCATGCCGGCCGCGAGACCGCACGCGGCGATGGCGCCGCCGTACTTGGTCATCGACAGGAGATTCGCAAGCGTGGTCGAGCCGACGCTGTCGACGCCGCCCGCCCAGCGCTCTTTAGCAAGGGGCTTTGCTGGGCCCGACAACTCGTTGCGGTCGATCACCTCGGCTGCGCCAAGGCTCTTCAGGTAATCGGCCTCGGAGGCGCGGCCAGTCGAGGCGATGACGTGGTAGCCGAGCCGGGACAGAACGGCGATGGCGACCGAGCCGACGCCGCCGGCCGCGCCGGTCACGACCACCGGGCCGCTCTTCGGCGACAGGCCGTGCTTCTCCAGCGCCAGCACCGAGAGCATCGCGGTGAAGCCGGCGGTGCCGATCGCCATGGCATCACGCGCCGACAGGCCCTGCGGCAGGGCGACCAGCCAGTCACCCTTCACCCGCGCCTTCTCGGCATAGGCGCCGAGATGGGTCTCGCCCATGCCCCAGCCGGTGCAGACGACCTTGTCACCCGCCTTCCACGCGGGATGGGAGGATTGCTCGACCATACCGGCGAAATCGATACCGGCGATCATCGGGAAGCGGCGCACCACCGGCGCCTTGCCTGTCAGCGCGAGGCCGTCCTTGTAGTTCAGCGTCGAATATTCCACGCGGACGGTGACGTCGCCCTCCATCAGCTCGGCTTCGTCGAACTGCGTGAGCTGCGCGGTGGTGCCCTTGTCCGCCTTGTCGATCCTGATCGCCTTGAATGTGGCCACGGCTTGAACTCCCTGACTTGTTTGACCGGGATGTTTAGCCGATCAGGCAGGCTGTGCAACCGCTCGTGCGACCGGCTTCTCCACGATGGGGAGGTTGATCAGCGCCGAGAGCACGCCGAACAGGATCGAGAGCCACCAGATCGGCGTATAGGACCCGAATTTCTCGAAGACGATGCCCCCGAGCCAGACGCCGAGGAAGCCGCCGACCTGATGGCTGACGAAGGCGAAGCCATAGAGCGTGGCGAGCCAGCGCGTGCCGAACATCAGCGCCACCAGCGCGGAGGTCGGCGGCACCGTCGACAGCCAGGTCAGGCCGGAGATCGCGCCGAATGCGATGGCCGAGAACGGCGTGATCGGGAACGAGATGAAGGCGAGCGTTGCCAGCGCACGGGTGAAATAGATGGTCGAGAGGATGTAGCGCTTCGGCAAGCTATTCTGCAGATAGCCGACACTGAGCGAGCCCATGATGTTGAACAGGCCGATCGCCGCGATCACCCAGCCGCCGGTTTGCGTCGAGATGCCGCGATCGACCAGGAACGCCGGCAGATGCACGGTGATGAAGGCAAGCTGGAAGCCGCAGGTGAAGAAGCCGAGCACCAGCAGCACGTAGGAGCGGTGGCCGAAGGCTTCTGCCAGCGCCTTGGTGATGGTCTGTTCATCCGCAGGCGCCGCGTTTGTCGTGCTCGTGACCGGCGGCGTCGAGATTACCAGCGACAGCGGAATGATCAGGAGCATCAGGAAGCCGAATACGGTGAGCGCCTGCTGCCAGCCGAAATTGTCAATCAGCGCGACGCCGATCGGCGCGAACAGGAACTGGCCGAGCGAGCCCGCCGCAGTGCCGGCGCCGAGCGCAAGGCCGCGCTTCTCAGCCGGCAGGAGCTTGGTGAACGCCGACAGCACCAGGTTGAACGAGCAGCCGGCAAGACCAAAGCCGACCATGACGCCCGCGCCGATGTTGAGCGACATCGGCGTCGACGAATAACGCATCAAGAGAAGACCACCGGCATAGAGCAGCGCGCCGACGCACATCACGCGGAACAAGCCGAAGCGATCGGCGACCGCGCCGGCGAACGGCTGGCCCAATCCCCACAACAGATTCTGAAAGGCGATGGCGAGGCCGAAAACGTCGCGGCCCCAGGAAAATTCATGGCTCATCGGCTGCACGAAGAAACCCAGCGCCGAGCGCGGACCGAAGCCGAGCATGCCGATCGCGCAACCGCAGAAGATGATGACGGCCGGGGTGCGCCAGTTGGAGGAACGTGAGGCCGGACCGAGTTCGCCCGCTTGTATCGACATGGTGCTCCTCCTCGCCCTCTTGCGGACTGCAAATCGGCGGCCGCCGTTGAGCCGTTTAATGCAAATGCATGAAAATCAAAAATCAAAAATGATTGCGTTCCACGAAGGGCTCCTGCGGGAGCTTTGCGTTTCACGGTGCTGTCCGGCGCAACTGGACCTGACGAAATTGTGTGCGGCGAGACCTAGCGGGTTTTCGAACCGCGTGTTATCTTGGATTTGCTCAGATTGAGTATATATAGCCCAGGCGAAACCCTCCGGCCTTTCGGCGGGATTTCTCAGGCGTCATATATACTCACAATGAGCATAAATGACACGCGCGGGAGGCTTCGATGCCAATCATTGAAATTTACGGCCCTGACGATCTTGCAGACCGGCCGCCGGGCCAAACCACCTCTTCCCCTGCCGCACCGGCGCGAACCGGACCCGCGCGACAGATGCCCTCGCTGGAATGGACTCCAGAGGTGGAGCGGGCCACCGCGCCGATCTACGAGCGTGTCAGGCACGTGATCCCGCCGATCGAGTGGCCGCTGATGGCGCCGACGATCCACGCAATCAACCAGCTCAAGCGCGCGCGCAACGCGGTCATCCTCGCACACAACTACCAGGCGCCGGAGATCTTTCATGGCGTCGCCGACATCGGCGGCGATTCGCTCCAGCTCGCCGTCGAGGCCACCAAGGTGAAGGCCGACATCATCGTCCAGTGCGGCGTGCACTTCATGGCGGAGACGTCGAAGCTGCTCAACCCGGACAAGACGGTGCTGATCCCTGATACACGTGCCGGCTGCTCGCTGGCCGCCAGTATTACCGGCGCCGACGTCCGCCTCCTCCGCGAAAAATTTCCCGGCGTGCCTGTGGTCGCTTACGTCAACACCTCCGCGGAGGTGAAGGCCGAGGTCGACATCTGCTGCACGTCTTCGAATGCGGTGCAGGTGGTAGAGAGCCTGAACGCGCCAAGCGTGATCTTCCTGCCCGACCGCTATCTGGCGACCTATGTCGCCTCGAAGACCGACGTGAAGATCATCGCCTGGAAGGGCGCGTGCGAGGTGCATGAGCGCTTCACCGGCGAGGAGCTGCGCGCCTTCCGCAACGCCGATCCCTCCGTGCAGATCATCGCGCATCCGGAATGCCCGCCTGATGTGCTGGCGGAGGCCGACTTCACCGGCTCGACCGCGCACATGATCAACTGGGTCCGCGCCAGGCGCCCGAAGCGCCTGGTGATGATCACGGAATGCTCGATGGCCGACAATGTGCGCGCCGAGCTGCCCGACGTGGAGATGCTGCGTCCCTGCAATCTCTGCCCGCACATGAAGCGCATCACCCTGTCCAACATTCTCGAGAGCCTGCTGACGCTGGGTGAGGAAGTCACGATCGATCCGGCGCTTGCGGAACGGGCGCGGCGCTCGGTCGAGCGGATGATCAATTTGAAGAATTGAGGGCGAGCAACACACACAGCCGTCGTCCCGGCGAAGGCCGGGACGACGGCTGAGAAACTTGGAAAGAGCCATGACAACAACCAACATCCACAACCTCACCCGCTCCACCGACGACGTCGTCATCGTCGGCGGCGGCCTCGCCGGATTGTTCTGCGCACTGAAGCTTGCGCCGCGGCCGGTGACGCTGATCTCGGCCGCACCGCTCGGACAGGGCGCCTCCTCCGCATGGGCGCAAGGCGGAATCGCGGCCGCTGTGGCCGAAGGCGATACTCCCGAAGCGCATGCCGCGGATACCATCGCGGTCGGCGGCGGCATCGTCGATGAAGCGGTCGCGCTTGGCATCGCGCGCGAGGCGGGCGTGCGGATTCACGATTTGCTCGCCTATGGCGTGCCGTTCGACCGCGATCTCGAAGGCCGGCTTGCCGTGGGACGGGAAGCCGCGCATTCGGCGCGCCGCATCGTGCATGTGCGCGGCGACGGCGCGGGCGCGGCGATCATCGCCGCGCTGAGCGAGGCCGTGCGCCGCACGCCGTCGATCCGCTTGATCGAAGGTTTTGTCGCCGAAGCGCTGCTGACCGAGGACAGCGCGGTCACCGGACTTCATCTGCGCGAAGCCGGCAAGTTTGCAGCAAAGCCGGTGGTGATCGCCTCGCGCGCGGTCGTGCTCGCGACCGGCGGTATCGGCCATCTCTACGCCGTCACCACCAATCCGGCCGAGGCCAATGGATCGGGCCTTGCGATCGCAGCCCGCGCCGGCGCCGTGATTGCCGATCCCGAATTCGTGCAGTTCCACCCGACCGCGATCATGGTCGGCCGCGACCCGGCACCACTCGCAACCGAGGCACTGCGCGGCGAAGGCGCCACGTTGATCAACAGCGAGGGCGATCGCTTCATGCGCGCGCAGCATCCGCTCGCCGAGCTCGCACCACGCGACATCGTGGCCCGTGGCGTCTTCGCCGAGATCGCAGCAGGGCGCGGCGCCTTCCTCGATGCGCGGCAAGCGCTCGGCACACGCTTCGCCGAGAAATTCCCGACGGTGCATGCAAGCTGCATCGCCGCCGGTATCAATCCGGCAACGCAAATCATCCCGATCGCGCCGGCCGTGCATTATCACATGGGCGGCATCGCGGTGGACGCACGTGGCCGCAGCTCGATCGACGGGCTCTGGGCCGGCGGTGAGGTCTCGTCCACCGGCATGCATGGCGCCAACCGGCTTGCGTCGAATTCGCTGCTCGAAGCTGTGGTCTATGCCGCGCGCATCGCCGACGACATCGCTGGCCGGGCGATCCCCTCGCCTGCCCGCCTCCCCGAAGCGCTGGTGACGCCGCGCGGCGGTGCGCCGGATGCAGCCACACTAAAGCATCTGCGCATGATGATGAGCGCGCATGTCGGCGTGATCCGCGATCGTGACGGGCTTGCGGAGGCCGTACGCAGCTTCGCCGCACTCGAGCACACGGCCACCAGCACCGTCGTCCGCAACATGGCGACAGCGGCACTGCTCGTGGCATCCGCTGCGTGGAGCCGGCGCGAGAGCCGCGGCGCACACTTCCGCTCTGACCATCCTGCGGATGTGCCCGCGCTGGCACAGAGAACGATGACGACGCTCGCAGCCGCGCGCGAGGTTGCGGATGAACTCACTGCCCGTTCAGCACCGCGAATCGCGCAAACGATGATTGCCTGAAGGAAATCCCATGATCACCCCGACCTCCCTGCTCTATCCCGACGCCTTCCTCTCGCCCCTTGCCATCGACGAAGCCGTGCATCGCGCACTCGATGAGGATCTCGGCCGCGCCGGCGACATCACATCGTTCGCGACGATCCCTGAGGCGACCAAGGCGCAGGCGGTCCTGGTCGCGCGTCAGGCCGGCATCATCTCCGGCCTGCCGCTCGCGCTGGCGACGCTGCAACGACTATCGCCCGACATCGAGGTGCGCGCGCATGTCCGCGACGCCGCGCGCGTGGTCCGCGGGCAGCAGGTGCTCACGATCTCCGGCCCCGCTCGCGCCATTCTCACCGCGGAACGGACCACACTGAATTTCGTCGGCCGCCTCTCGGGAGTCGCCACGCTCACGGCCGACTACGTCGCACGCACCGAGGGCACCAAGATGCGCATCTGCTGCACGCGAAAGACCACGCCTGGATTGCGCGCGCTGGAGAAATACGCGGTGCGTTGCGGCGGCGGCTTCAACCACCGCTTCGGTCTCGACGATGCCATCCTGATCAAGGATAATCACATCGCGGTCGCCGGCGGCATCCGCCCCGTGCTGGAGCGCGCCCGCGCCCATGCCGGCCATCTGGTCAAGATCGAAATCGAGGTGGATACGCTGGCGCAGCTGCGCGACGTGCTCGCCACGGACCTCGCCGATGCGGTGCTGCTCGACAACATGGACATCGCGACGCTGCGCGAGGCTGTGCGAATGGTGGAGGGCCGCCTGAAGCTGGAAGCCTCCGGCGGCGTCACGCCGGACTCGATTGCGGCAATCGCCGCGACCGGTGTCGACTACGCTTCATCGGGCGCGCTGACGCATTCGGCGCCGAATTTCGACTGCGCTCTGGATATCGAGATGTGAGAGGAGGAGGCACCGAAGCTTCCTCAGCGTCATGGCCGGGCTTCGTCCCGGCCATCCACGTCTCGCCACGCCGCACGAAGAACGTGGATGCCCGGGACAAGCCCGGGCACGACGACCGTTTGCTAAGACGCCTACCGCCGCTCGGTCACGCCCATCTCGGCAGAGCTCTTGGCCTCCTGGACGAGCTCGGCCGAGAGCGCGGCGGTCTGCGCCGGCGTGCCCCAGCTCGGCTCCTCGCTACCGTCGCCCCAATTGCGCGGCCTGTAGAAGGTGTGCACGCCGAATTTGTACATCTTCTTCATCTCGGCGACCCAGGACGGGCGCACCCAATAGGCGTGGTAGTGCGTCGACTTGCCGACCTCGGGCAACCAGATCTGGCCGTCGAGCATCGCCTTCGAGATCTTCTTGGCGCGCTCCCACATCTCGGGCTCGCGGATCACGTCGGGATTGTTGTCGCAGGCGAAGGTGAACTGGCAGGCGAAGTGACGATACTTGTTCTGGTAGACCACGCCGCACACCGTATCGGGATATTTGCCGGAAAATACGCGGTTCATCACGACCTGAGCGACCGCGATCTGGCCACGCACGGCCTCGCCGCGGGATTCGAAATAGACCGCCTCGGCAAGGCACTTTTCCGACTTCGCACGTGACTTCTCGTCCAGCGCCAGGCGCTCGGCCGGCGATTTGGAACGCTGGTTGTCGGCGTTGACCTCGCCCTTCGGCGCAACGCTCTCGCCGCTCTCGGTCGCGTTTCCGACATCCTCGTTCGGCGGCGACAGCGAGGTCAGCTTCATGTCGGGATCGGGCATCACGATCAACGGCTCGGCGCCCGGCTGCCAGCTCTCGATGCTCTCGATGGCGCCACCGAGCGAGGAGCTGCCGAAGAACAGGTTCGAGGTCTTGACGCTGAAAGGATCGCGCGGCGGAGCGGCGACCGCCGCCTGCTTCGGTGCGTTGAGCGGCTGGGCTGCGAAGGACAGCGCATTGTCGTCGGCCTTCGGCGGATTGGCATATTGCGGCAGCGGCGGTGCGCGCATCGCCTCCTGGAGCTCCGGGTCGAGCGCTGCTGCGGATTCCGGCGACATCGCCTGCGGCTGCGCGACGGGGAGCTGAACGGTTTTGGCGCCGAACACGGAACTATTCGAGGTCGCGGGATCCTGCTGCGCGGGCACATCGGCCGGCGCAGGCGTCTCCGGCACTGGCGCCGGCGTCACGATGGCGAGACGGTCGCCCTTCAGCGCGCGATCGACCTTGGGGAAATCGGAGGCCTGGTAGCGCGTCGGCGTCTGAAGCGCCGGGTTACGCGGGATCGAGCCGGTGACGTCGCGGCCATCGAGGCTTGCGAGACGCACCATCGCGCTTTGCGGCGCAGACGTCCCGATCGGGCGCGAGAAACTGTAAGTAGCGAGTTGGATGGACGAAGCCGCAGAGAACACCTGCTTCTGCCAGCGCTCGGCGACGCCGGGCTGACGCGCCAGCAGCGAGCCTATGTCCTGATAGCCGATCTCTCGCGGCATCAGCGCGAAGACCAGGAGACCTAGTCCGAAGGACGCGAACCGCGCGCCCTTCGGATGGTTACGCAACACTGACATCGATACGCTCACGCTACGCTTACGCCAGTTTCGACCGAACCCAGTGCATCCGTGCAATTCGATCTTTATCGTGAGTATCTAATTTAGGTTGCTGGGGCGTTAATCGGCGTTGCGCGCAGGGCACACTCAAGCGACGTCAGGTGTTTTCACGGAGCGATGCTGCGCATTGGTAAATGCGGGCTCATCTGAAGCGGTAAACAATCGGTCAACGCGAATGGTGAAGGAACTCTAGATGGCGCGTATCAATACGGGACGCGCGCGGTTCCCTCCTTTGTCATTGCAAGCAGACGCCTGTATTTCACCGTCACCCTGAGGTGGCCGCTTCTTCAGCGGCCCTCGAAGGGCGACGGCCCGGCTGCATCTCGGCCGCTTCATCCTTCGAGGCTCCCGACACGGCGCTGCGCACCGCGCCGCTCAGGATGACGGAGCAAACAGCTGCGCGAACTCAATCACCGTGTGATCGCCTCAAATGAAAAGAGGCGGAGCCAAGCCCCGCCTCTTCCGCATCTCGTGTATATCGCCTCGGCTTACGCCTGGCTCGCAATCGCCTTGCCGAGCGCAGCCTGCGCCGCGGCAAGCCGCGCGATCGGCACGCGGTAGGGCGAGCAGGAGACGTAGTTGAGGCCGATGTTGTGGCAGAACGCGACAGACGCCGGATCGCCGCCGTGCTCGCCGCAGATGCCGACCTTGAGCGAGGGCCGCGTCTTGCGACCGCGCGCGACGCCGATCTTGACGAGCTCACCGACGCCTTCCTGGTCGAGCGCGATGAAGGGATCGACCGAGAGGATGCCCTTCGCCACGTACGGACCGAGGAAGCTCGCCGCATCGTCACGGCTGATGCCGTAGGTCGTCTGCGTCAAATCGTTGGTCCCGAACGAGAAGAACTCAGCGCTCTCCGCGATCTCGGCCGCGAGCAGGCACGCGCGCGGCAGCTCGATCATGGTACCGACCTGATAGGCGATCTTGGTGTTGGTCTCGCGCATCACCGACTTCGCGGTAGCATCGATCCGCGCCTTGACCAGATCGAGCTCGGCCTTGGTCGCAATCAGCGGCACCATGACCTCGAGGCCGACAGCCTTGCCGGTGCGCCTCTCGGCTTCGACTGCAGCCTCGAAGATCGCCCGTGCCTGCATCTCGGCGATTTCAGGATAGGCGATCGCGATGCGGCAGCCGCGGAAGCCGAGCATCGGATTGAACTCCGACAGCTCGCGCGCACGGTCGGCCAAACGCCGCGGATCGGTGTTCATGGCGCGCGCCACTTCCTCGACCTCGGCATGGGTGTGCGGCAGGAACTCATGCAGCGGCGGGTCGAGCAGACGGATCGTGACGGGCAGCCCCTTCATGATCTCGAACAGCTCGACGAAGTCGGCGCGCTGCATCGGCAGCAGCTTGGCCAGCGCCGCACGGCGCGACTGCTCGTCCTCGGAGAGGATCATCTCGCGTACCGTGCGGATGCGGGTCTCCTCGAAGAACATGTGCTCGGTGCGGCAGAGGCCGATGCCTTCGGCGCCGAACTTGATCGCGGTGCGGGCGTCGTCAGGCGTGTCGCCGTTGACGCGGACGCCGATCTTGCGGACCTGGTCGGCCCAGTTCATCAGCGTGCCGAACTCGCCTGACAATTCCGGCTCGATCATCGGCATGCGGCCGGCCAGCACCTGACCGAGCGAACCGTCGATGGTGATGACGTCGCCGGCCTTGAAGGTGCGCGAGCCGATGCTCATGGTGCCGCGGCCGTAATCGACGCGGATGGTGCCGCAGCCGGAGACGCAGGGCTTGCCCATGCCGCGCGCGACCACCGCCGCGTGCGAGGTCATGCCCCCGCGGGTGGTCAAAATGCCTTCGGCGGCGTGCATGCCATGGATGTCTTCCGGGCTGGTCTCGATGCGGACCAGAATCACCTTGCGCCCGTCGCCCTGGAGCTTGGCGGCTTCGTCCGACGAGAACACGATCTCGCCGGAGGCCGCACCAGGCGAGGCCGGCAGGCCGGTCGCGATCACGTCGCGCTTGGCGTTGGGATCGATGGTCGGATGCAAGAGCTGGTCGAGCGAGGCCGGGTCGATCCGCGTCACCGCTTCCTTCTTGCTGATCAGGCCCTCATTGGCGAGCTCGACCGCGATGCGCAGCGCCGCCTTCGCGGTGCGCTTGCCGCCGCGGGTCTGCAGCATCCACAGCTTGCCCTGCTCGACCGTGAACTCCATGTCCTGCATGTCACGGTAGTGCTTCTCGAGCAGCGTGTAGATCCGCGTCAGCTCCTTGAAGGCCTCGGGCATTGCCGATTCCATCGACGCCTTGTCGGAGCCCGACTCTTTCCGCGCCTCTTCGGTGATGTCCTGTGGCGTGCGGATGCCCGCCACCACGTCCTCACCTTGTGCGTTGATCAGGAACTCGCCGTACAGCTTGCTCTCGCCGGTCGAGGGGTTGCGGGTGAACGCGACGCCGGTCGCCGAGGTCTCGCCCATGTTGCCGAACACCATGGCCTGCACGTTGACCGCGGTGCCCCAGGATTCCGGAATGTCGTGCAGCTTGCGGTAGGTCACCGCGCGCGCGTTCATCCAGGACGAAAACACCGCGCCGACCGCGCCCCAGAGCTGGTCGTGCGGGTCCTGCGGGAATTCCTTGCCGGTCTCGCGCGCAACCGCGTCCTTGTACTTGCCAACCAGCTCAACCCAGTCCTCGGCCGACAGGTCGGTGTCGAGCGTGTAGCCCTGGCTGTCCTTGAAGGTGTCGAGGATTTCCTCGAAGTGATGATGCTCGAAACCGAGCACCACGTCGGAATACATCGTGATGAAGCGGCGATAGCTGTCATAGGCGAAGCGACGGTCACCTGACAGTTCCGATAGTGCTTCCACCGTCTGGTCGTTGAGACCGAGATTGAGCACGGTGTCCATCATGCCCGGCATCGAGGCGCGCGCGCCTGATCGTACGGAGACGAGCAGCGGGTTCTTGGTGTCGCCGAACACCTTGCCGGTCAATTTGCCGACATAGTCCAGCGCCTTCTCAACCTGCGACTGCAATTCCTTCGGATAGGATTTGTCGTGGGCGTAAAAATAAGTGCAGACCGAGGTCGGGATGGTGAAGCCCGGAGGCACTGGCAGGCCGAGATTGGCCATCTCGGCGAGGTTCGCACCCTTGCCGCCGAGCAGGTCACGCATCTCCGTGCGGCCCTCGGCCTTGCCATCGCCGAAAGTGAAGACCCACTTATTGGCGGGAATCTTGGCTGCTGCGCTCTTGGCTGCTGCGCTTTTGGCCGGAGCAGCTTTCGCGGCGACCTTCGGCGCGGCCTGCTTGGTCGCAGCCTTCGCAGCCGGCTTGGCCGCCGGCTTCGAGACCGGCTTAACAGCCGGCTTGGCACCGGCCTTGGCTACCGGCTTCGGAACGCTCTTCACGGCGCTCTTGGGGAGCGCCTTGCGCGCCGCCGGTGCGGCTTTCGCCTTGGCGGAGGGCTTTGATTTCGCTGCAGTTTTATTCGGCTTCGAGGCGGCTTTGGCCATAGCTTGCACACAACCTGCGAGAGGGACGGGAAATTGCGGGCCTTACACCATTTTGGGCGGGCCCGCGCAAGTCAGAGTTCCGGAAAATGAAGGCCTAGAGATGGAGCCACTTCAACAATCCGAGCCCGATCGCACCATTGAGGATGAGAAAGATCGCCACGATGAAGTTGAGAAGGCGCGGCATGATCAGGATGAGAACGCCCGCAAGCAGCGACAGGAGCGGCGAGATGTGGGCGACGGTGAGGTGCATGAATTATCTTTCCGTGGGATGAGGCGAATCGCGGCGGGATGATAGCGGAGCCGGTTTCGCCCGTAGAGACGCACAAGGACTGATCCCGGTTCCCGGCTTCGCGAAAACTGCCCGAAATTGCCGCGTATGCGGCAAGGCTTTTTCCGGAACATCACGCGCAGCGCAGCATTGGCAACCGGTCGCGCCAGTGGCGCTTCCCCGTCAAGCCACGTCGAAGGAGTTGTCCATGCGAAACAGGATTCTCGCCCTTGCAGCGCTCGCGGCCGCGATTGGCTCGCCCGTCGCAGCGCAGGCGCAAACCGGGATCACAGTGGGACGCGCGCCGGCTGTGGTCGATAGCGGTCCGACGATTGCAGTCGAGCAGCGGCCGGCTTTCCGTGACTATGTCATCGAGCAGCGAGTCCCTGCCTTCAGCATTCCCGATCGCGTCGTGGTCGGTGCCACCTTACCTGAAACCGGCATCACCTATTATGACGTGCCGCAACGTTTCGGCGCCACGACCTATCGCTACACGGTCGTGAACGGCGAGACGGTGCTGGTCGAGCCGCGCTCGCGGCGCATCGTCGAGGTGATGGACTAGGACATGTTGCCGTTCAACTAGATGTCCGGCGCGCCACATCAATCAGGCTGGCGCTAGCAGTGTAATCGGACATCAGGCCCCGCCCGGTCTTCCCCCCGCCGGGCGGGGCATTTTTTTGTGTCCCGGGCAAGCAAAGCGCGACCCGGGACCCAGAAGCCGCGAGCAAGCGGCCAGCATGGGCCCCGGCTCTGCAGCGCACCGCTCAAGAAGCGCTGCGCTGCGTCCGGGGCACGAGAGCGTCTCTTACCGCGCCTCAATCCTGGATCTTCGAGAAGTCCGCCACCGCACGCGTGGCGCTGCGGATCTCGTTCAGCAGCTTCAGGCGGTTCTCGCGCACCTTGGCATCGTCGTCATTGACGCGGACCTTGTCGAAGAACGCATCGACCGGCGAACGCAACTTCGCCATCGCGCTCATCGCTGCGGCAAATTCTTCCTTGGCGACGGCGGCACTCGCTTCCGCCTTCACCTCGCCGATCGCCTTGGCCAGCGCCTTCTCCTCACCAAGACTGTAGAGCGCGGCATCCGGCGCGCCGTCGAACGTGCGCTTGTCCTTCTTCTCCTCGATCGAGAGGATGTTGCTGGCGCGCTTGGTGCCGGCGAGCAGGTTCTTGCCGTCGTCGGACTCCAGGAGCTTGCCGAGCGCATCGACGCGGCGGACGATCATCAGCAGGTCGTCCTGGCCGCCGAGTGCGAACACCGCATCGACGAGATCGTGGCGCGCGCCCTGCTCGCGCAGCTGAACTTTCAGGCGGTCAGCGAAGAAGGCAAGCAGATCGCTCGGGAGCTTCTCGGCATCCGCAGCTTTCACTGCCAGGCCGGCGAGCGCAGACGCAGCCATCTTCATCAGTGACAGACGCAGCGCGTTCTCGGCGATCAAGCGGATGACACCGAGCGCCGCACGGCGCAGCGCATACGGGTCCTTCGATCCCGTCGGCTTCTCGTCGATGGCCCAGAAGCCGACGAGTGTATCGATCTTGTCGGCGAGCGCCACGGCAACGCTGACCGGGTCGGTCGGCACGCGATCCGCAGGCCCCTGCGGCTTGTAGTGCTCCTCGCAGGCGGCGGCGACCGAAGCGTCCTCGCCCTGGGCCAGCGCGTAGTACCTGCCCATCAGGCCCTGCACCTCAGGGAATTCGCCGACGACTTCGGTGAGCAGATCCGCCTTGGCGAGATGCGCGGCGCGCGTGGCCTTGGCGACATCGGCACCGACCAGCGGTGCGATCCCGGCAGCCAATCGCTCGATGCGCATGATGCGCGCGGCCTGGGTGCCGAGCTTTTCGTGGAACACGATCTGCTCGAACTTCGGCAGCCGATCCTCGAGCCTGGTCTTCAGATCGGTCTCGTAGAAGAATTTCGCGTCCGACAGCCGCGCGCGGATCACGCGCTCGTTGCCGCCAATGATGGTCTTGCCGCCGTCGGTGGCCTCGATGTTGGCGACCAGGATGAACTTGCTCGCGAGCTTGCCCGTCTTGGGGTCGCGCACCACGAAACATTTCTGGTTGTTGCGGATGGTGGCGCGGATCACCTCGCCGGGCGTCTTCAAGAACTCCGGCTCGAACGAGCCCATCAGCACGACCGGCCATTCGACGAGGCCCGAGACTTCGTCGAGCAGGTTCTGGTCCTCGACGAGCTCAAAGCCTTGCGCGAAGGCAAGCTGCTTGGCGTCGGTCAGGATTGCGTCCTTGCGCCTGTCAGGATCGAGCACGACCTTGGCGTCGAGCAGCTTGGCCTCGTAATCCTCGAAGCGGCGCACCGAAATCGCCGACGGCGCCAGGAAGCGATGGCCGTAGGTGGTCTGGCCGGCCTCGATCCCGTCCACCGAGAATTTTACGACATCGGGCTCTTCGGTCTCGAGGCCGAAGGTCGCGGTGATCGCGTGCAGCGGACGCACCCAGCTCAGCGAGCCGGGCTTGCCCGAGCGTGCGCCCCAGCGCATCGATTTCGGCCAGGGGAAGGTTCTGATGATCACGGGCAGGATTTCCGCGAGCACGTCGATCGCATCGCGGCCGGGCTTCTCGATCAACCCGATGTAGAAATCACCCTTGGGGTCGCGCTGGATCTTGGCTTCGTCCAGCGATTTCAGGCCGGTCGCTTTCAGAAAGCCTTGCACGGCCGCATCCGGCGCGCCGACTTTCGGGCCACGGCGTTCGGTCTTCAGATCAGGCTGGCGCGCGGGAATGCCGTGCACAGTCAGCGCAAGACGGCGCGGCGTCGCGAAGGCTTTCGCGCCCTCATAGACCAGGCCTTCGGCGACGAGCTTGTCGGTGACCAGGCGGCGCAGATCGTCGGCCGCCTTGGCCTGCATGCGCGCGGGGATCTCTTCCGAGAACAGTTCAAGCAAAAGATCGGGCATCAGGCCACTCCGCCCGCTTCAGTATGGGTCCAGGCTTCGCCACAGGCCTTGGCCAGCTCGCGCACGCGAAGAATGTAGCTCTGTCGCTCGGTCACGGAGATCACGCCGCGCGCGTCGAGCAGGTTGAAAACGTGGCTCGCCTTGATGCACTGATCATAGGCGGGAAGCGCCATCAGGTGCTCCTTGCGGTTACCTTCGCGCCAGCCGGATTCGAGATATTTCCGGCAAGCGGCTTCCGCCATCTTGAACTGCTCGAACAGCATCGCGGTGTCGGCGATCTCGAAATTGTGCCGCGAATATTCGCGCTCGGCCTGCAGGAAGACGTCGCCATAGGTGACCTTCTGGTCACCGTCGCGGCCATTGAAGTTGAGATCGTAGACGCGGTCGACACCCTGCACATACATCGCGAGGCGCTCGAGCCCGTAGGTGAGCTCGCCCGCAACAGGCGCGCATTCGAAGCCGGCGACCTGCTGGAAGTAAGTGAACTGGCTCACTTCCATGCCGTCGCACCAGCACTCCCAGCCGAGACCCCAGGCACCCAGCGTCGGGCTCTCCCAATCGTCCTCGACGAAGCGGATGTCATGAACGGCGGAATCGATGCCGATCGCGGCGAGCGACTTCAGGTACAGGTCCTGAAGGTTCGGCGGCGACGGCTTCATGATCACCTGGAACTGGTAGTAGTGCTGCATCCGGTTCGGGTTCTCGCCGTAGCGGCCGTCCTTGGGCCGGCGCGAGGGCTGCACATAGGCCGCGTTCCAGGGCTTCGGGCCGAGCGCGCGTAGCGTGGTCGCCGGATGGAAGGTACCCGCACCCATTTCCATGTCGTAGGGCTGCAGGATCACGCAGCCCTGCTCGGCCCAGAACCGCTGGAGCGCGAGGATGAAGCCCTGGAACGAGCGTTCCGGGCGCATATGGTCGGGCAAGGAATCCATCGTCAGATCAGGCTCTCGCGGGGGGTTTGAATCGCGCGGGACCGTATCGACGGCGGGGATGGGAATCAAGGCAAAGGGGGCGGATTCGGGCCGATCCTGGCAGAAGGCCGTAGGGTGGGCAAAGGCGCCCTTGCGCCGTGCCCACCATCTTTCCGGGACTTTCCGATGCTGGTGGGGTGGGCACGCTTCGCTTTGCCCACCCTACGGCACCTGTTACCCCGGCCTATACGCTCCGGTCACGGGGTCACGCTTCAGCGTCTGGATATTCCCCATATGGGCGGCCTCGGCGACGCGCGACAGGCGCATCTCCTCGAGCTCCTCGTTGATCCTGAGTGCGGTCTTGTAGGCCCAGCGGACCACGGCAAGCCCGCCCAGGACGCCCGCGAATGCGACGAACGGCGGCATCGGTCGATCCTTGTGTAGTGCTCTCAGCCCCCACGCGCATATTCGCGCAGTCCGGGCTGCGCCGCAATTGGCTCGGCACGGACCAAATGGCGCGGGAAGACTGAACCTAGAACCCGAATTTCGCCCAAATCGCCCGTGTCTCGACCGCCGAGATCAGCTCATCCGGCAACCCGGCCATTGATTCCATGGCCGAAAGCTGACCCGCGCCGGGCGATTTCCGCCCGAGCAGGCTGGACAGCAGCCCGGTCGGCTGTGCGATCACGGGGGTGAGAACCTTCTCACCATAACGGGCACGAAGAGTTGAGCGGAGATCGCCGATGCCATCGGCGAGCCCAAGCGCGATCGAGGTCTCGCCGGCCCAGTACTCGCCGGTGAACAGGGTGTCGTCGGCGCCCTTCAGCCTGGTACCGCGGCTCTCCTTCACCAGCGCGATGAAGATCTGGTGGATCTCGCGCTGAAGTGCCTTCAGCTTGGCGACGTCATCAGGATTTTCGGGCAGGAACGGATCGAGCATCGCCTTGTGGGCGCCGGCCGTGTAGAGGCGCCGCTCGATGCCGAGCCGCTTGATCGCCTCCTGGAAACCGAAGCTGCCGCCGACCACACCGATCGAACCGAGGATCGAGCATGGATCGCAGAAAATCTCGTCGCCCGCGCAGGCGATCATGTAGCCGCCGGAGGCCGCGACGTCCTCGACGAACACCAGCACGGGCAGCTTCTTCTCCGTCGCGAGCTGCTTGATGCGCAGATAGATCTGGCGCGACTGCACCGGCGATCCGCCGGGCGAATTAATCACCAGCGCGACCGCCTTGGCGTGCCGGTATGAAAACGCCCGCTCCAGCACGCGGGCGACGCCCGCCAGCGTCATGCCCGGACGCAGCGGCGTCACCGCGCCGATGACACCTGACAGTCGCACCACCGGCACCACCGCGGCACCGGGGCGGAAGCGCGCCGGCAGATATTGCATGAGCTTGTCGGCCAGGCCGGAATTCTCGCGATCGTTTAATTGTTCGGCCATGCCGTCACCTCTGGTTAACCTTTATTTATCACGCGACTGTCATTGCTGGTGCCTGGAACGTGTTTTGCAGAATGCCCGTTGGGAAGCTGCAATGAGGCAGCGGAGGAAACGACATGAAGATCTATCTGCTGTTGATGCTGATGGGCGCGCTTTTTACGGCGATTCGCTTTACGTCCCAGCCAGAACAGCAGTCGGAATCGCTTCCCCAGTAAGCCGTCACGGCTCCGCCAGCGGCAAGACCGCTCTCCCTTCCAGAATATTCCGCACCTCTTTTTTGGGCACGCGTGACTCATTATTGAGCATGAGGCCCGGGAGTAATCGCGTCGGCGCCCGTCCGCCCTTGACCGCGCGCACCAGCACGCGGATCGCAGGACGTCCCGCTTCACCATGAACCGGCAGGATCGACACGCTGCCGAAGCCGCGTGACAGCGCTGCCAAGACGTCCGCGATGCCATCCGCACGCCAGATCAGCGTGAGCGCACCGTTCGATCGAAGGATACGCCGCGCTGCATGCACCCACGCATGCAGCGTCTCCCCGGTCGCAACATGGGCGGTGTGCCGGGCCTGATCCGGCGAGCCACGATGTCGTGCGGGATCGTTAAAGGGCGGGTTCATCACCACACAATCCACGCTGTCGGGCATGAGCCCATGTGCCGCGAAAGCCTGTGCATCATCAGTGACGTCGAGCACGATCACATCAGCGGCAATCGCGTTCGTGGCGGCATTGCCGCGCGCGAGTTCGGCCAGTTCCGGATCAATCTCGACGAGGCAGAGATCGATCCCGGCCACGCGCCGGGCCAGCGCCAGCCCGGCCGTGCCGATGCCGGCGCCGAAATCGACCACACGGTCGCCTTCGCGGGCCTCGGTCGCCGCCGCGAGCAGGATGGCGTCGTGACCGGCGCGGTGGCCGGATCGCTTCTGCTTCAGCAGCAGCTGCCCGCCGAGAAAGGCGTCCTCGGTGAGATCTGTGACGACGTCAATCATCGCCGCGCAGTTCGTGGCTCAGCCCGGCCTCGGTCAGGAGCGCCCTCGCCTCGATGGCATCGTCCTCATGGACCAGGATCCGTCGCGGCAGGACGCCGAGCGAGCCCTCGATGACGCTCATGTTCTGGTCCAGCACCAGATGATGGATGTTGGCGCCGTCGAGCAGCGCGCCGATCGCAGACACCAGCACGATATCGTTGGTCCGAACCAGTTCTCGCAAAACGAGCCTCCTGCCTGAACGGGGGTGAGCGGCAAATGTCAATGGTTCCACAGGCCCTTGCCGCATCCCCTTCCAGTTTCTATTGTCTTTCCGTCAGAATAGCCCCTCCGGGGCAAATGTTGGAGACCGGCGTGGCCGTCATCGTACCTTTCGAAACTCCCGGCGCGTCGATCGAAGAGCTGGTTGCCCTTGTCGCCCCTGACATGGAGCGCGTCAACGCCACGATCCTGTCGCGGACCGGGTCTGACGTGACCATGATCCCGGAGGTGGCCAACCACCTGATCTCCTCCGGTGGTAAGCGGCTGAGGCCGATGCTGACGCTCGCCATGGCCAATCTCGCCGGCTACACCGGC
Organism: Bradyrhizobium sp. CCBAU 53340; assembly: GCF_015291645.1. NCBI lineage: Bacteria > Pseudomonadati > Pseudomonadota > Alphaproteobacteria > Hyphomicrobiales > Nitrobacteraceae > Bradyrhizobium > Bradyrhizobium sp. CCBAU 53340. The sequence goes on from NZ_CP030055.1 coordinate 6,165,395, forward strand.
GACGGCCATATCAAGCTCGCCGCCTCCGTCGAGTTCATGCACACCGCCACCCTCCTTCACGACGACGTCGTCGACGAGAGCGAGATGCGCCGCGGCAAGCTCTCGGCGCGCATGCTCTGGGGCAACGAGGCGAGCGTGCTGGTCGGCGACTTCCTGCTCGGCCAGGCGTTCCGCATGATGGTCGAGGTCGGCTCGCTCCGCGCGCTCGACATCCTCTCCGCGGCCGCCGCCACCATCGCCGAAGGCGAGGTGATGCAGCTTGCCGCCGCCAAGAACACCGCGACCACCGAGGACGAATATCTTGCCGTGATCCGCGGCAAGACCGCCGAGCTGTTCGCCGCCGCCTGCGAGGTCGGCCCCGTCATCGCCAACCGCCCCAAGGCCGAGCAGACCGCCTGTCGCTCCGTCGGCATGAATCTCGGCATCGCCTTCCAGCTCGTCGACGACGTGCTCGACTATGGCGGCAAGAGTGCCAAGCTCGGCAAGAACACCGGCGACGACTTTCGCGAGGGCAAGATCACGCTTCCGGTGGTGCTCGCCTTCCGCCGCGGCAACGACACCGAGCGCGCCTTCTGGATCAAGGCGCTGGAGCGCGGCGAGATCGGCGATGCCGACCTCGACCATGCCATCGGCCTGATGAACAAGCACCGCGCACTCGAGGACACGCTCAGCCGCGCCCAGCACTACGGCGCCATGGCGGTCGACGCGCTGGCGCTGTTCCCGTCCTCGCCGATGAAGAGCGCGCTGGAGCAGGTGGTGGCGTTCTGCCTGGCAAGGTCGCACTGAGCGCGACGACCGGCTTTCCGATTTCCCAGCGATTGTTGGCCCCGTCATCCTGAGGTGCGAGTGGCGCGATGCAAAGCATCGCGCCGGGAGCCTCGAAGGATGCACGGCCCAGATGCAGCCGGGCCGTCGCCCTTCGAGGCTCGCCGAACAGGCGAGCACCTCCAGCGACAACGGCTTCGCCGTTGTGCGGGGGTGACGGCGATAGCTTTGAGCACGCTGCTCCCACACCGTCATTGCGAGCGCAGCGAAGCAATCCAGAATCCCTCCGCGGAAACAGTCTGGATTGCTTCGCTGCGCTCGCAATGACGGAGCAAGGGGCGCGAGCACCGTCATAAACTCACGTCCAGACCTCAGCCACTGCTTCGAAGTCTCGTGGCTCCCCTCCGCGGCCACGACATTTCCGATAGTAACTTGCATTTTGAAAGCCACTCCCCTACCTTCCTCGCCATGCAGCCCAAATCCCCCTCCATCCTGGAATGCCCGGTCGGCCGTGCCGTGGAGACGGTCGGCGAGTGGTGGAGCATCCTGATCCTGCGGGACGCGCTTCAAGGCTCGACGCGGTTCGACGAGTTCGAGCGCAATCTCGGCATCGCGCCGAATATCCTGTCGCGTCGCGTCGCCCATCTCACCAAGACGGGCATGTTCGTCCGCCGCCGCTATCATGAGCGGCCACCGCGTTACGAATATGTGCTGACGGACAAGGCGCGGGACTTCTTCCCCGTGATCGCGACGCTGCTCGCCTGGGGCAACAGGCATCTGGCGCCGAAGGGCGAATCCATTCTGCTGGCGAGCCGGGACGAGCGTCGGCCGCTCGAACCGGTCGTGGTCGACGCTGCCGACAGGCAACCGATCACGCTGGCCAATGCGGTCGTGATCGCAGGTCCTGCCGCGAGCCGCCTGATGCGGCGGCGGCTCACCTCGCTCAAAGCCATGAACCCGGCGATCGCGCCGACTGGAGACTGACATGCGTCGTATCGTCGTGACGGGCATGGGCGCGGTGTCGCCGCTCGGCTGCGGTGTCGAGATATCCTGGCGCCGGCTGCTCGCCGGTCAAAGCGGACTGCGCCCACTGCCGGAATGGTCGCAGGCGCTGCCTGCGCGCATTGCCGGTCTCGTGCCCGACAAGGCCGACGATGCGGACGGCGGCTTCGATCCGTCCGAGGCCGCCGCGCCGAAAGACCAGCGCAAGATGGACCGCTTCATTCTGTTCGCGCTGCTCGCCGCCGCAGAGGCGGTCGCGCAGGCCAAATGGGCGCCGCAGGATGCATCTGCGCTGGAGCGAACCGCGACGATCATCGCCTCCGGCGTCGGTGGTTTTCCGGCGATGGCGGAGGCTGTACGCATCACCGAACAGCGCGGCCCGCGCCGGCTGTCGCCGTTCACGATCCCCTCTTTCCTCGCCAACCTCGCCGCCGGCCATGTCTCGATCAAATACGGCTACAAGGGCGCGCTGGGCACACCGGTCACGGCGTGCGCCGCCGGCGTCCAGGCGATCGGCGATGCCGCACGCATGATCCGCGCGGGCGAAGCCGATGTCGCGATCTGCGGCGGGGCGGAAGCCTGCATCGACATCGTCAGTCTCGGCGGCTTTGCCGCGGCCCGCGCACTGTCGAGCGGATTCAACGACGAGCCCGCCCGCGCCTCGCGTCCGTTCGATCGCGACCGCGACGGCTTCGTCATGGGCGAAGGCGCCGGCATTCTGGTTGTCGAGGAACTGGAACATGCGCTGGCGCGAGGCGCGGCGCCGATTGCCGAGATCGTCGGCTACGGCACGACGGCGGACGCCTATCACATGACATCAGGTCCGCCGGACGGCGAAGGCGCCCGCCGCGCCATGGAGATCGCGCTGCGGCAGGCAAAGCTTGCGCCCGCGGATCTGCAGCACCTGAATGCGCATGCGACCTCGACACCCGCCGGCGACGAGAGCGAGCTCGGCGCGATCGGCGCGCTGTTCGGCCGCAACCGCGGTATCGCCGTGAGCGCGACCAAATCGGCCACCGGCCATCTGCTCGGCGCCGCCGGTGGCCTCGAGGCAATCTTCACCATCCTCGCATTGCGCGACCAGGTCGCGCCGCCGACGCTCAATCTGGACAATCCCGACGCGAACGCTGACGGCATCGACATCGTCGCGGGCAGCGCGCGGCCGATGCCGATGCTCAACGCCATCTCCAACGGCTTTGGCTTCGGCGGCGTGAATGCCAGCGTGATCTTCCGCCGCATGGTCTAGGTACAAGGGCTTGCAATCGCGCCTAGCATCGCTACCAAAGCAGGATGAGCGAACCGAATTTCTGGCTATTCCTTGCTGCGGCATTTCTCGTCGCCGCCATTCCCGGCCCCGGCATCTTCTACGTCGCGGCGCGCAGCTTGTCGGAAGGACGCGCGAGCGGCTTTGCGTCGACCGCAGGTACGGCGCTGGGCGGACTGGTTCATGTGGTCGCGGGCAGCCTCGGCATCTCCGCGATCATCCTCGCCAGCGCCGAGCTGTTCGCCGCAGTCAAATTCGTCGGCGCGCTCTATCTGGTCTGGCTCGGCATCAAGACGTTTCGTAGCGCCGGCCGCATGCTGTCGCTGAAGAGCGAGTCCGTCGGCGACAAGCGCGCCTTCTGCGACGGCGTGCTGGTCGAGGCGCTGAACCCGAAGACCGCGGCGTTCTTCCTCGCCTTCATTCCGCAATTCCTCGATCCCGCGGGAGCAAGCCCCACGCTGCAGTTCATCATGCTCGGCGCGATCTCGGTGGCGCTGAACACGTCAGCCGATGTCGTCGTGGTGCTGATGGCATCCGCAACGCGTACGCAGCTGATCGGACGGCCCCATCTGATGCGTCGTCTCACCCAAGGCTCCGGCGTCTTCATCGCAGGGCTCGGCCTGTCGCTCGCGCTGGCGCGGCGGCCGGCGAATGGATAGCGGATCTCAAGCGATGCTCCTCCCCCAAAGCCGCTTCTATGAATCGCACGGCCTGCGCCTGCATTACGCCGATTGGGGCAACGAGAGCGCGCCGCCCCTCCTCCTGGTTCACGGCGGCCGCGATCATTGCCGGAGCTGGGACGCCATCGCCCGCTCGCTGCAACCGCATTTCCACGTGATCGCGCCCGATTTGCGTGGCCACGGCAATTCCGACTGGACGAAGGGCGGCAGCTACGCGCTGACGGAATATGTCTACGATCTCGTCCAGCTCGTCCGCAGCATTGCGGCGCCTCGCGTGACGCTCATCGGCCATTCGATGGGCGGCATGGTCAGCCTGATCTTCTCGGGGGCGTTCCCCGAACTGGTCGAGAAGCTCATCGTGCTCGACGGCGTGACGATGCTGCCTGATGCACCCAAGCCGCCGGTGCATGAGCGCATCGGCAAATGGGTCGGTCAGCTCGACAGGCTGCACGATCGCACGCCGCGCCGCTATGCGAGCATCGAGGACGCCGCCGCGCAGATGATGCTGCACAACAAGCGGCTCTCTCGCGACCTCGCGCTGCACCTCGCCACGCATGGCGCGCGGCAGAATGCGGACAGCACCTATAGCTGGAAGTTCGATCCCTACCAGCGTGCATCGGCGCCGCACCGGCTGTGGCCGGACGATCACGTCGCGCTGTGGTCGCGCATCGCCTGTCCGACGCTGCTACTGAACGCCGGCGAAAGCTTCCTGGCGGGAGCAAAGGCTGCGGGTCTGGAGCGTTATTTCCAGCAGGCGCGGGTCGAGACCATCGCCGGGGCCGGGCACTGGCTGCAGCATGACAAGCCGCAGGAAGTTCTGGGTGAGATCCGGCGCTTTCTTGGGCTAGCTGAAGAGAGTGCGAGCTAGCCTTGCCAGGCGCGGGCTAGAGCGGCCGATCGAGCTCGAATGCGTCGAGAATGACGTCGGCACTTTCAATGTCGAAATTGCTGCGGCCTAGCAGCCGCGGCGCAAGCGAGCGACGGCCCGGAAGGGCGTGGCCGCCTCCCTCGACGCGATAGAGGGTGACACCGGCATTGACCCGGCAATCGCGCCAGGAGATCCGGGTGACCGAGGTGCCTTCGGCATTGCTGCGGCTCGGCAACGCGACGGCGGTGCTCTGGCTGCATCCATCGCGACGGGCGAAGAACTCCGCTGTCTTGCGCACGCTCCAGACTTCGCCCCGCCCGCCGCGAAAGCCAACGCCGCCGCCGTTGTAGGGCACCATCGGGTCTGCGGTCCCATTGATCATGACCACAGGCACAGGCTTGGCCGGACAGGACTCGATGCCCGCGGGCATGTTGGCGATCACAGTTCCTACGCCGGCAAACAGCTCCGGAGCCTTGCAGAGCAGCGTAAAACTCATCATGCCGCCATTCGAGATGCCGGCAAGATAGATGCGATCGCGATCGGCGAGGTGGTCTGCGATGAGACGACCGACAAGACTCCTGATGAAGCCGACATCGTCCGGTCCTGCGGGCCCGCCGGCGCGGCCATCATGCCATTTGCGATCGAGCCCATCGGGAAATACCGCAGTGAAGCTGTGGCGTGCAGCAGCTTCGGCAAAGCCCGTCAGCCGCGCAGTTCCCGCGCCAGTGCCAAGAGCTCCGTGCAGCACGATCACGGTTGGATGGGGGCCGTCCCCGGCCGGCATCACCAAGGCGTGGCGAGGACCGTCGCGGGTGTCGACAAAGATCTCTGTCGTGAAGGCGCGCGCCGGCAGAGATAGCGAAATCAGCGCTGTCACCCAGATGCAAGCGACTGCGAGACGGGACGACCTCATCGAAAGCTCCCTACCGGCCATCCTCAAAACGTGCCGCGCATCGCGGCCTGGCGCCAGGATTGCATCTTGAACGACCGAGCCTCCTTCCATGTAGAGGTCCGGTACCGTTTGATCTCAGTTGGTCGCTTGCCTGTCACGGAATGTAACATGTGAGCGCACCAAGCCGGCGCGGCGAAACAGGCGCGGCTGAGCGCTCCGATAATGCGGTGAATGCGCTAGCTCAACGTCCCCGCATGCACCCACCAGCCGGGATGATCCCCACGGATCTTTTCGGCGGCGGCATGGGCATCGGTGGAGGCACCATAGATCGCAAAGCAGGTCGCGCCGGAGCCGGACATGCGCGCCAGCTTGACGCCGTTGGATTGGCGGAGTGCCTCCAGCACCTCGCCGATGACAGGCTCGATGCGCAGCGCAGGCGCTTCGAGGTCGTTGGCCACCGTTTCGAGAATATCGACCCAGTCGGCGATTGACGCGCCCTCCTCCGGCCAGGCCGGCGCCTCGATCACATCGCTCGCGCCGACCAGCAGCTCACCATTGCGCAGGCCCAGCGCCTGGAACACGTCCTTGGTGGCAACGGGCACGCGCGGATTGACCATCACGCAGGGCATGCTCGGCAGCTTGAGCGGCAGCAACTGCTCGCCGACGCCGGTCATGTCGCAGGCGCGCGAGAGCAGGCACACCGGCACGTCGGCGCCGGTTGCCAGCGCGACCTGCTGAAGACGGGGATCGTCGAGCGACAGATTGTTGAGACGCGCCAGCAGGCGCAGCGCCGCCGCTGCATCGGCCGAGCCGCCGCCGATGCCGGCTGCAACCGGCAAGACCTTGTCGAGCGCGAAGGCGCCGAGCTTCAGGTCCGGAACGGCATCTGCCAGCAGCTTGGCGGCCTTGAACACGAGATTGTCCGAGGTCTCGCCGCAGGCCGCCGCAAGCGGCCCCGTGGTCGCAAGCCTGAGCTCGCCACCCGGCTCCAGCGTGAGCCGGTCGGCACAGTCGGCGAACGCAACCACGCTTTCGAGATCATGATAACCGTCAGCGCGACGGCCAATGACGCGAAGGCTCAAATTGACCTTCGCGCGCCCTTCTTCAACCAACGCCGACATTGGCGATGCCCCCTCGACGCAACTTTAGCCGCCCTTGTCGTCGTCTTTCTTCTTGTCCGCCTGCGCGGCCGAAGAGTTCGAGATGTCGTCGCTCATGCCGTTCGCGATCTTGGCCTCGATCTTCGGCAGATCATCCGGCTCGGGCTTCAGATCGCGGGCATGCGCCCACTGGAATTTGGCCTCCAGCTTGCGGCCGACGCGCCAATAGGCGTCGCCGAGATGGTCGTTGATGGTGGGATCCTCGGGCTTGAGGTCGATCGCGCGCTCGAGGTTCTTCACCGCCTCTTCGTAATTGCCGATGCGGTAATAAGCCCAGCCGAGGGAGTCGACGATGTAACCGTCGTCGGGGCGCTGCTCGACGGCACGCTTGATCATCTTCATGCCCTCGTCGAGGTTCACGCCCTGGTCGATCCAGGAATAGCCGAGATAGTTCAGGACATGCGGCTGGTCGGGCTGGAGCTCCAACGCCTTCTTCATGTCGGCTTCGGCCTTGGCCCACTCCTTGGAGCGCTCCTCGCAGATGCCGCGATAGTAGTACCAGACGCTGTTTGCCTTGTCGTTGCCCTCCGGCAGCACGTCGATGCCTTGCGAATAGGTCGCACCGCAATCGCCGAACTTCTTGCGGCCGCGCTCGAGATTGCCGAGCGCCATGATGGCTTCGAGATCCTTGGTGTCCTCGGAGATCACGCCCTTGAGGATCTTGATCGCCTCGTCGCTGCGGTCGGCGGAATCCAGATCAATGGCGAGCTGGATCTGCGCATTGCGCTTTAAGGGCGAAGACGACGGCACCCGCTCATAGATCTTGATGGCCATCTGCGGCCGCTTCACCGATTCATAGAGGTCGGCGAGCGAGAGCAACGCCAGCGGATGACTGGGCTGGAGATAGAGTGCGAGCTGGAGATAGACCAGCGCGAGATCCTCGCCGCCGCGGCGGGTGAGCGTGGCGCCGATGCCGTAGAGCGCCTCAGCCGCACCGGCCTGCGCGGAATCGACCAGCGACGGCATCTTCTTGCCGGCCTTGGTCTCACGCAGACCTTCCACGATCAGCGGATGGCGGGCGAGCTTCTTGTCGAAGGCTTCATAGATCGCGCTCGCCGAGGCGGCATCCTTGTTGCGCGACAGCCAGCGCGCATAGGCCTCGCTGACGCGGAGCATGGAATCGTCGAGCTTGTAGGCGCGCTCGAAGCGGACCCCGGCATCCTTCTCCTTGCCGGCGTTCTCGAGGATCATGCCGGCATGCAGATCCTTGAACAGCGGGTACCATTCCGGGCCCGCCAGCTTGTCGATGGTCGCAACCGCGCCCTTGGTATCGCCCGCTCCATAGGCGGCCCAGCCGGACAGCAGCGTCGCGACGAGATCGGTGATCGGTCCGCGAACCGACTGGTTGATGTTGCTCTGCGCGCTCGGATATTTCTTCAGCTTCAGATCATGGACGCCGACCACGAGGCGCGCGATGCGGTTGGTCTTGTCGATGGTGAGGATGCGCTCGGCGAGCTTGACCGCTTCCTCGATGTCGCCATCGTCGACCGACGAGATGAAGGCGCGGTCGAGAAGCTCGTTGTTCTTGGGATCGGTCCGCAGCGCGGAGCGGTAGAAGGCGGCTGCCGAGGTCGCGTCGCGCTCGACGCTGGCATGACGGGCAGCGAGATAGCTGCCGGCTGTGGTGAGCGACTTCAAATCGTTTCGGGTCGGAAACTGCGCCGCAGTGTCGGCCGGATGATCCGGCGTCTGCGCCAGCACCCCGCCCGGGACCGCCACGATCGCAGAGCCGACAAGGGCGATGGCAGCAGCAGTCCAGCGGTTGAAACGATTTGAAAACATCAGGGCTCGCCTTGAGTTGGTAGTGCCTGGGTTTGGAGCAAAAGGCCGTCTCGCGCACAAACGCGGCCGGCGACATCGGGACCCGGAACCGTCGGGTCCGGACAATGCCGCTTTTGGCGCTTCACCGCAAGGATTCGGACCGGGCGATCCCCTCCGCACGCCCCAAATCGGCCCCTGAGTCGGTCAAGTGACCGTCAAGACCGCCCCAAGACGCCGCTACTATGGCCTTATCGTGACGGCGGCGGCTGCCCGCCGCCGGATGCTCACGCGAACGTGCGCCAGATCACCCTCTGGGACCCAGCGTGCCCTACATTGCCTCGTAGTTCGGTCCGCCGCCGCCCTCCGGGGGAACCCAGGTGATGTTGCCGTTCGGGTCCTTCACGTCGCAGGTTTTGCAGTGGACGCAGTTCTGCGCGTTGATCTGGAAGCGCGGGCTGCCGCCCTCCTCGATCCATTCATAGACGCCAGCCGGGCAATAGCGATTCGACGGGCCCGCGAAGACGTCGTGCTCCGAGGTCTTTTGCAGGTTCATGTCCGTAACCTTCAGGTGGACCGGCTGGTCCTCCTCATGGTTGGTGTTGGACAGGAACACCGAGGACAGCTTGTCGAACGAGATCTTGCCGTCGGGCTTCGGATAGGCCTTCGGTGCGTGGCTCTTGGCCGCGTCGAGCGTGGCGCGATCAGGTTTTGCGTGAGACACCGTGCCAAACAGCGAGGCGCCAAACAGCGTGTTGCACCACATGTCGAAAATGCCGAGCCCAGCGCCGATGAAGGTGCCGAACTTCGACAGGAGCGGCTTGGCGTTGCGGACGGGATAGAGGTCCTTGCCGACGACGGAGTCGCGCCAGGCGTTCTCGTATTCGACGAGCTCGTCATTGGCGCGGCCGGCACCGAGCGCTACGGCAACATGCTCAGCTGCGAGCATGCCGGTGCCCATCGCATTGTGCACGCCCTTGATGCGCGGCACGTTGACGAAGCCGGCCGCACAGCCGATCAGCGCACCGCCCGGAAAGCTCAGCTTCGGCACCGACTGGTAGCCGCCTTCGGTGATCGCGCGCGCGCCATAAGCAAGCCGCTTGCCGCCTTCGAGCGTGGCGCGCACGGCGGGATGGCTCTTGACGCGCTGGAACTCGTCGAACGGCGACAGATAGGGATCGTTGTAGTTGAGGTGGACGACGAAGCCGATCGACACCAGGTTCTCGTCGTAATGGTAGAAGAACAGGCCGCCGCCGGTGTCGTTCTTGAGCGGCCAGCCGACGGCATGCTGGACGAGGCCCTTCTGATGCTTGGCGGGATCGATCTGCCAGACCTCCTTGAGGCCGATGCCGAACTTCGGCGGCTCGCTCTTGGCGTCGAGCGCGAACTTGTTGATCAGCTGCTTGGACAGGCTGCCGCGCGCGCCTTCGGCGAACAGCGTGTACTTGCCGAGCAACTCCATGCCACGGGTAAAGGAGTCCTTGGGCTTGCCGTCCCTCCCGATGCCCATGTCGCCGGTGGCGATGCCCCGCACCGCGCCCTTGTCGTCATAGAGCACTTCGGCCGCCGCAAAGCCCGGATAGATCTCGACGCCGAGCGCCTCGGCCTTGCGCGCCAGCCAGCGGCAGACATTGCCGAGCGAGCCGATGTAGCAGTGATGATTGTTCATCAAGGGCGGCATCAGGAAGTTCGGGATCTTGAATGAGCCCGTCTCGGTGAACCAGAAGAAGCGGTCGTCCTTCACCTGGGTCTTGAGCGTGCAATCCGAATCCTCGCGCCAGTCGGGGATCAGCTTGTCGAGCCCGGCTGGATCGATCACGGCGCCGGAAAGAATGTGCGCACCGACCTCGGAGCCCTTCTCCACCACGACGACGTTGAGGTCGGCGTTGAGCTGCTTCAGCCGGATCGCCGCGGCCAGGCCCGAGGGGCCGGCGCCGACGATGACGACGTCAAATTCCATGGATTCGCGCGGGGGAAGTTCTTCGGTGCTCATCTGATCTCAGCCCTTGAGACGGTTCCTTATCATTTGCGCCCCCTTGTTTCCGATTTTTCCGGGTAGGACAACCACGGAAATGCGTTCCGCTGGGATGCAAGGCGTCTTAAGATGAACTAATAGTCTGACTTTCCCAATGATCCCCGAGCCCGCACCCACCGTCCGAGAGCTGCTCGCCTTCTATCTGGAGGCCGGTGTCGACTGCGCGCTTACGGAGGAGCCGATCGACCGCCTGGCGGAATTAGACACCCCGCCACCGGCCCCTCGCGCAGCGCCGGTCGAGACAGCGAGGCCTGTCGCGGCGCCGGCAGTGATGCGCGGCGAGGCCGCCCCGGCACCCGACGTCGCGATTGCCTCGGCCCGCGATGCCGCGCGCACCGCGCCGACGCTCGAGGCACTCCGCGAGCTCATGCAGAACTTCGAGGGCTGTGCGCTCAAACATACCGCGACGCGGCTGGTGTTCGCCGACGGCAATCCGCAGGCGCGCATCATGTTCGTCGGCGAGGCGCCGGGCCGCGACGAGGACATCGAGGGGCTGCCGTTTGTGGGCCGCAGCGGCAAGCTGCTCGACCTCATGATCGGCGCGATCGGACTGAACCGGACCACGGCCTACATCACCAACGTCATTCCCTGGCGACCGCCGGGCAACCGCACGCCGACGCCGCAGGAAACGCAGATCTGCCTGCCCTTCATCCAGCGTCATATCGAGCTGGTGAACCCCGACGTGCTGGTGACCCTCGGCAATCCCTCGACGCAGACATTGCTGTCGACGCGCGAAGGCATCATGCGCACGCGCGGGCGCTGGTTCGACTACGACACCGGCCAGCGCACCATCCGCGCGCTGCCGACGTTCCACCCGGCGTACCTCTTGCGCTCGCCGTCCTACAAGCGGCTGGCCTGGCAGGATCTGCGGTCGATTGCGAAGGCGCTGGCGCAAGGCTCGTGAGAGACAGAACGGCCTATCCCCGTCATTGCGAGCGCAGCGAAGCAATCCAGAATCTTTCCGGAGTGAGACTCTGGATTGCTTCGTCGCAAGGGCTCCTCGCAATGACGACGGAGAGAGTTCGCTACGTCCCCTTCGGCCGGACGATGGCCCAGCCGATGCGCAACAATCCCTGACGGCCGGTTACCAGCCATTCGAACGCGCGCGGCACTTCCGGCACGATGCCGGGGAAGCGCTTCAGAATCTCGGGCGGCGGAGTACCGGCGGTATCGGAGGCGCGCCAGACCACGACGCCACCGCTCTCGCTGAATTTGGCCGACGACATCCACGGCGTGCGTGCAGGGTCGGCATCGATGAAGAGATGCGGCCGACCGGAATGCAGCGTGATCAGGCTCGCAAGTTGCGTCTCGCCGGCGACCGCACGCAGGCGATGATTGGTGCGGCGGGCGAAGCTGTCGTCGAAGAAATCCGAGATCGCGCGAGCCGGCATCGAGGTCGCGATCTCGCCGATGCCGGTCCAGGGCATGAACAGCACGGCCAGCACGACGCCGGCGGCGGGCGCCACCACGGCCGCCGCCCACACCGTGCGCAAAATCCGCGCGCTGCGCATGGCGATCAGGTCACCGGCCGCTACGACCATAGCGAGGCCCGACATGACAAGAACGACGCCAGCACCGCCAACGACCGCCTCGAAACCGAACAGACCGGAGATCAGGACCGCACCGAGCGCAGGCGCGAGCGCGAAGAAGTAGACGAAATTGCGCGCAAGCGGCTCGACCGGCGGCCGGTAGATGATCGGCGCCTCCTCGCTCTTGCCGGCAAACAGGGGTGTGTTGAGGAAGCTCAGCACCGGGACCGCGACCGCGCCGAGCACGAGCCCGCCGAGCAACCAGGCGGTGTGGACCGCACGGGCACCGAGGTCAGCCACTTGCGGCAGGGCCGGCAGGACAAGAGTTTGGGCGCGCATCAGCCAGACCGCATAGGGCAGCGCCAACACGGCGACGACGACAAGCGCAAACAGCGGATCGAGCGCGCGCAAGGTCCGGCGTCCGCCGGCGGTCGACAGTGCAAAGATGACGAGCAGCGCGAGCAGGAAGATCGCGGCCGGCGTGGTCAGGAGCAACAGGCCCGCTTCGATCGACCAGGCAAACCAGGCATTGCCGCGACGCTGGCCGATGATCTGCCAGGAATGCAGCAGCAGCAGCGCCCACAGCGGCCGCGCGAGGACCAGGGGACTGAAGTCGAGCGCGGACGAGGAGAACGCCAGCACCGTCATGGTCAGCAGCACGGCAAGGACCGCCTGCTGGGTGCCGACCACGGCGCGCGCGAGGTGATAAAGCGCGATGAAGGTCGCGACCTCGCAGAGCTCGGCGAGGAGATAGACGCCGAACATGTGGCCACCGGCGATGCGGTAGGCGATGTCGGCGAGCCAGATCGATAGCGGCGGGCCAAGATCAGTGCCGACCTGGTACTCGCGGCCGAAGGCCAGCAGGGTCGCGAGGCCGCCGGGCGGGCTGCGGTAGAACAACAGCGCCACCAGCAGCCACATCGCGGCCTGCAGCAGCACGGCAATCCAGACGATCAGCCGCGGCCGGGCGCGAATGAGCTCGATGACCAGGGAGGTAAACCGCATGCAACGCCCGCAAGATGCAGCCAACCCGTCCAGCCGGCCCTATTCGCTCACATCTGTTTTGATAAAGGGCGCCACGCGTCGTGGCAACGGCAGTCTACTTTAGAGGCCTGCCGAAGCATCGATTTCAACCGTCGTCTCCACCAGCACCTCGACCTCGGCGACTTCGAACAGATCCCGCACCGGCTCGACGGTCCAGGGCATATGCTTGGCGCGGGCGGCAGCGACGGGGGCGAAGAAGCTGCGGTGGTGGATGGTGGGACCGAGGCGGTCCAGAGCGTCGAGATGCTCGGGCACGCCATAGCCCTTGTGCTGCTCGAAGCCATAGCCCGGACAGTCCAGCGCCAGCGCGCACATCAGCCGATCGCGCGTCACCTTGGCGACGATGGAGGCGGCGGCAATCGAGAGCACGATGCCGTCGCCGCCGATCACGGCCTCGCAGTCGCAAGACGTGTCGAGGCGGTCGCGGCCGTCGACGAAGACGTGGCGAGGCGGCTCGGGCAATGCGACGATCGCGCGCTTTAGCGCCCAGAGCGAGGCGCGCAGGATGTTGTCGCGGTCGATTCGCGCTGGGGACGCGACCGCGACCGAGACCTGCGCGGTGGCGCATATCTTGTCGAACAGCTTCTCGCGCTCTTCCGCCGTCAGCCGCTTGGAATCGTCGATGCCGCGCGGGATGCGGTCGGGGTCGAGAATCACGGCAGCCGCAACCACGGGGCCCGCGAGCGGCCCGCGGCCGGCCTCGTCACAGCCTGCGATCGGCCAGACGCCGCGCTTGATCAGCGCACGCTCGCGGCGGAAGCTCGCCTTGGCAGGTGCGGCCTTCTTCTCAGCGGCCTTCTCTGGCGCGTCCTTGGCCGGCTTCTTGGCAGACTTGTCCCGAATCATGGCCGGGATCGTGCGCAAGCGGCCTCCCTTGCGCAACCGGGAACCCCGGACAATTCCCGTTATTCAGACGATCCCCCTACTCCGCCAGATGCACCCGCCGGTCGTCCCCGACCTCGATACCGGGCGCGACCACGACCTCCCAGGGGTGGCCGTCGGGATCGGCAAAATAGCCGGAATAGCCGCCATAACCGGTCTCGTGTGCGGCCTTCAGCAGCGTGGCGCCATGACCAAGCGCAAACGCCAGCACGGTATCGACCTCCTCCCGTGACGCGCAGTTCCAGGCGAGCGTGACGCCGCGGAAGGTCGTGGGTCTCGGCTGGTCCGGCAAATGAGCGTCGCCCGCGAGCTGGTCCCAGGGAAACAGGCCGAGCACCGGCCCGCCAGTGTCGTAGAACGCCACGGCTTCGCCGGTCGCCTTCAGCCGGCGCGAAAAGCCCAGCGCGTCGTAGAAGGCGATGCTGGCGCGGATGTCGCTGACGCCCAGCGTGATCACCGTCAATCGCGGTACCGGAGTTGGCACTTGCTGACTCATTTACACACCTCATCCAGTCCGCGCTTCAGAACAGGCTGAGCTGCTCGCCGTTCTGTTTCGGCCGCGCAAAGTGATCCGTGGTCAGCTTAGAGCGGCGCTTGTTGAGACCGAGCCTGTCGCAGGCGATCTCGAAGCGGCGGCCGATGGTCCAGGCCATCGGGCCCGTGCCCTTCATCCGCTCGCCCCATTTCGAATCGTAGTCGCGGCCGCCGCGCATGTCGCGGATCAGGGTGAAGACGTGGCGATAGCGGTCGGGATAGTTCGCCATCAGCCATTCGCGGAACAGGTCGCGCACCTCGAGCGGCAGCCGCAGCAGTACGTAGGAGGCTTCCTTGACACCGGCATGCGCGGCGGCATCGAGGATGCGCTCGATCTCGGAATCGTTCAGCGCGGGAATCACGGGCGCGACCATCACGGTGGTGGGAATGCCCGCCTCCGAAAGCTGCTTCAGTGCCTCCAGCCGCTTCGGCGGCGTTGAGGCCCGCGGCTCCATGGTGCGCGCCAGCTTCGGATCGAGCGAGGTCACCGAGATCGCGACCTTGGCGAGGTTGCGTTTGGCCATGCGCGCGAGAATGTCGATGTCGCGCGTCACCAGCGCGGACTTGGTGACGATGCCGACGGGATGGCCGGTGCTCTCCAGCACTTCGAGAATGCCGCGCATGATTTTGCGCTCGCGCTCGATCGGCTGATAAGGATCGGTGTTGGTGCCGATCGCGATCATCCGCGGCTCGTAGCCTGATGCGGCGAGTTCCTTCTCGAGCAGAACAGGCGCCTCGGGCTTGGCGAACAGCTTCGACTCGAAGTCGAGCCCCGGCGACAGGCCGAGATAGGCGTGCGTCGGCCGCGCGAAGCAATAGACGCAGCCATGCTCGCAGCCGCGATAGGGATTGATCGAGCGGTCAAAGCCGATGTCGGGCGAATCGTTGCGGGTGATCACCTTGCGCGAGGTGTCGACGCCGACGCTGGTCTTGAACGGCGGCAGCTCCTCCAGGCTCTGCCAACCATCGTCGAAGGCGACACGGGCCTCGGCCTCATAACGGCCGCTGGCATTGGACTGCGCGCCACGCCCTCGCCGGCGCGCGCGGTCGATGGCGACGCCAAGTTCGGGGAAATCGGCAGGGAAATCAGAAGGCGCACCCGCCGGCTCGGAGGGCGCCGTGACCGGCGGGTGCTTGAGAGCAGAAGAAGCTGGACTCATGCACTCAAGATAGCACGACAAAGGAACAAATCAAGAACAAGAATCAAGAACGCGAAAACAACCCCATGCACAGTAGCGCTGCCCAAACTTCGCGCGCGGTCCCTTGACCTCACGCAACACCGCGTGAGCCCGCTCCCGTTTGATGCCGCGGAAGGATCGATCTCGCCGGAACCCGGTTGATGACGATCCCCTGTGAAGGTCGGCATGATCATGACATTTCAACGACAATCGTCCGCAGCAAGCAGCGATCTCGATCTGCTTGATCGCTACTGGCGTGCAGCCAACTATCTCTCGGTCGGGCAGATCTATCTGCTCGACAATCCATTGCTGCGCGAACCCCTGCGGCCCGAGCACATCAAGCCGCGCCTGCTCGGCCATTGGGGTACGACGCCGGGGCTGAACTTCATCTACGCGCACTTCAACCGCGTCATCCGCGCGCTGGACCTGAACGTGCTCTATATCTGCGGTCCCGGTCATGGCGGTCCGGGCATGGTTGCGAACACTTATCTCGAAGGCAGCTACAGCGAGATCTATCCCAACATTCCGCGCGATGCGGACGGATTACGCAAGCTGTTCAGGCAGTTCTCTTTCCCCGGCGGCATTCCGAGCCACGCCGCGCCGGAAACGCCGGGCTCGATCCATGAAGGCGGCGAGCTCGGCTATGCGCTGGTGCACGCCTATGGCGCGGCGTTCGACAACCCCGATTTGATCGTCGCCTGCGTCGTCGGCGACGGCGAGGCCGAGACCGGCCCGCTCGCGGCCTCCTGGCATTCCAACAAGTTCCTCAATCCCGCGCATGACGGCGCGGTGCTGCCGATCCTGCATCTCAACGGCTACAAGATAGCCAATCCGACCGTACTCGGGCGGATGCCCGACAACGAAATCCGCGATCTGTTCCGTGGGCTCGGCCATGAGCCGCTGTTCGTCGAAGGCGACGATCCCAAGGCGATGCATCAGGCCATGGCTGATGCGCTCGACGTCGCGATCGCCAGCATCCGCTCGATCCAGCAGAACGCCCGCGACGGACGCAAGATCGAGCGACCGCGCTGGCCGATGATCGTGTTGCGCAGCCCGAAGGGCTGGACCGGCCCGAAGGAGGTCGACGGTAAGAAGGTCGAAGGTTTTTGGCGCGCGCATCAGGTGCCCGTCGCGAACTGCCGCGAGAACCCCGCGCACCTAGAGATCCTTGAAGACTGGATGCGCAGCTACGAGCCGGACAGACTGTTCGACGCGAGCGGTGCGCTCATTCCCGAGCTTCAGGCCCTTGCGCCGCAAGGCGATCGCCGCATGGGCGCCAACCCGCACGCCAATGGCGGACTGCTCAAGAAGGAGCTGAAGCTGCCCGACTTCCGCAGTTTTGCCGTTGACGTGCCGCAGCCCGGCGGCGTGACCGGAGAAGCCACGCGCGAGCTCGGCAAATTCCTGCGCGACGTCATCCGCCTCAACGCCGGGGAGCGCAACTTCCGCATCATGGGTCCCGACGAGACCGCATCAAACCGGCTCGATGCCGTGTTCGACGCGACCGAACGCGTCTGGATGGAGCCGATCGAATCTTACGATGTGCATCTCGCACAGGACGGCCGCGTGATGGAGGTGTTGAGCGAGCATCTCTGCCAGGGCTGGCTCGAGGGCTACCTGCTAACCGGGCGGCACGGCTTCTTCTCCTGCTATGAGGCCTTCATCCACATTGTGGATTCCATGTTCAACCAGCACGCCAAATGGCTGAAGGTCACGCGGCACCTGCCGTGGCGGCGCCCGATTGCCTCACTGAACTATCTCCTGACCTCCCATGTCTGGCGCCAGGACCATAACGGCTTCAGCCACCAGGACCCGGGCTTCGTCGATCTCGTCGCCAACAAGAAGGCCGACATCGTCCGCATCTATTTCCCGCCTGACGCCAACACGCTGCTGTGGATCGCCGATCATGCCTTACGCACCTACAACCGCATCAACGTCATCGTCGCCGGCAAGCAGCCGGCGCCGCAATGGCTGTCGATGCAGGAGGCAGCGACGCATTGCGATGCCGGCATCGGCATCTGGACCTGGGCCGGCAACGAGGACGCAGGCAGCGAACCCGACGTGGTGATGGCCTGCGCGGGCGACGTGCCGACGCTGGAGACGCTCGCGGCCGTCGATCTCCTGCGCAAGGCGCTCCCGGATCTGAAAATCCGCGTCGTCAACGTCGTCGACCTCATGACGCTGCAACCGCAGGAGCAGCATCCGCACGGCCTTTCCGATCGCGACTTCGATAGCCTGTTCACGAAGGACAAGCCGGTGATCTTCGCCTATCACGGCTATCCCTATCTGATCCATCGGCTGACCTACAACCGCACCAACCATGCCGGCCTGCATGTGCGTGGCTTTGCCGAGGAAGGCACCACGACGACGCCATTCGACATGGTCGTGCTCAACGGCCTCGACCGCTATCACCTCGCGATCGAGGCGATCGAGCGCGTGCCCGGTCTCGCGACCAAGGCCGCGCCGGTGAAACAGCAACTCCGCGACAAGCTGATCGAGCATTCGGCTTACGTCCGCGAGCACGGCGAGGACATGCCTGAGATCCGCGACTGGGTCTGGCCGGGCAAGACGGGTTGATCCGATGCCGGCGCCAGAAGTGGTCCTCGTCCTGAACTCGGGTTCATCGAGCATCAAGTTCGGCCTGTTCGATATCTCTGCAGCCGAGCCCGCCCTGCTCTGCAAGGGCCAGTTCGACGAGCACGAGGACAAGCCTCGCCTCGTCGTGACAGACCCTACGGGCGAAAAGCTGTTCGAAAAGCGAAAGGACGAGGCCGATGCCGAAGGCGGCCATCTGTTCGCCGATGTGCTCGCCTTTGTCGACGGCCGGTTCGGGCAAGGCAGGCTGCGCGCGGTCGGCCACCGCGTCGTCCATGGCGGGCCGGATTATTCAGGCCCGGTCGAGCTGACGGACGGCGTCATGACAAGGCTTGCGGCGCTGACGCCGCTGGCGCCGCTGCACCAGCCGCGTTGCCTGGAGCCTGTCCGCGCCATTTCGGCAATCCGACCCGCTCTGACGCAGATCGCCTGCTTCGACACGGCCTTTCATCACGGCCTCGCGCCGCCGGCGAGCCGCTTCGCCATTCCCAGGCGCTATGAAGAGCGCGGCATCCGGCGCTATGGTTTTCACGGGCTCTCGTTCGAATATGTTGCAGGCCGTCTCGCCGCGATCGCGCCGCAGCTGACGAGCCGGCGCATCGTCATCGCGCATCTCGGCAACGGCGCGAGTCTCTGCGCGTTGCGCGACGGACGCAGCATCGACACCACGATGGGCCTGACGCCGCTCGATGGCCTTGTGATGGGCACGCGTTGCGGCACCATCGACCCCGGCGTCCTGCTCTACCTGCAACAACACGAGAGAATGTCGGTCGACGCCGTGCAGCACCTGCTCTACCACGAGTCCGGCCTGCTCGGCGTCTCCGGCATCTCTGCGGACATGCGCGCGCTGCTCGCAAGCCGCGAGCCCGCCGCGAGGGAAGCGATCGATCTCTTCACCTTCCGCGTCGCGCAAGAGGTCGCGGTCATGGCCACCACGCTCGGCGGATTGGATGTCCTGGTGTTCACCGGCGGCATCGGCGAGCACGCGCCGGACATCCGCAGCGAGATCGGCGATCGTCTGGCCTGGCTCGGCGTGCGGATCGACGCTGCGGCCAATGACGCGGCGCATGAGCGCATCAATGCCAATGACAGCGCTGTGGATGTCCTCGTGATCTCGACCAATGAGGAGTTGACGATAGCACGGCACTGCGTCGCGGTATTATCGCGTTGAGCATCGGTTGTTTTGCCATCTCTTGCGCGAAGGTGGGAGCGATCGAGGGCGATGCGGGACAACTCTATCTCGGACGCAGCCAGACGGTGGAAACCCGGCCCGAGGCCGAGCTCGCCGAGATCGCGACCTGGCAATCGCGAACCGGCGACCATGTCCCGCCATCGCCCACCGCTGCAATTCAGTGAATGCCGGCAAAGATCTGGAAACAGCCGATCGCGACCTCGATCACGATCAGCACGACCACCGCGATTTCGAGCCTTAGCGAGCGCTGGGTGTCGATGATGTCGGTGAGCGCATCGGCCGTCTCCGCGACGACCGTGAGCTTGCGCTCGAGCGTGTCGAGACGTTCCTTCAGCTCGTACTCGTCTTCGAGGCGCGCATAGAGGCGGTCGAGCTGCGGCTTCTCCCAGAGCGCATCGGGTTTTTCGGCGACCGCGACGCGGCCGGCGACACGCTGCTGGACCAGCAGCGCATTGCCGATCAGTTGCAGAATGCCCTTGCGCCGCCGCGACGTACGGCCCTGCTCGGCGAGCTCTCGCGCAAAGGGCTCGATGACATCGAAGACCGCAGCCACACGCCGCTCGTCGCGCGCCAGCGATGTGCTCTTGGCAAGAGCGTCCGCGATCAACAGCAGCCGCTCGTCGGAAAATTTCGAGAGGTTGATCGGCCCGCCGGGCTGGATCGCTTCGGCGCTTTCGTCATGGCAAAGCTGGGCCTGCGCGGTCTCCTCCTCATAGGGACTGAGCTCGCCGGTCACGCGCGACTTGAGACTGTCGATGACGATCTTCTCCTCCGAAGGAAGGAGGCCGATCAGCACCACGACGCCATAGCGGAAGATCACGGCAAGCCCGCCGTGGACGCGGAAGGCGGCCGGCGTCGAGGACACCAGTGTGCCGATCTCGAGTCCCGACGGGTTGATACGTTCGCCGAGCATCACGGCACGGATCCGCAAGGTCGGTGCGGCGTCCGGTTTCGGCGATGTTGGCGTCGCGCCAACGGGAAGTTGATCGGCGTTCATTGCATATGTCTCGCTTGGCGCCTCGGCCGGTTGCGCGTTCTTCCTTGCGCAAGAGCCATGCCGGAGCGCCAATGTAGCCCTGCCGAAAGCGCGGCCCCACCCCGGTGATATCGGCGGAGGAAGGCACTGTTTGAAGCTCGCCAAGCCGAGATTTCGCCGAAACATTCGGCAACATTGCCACCCCGCGCGCGACATATTCGGCTGCGATGGACGGGCAGCGATTTACCATCGCACGCCGGAGCGCCGCCGAAAAGTTGCACTCGGCAGCTCCCCATGTGTATGACAATATCATTACGAGCTCCGCTTCTCCCGAATTGCAGACACCGAAGCCTCGATCATGCTGAGCGTTATTATTCCGACCGAAGGCGTCGAGCAGACGGCGGTCGCAACCCTGGCCGCGCTGGTACCCGGTGCCGCCACGGGGATCATCAAGGAAGTCCTGCTGGTCGACGCCACCCGCAATGGCGTCATCGAGCGCGTTGCCGACGTCGCAGGCTGCCGTTTCATCGGCTATGAGGGATCCTCACAAGGCGCGGCCCTCGCCGCCGGCGCGCTTCAGGCCCGTTCCCCCTGGCTGATGTTCCTTCCCGCCGGCGCAGTGCTGGAAACCGGCTGGATCGAGGAGACCACCCAGTTCATCCAGGCCGTCGCAACCAGCGGCCGGGATCGCGCGGCCGTATTTCGTTACAGCCGTTCGCCTTATGCCGATACCGGCTACCGCGATGTGCTGCGGTCCGTGGTGCGCAAGCTGGTCGGCCCCTTCGGCGATCAGGGGCTTTTGATCTCACGCGATCATTACGACCGGGTCGGAGGCTATCCGCCCCAGGCTCGCCGTTCCGAGGCGCGGCTGCTCAGGCGGCTTGGCCGGTCCTCCCGGACAATGCTGCGCAGCCGGATCGTCATGGTGGGTTGAAGCGCATCTAATACTTGCCAAAGTCAAATAACTATTTGACAATGGCAAGTATCGAGGTGTCCCCATGCCTGACAACGATACCGACGACCAGATCGCCGCGGTCCGCGCCTTCAACCGGTTCTATACGCGCAAGCTCGGTGTGCTCGACCAGCACCTTGGCAACAGCCCGTTTTCGCTCAGCGAGGCGCGTGTGCTCTATGAGCTCGCGCATCGCGAGGACGTTTCGGCCAAGGAGATCGGAAACGAGCTTGGCCTTGACGCCGGCTATCTCAGCCGCATCGTCCAGAACTTCGACGAAACGGGGCTGATCACGCGCAAGCCCCTGCCCGCGGATCGCAGGCAATACCAGCTCAGCCTCACCGCCAAGGGCCGCCAGGCCTTCGCCAAGCTGAACCTCGGCTCGCAAAACGAGGTCGCCGCGATGCTGGCGCAGCTTCCAGCCGGCGAAGCAGCGCGGCTTACGCAGGCGATGGCAACCATCGAGGCCGTGCTCGAGCAGCGACGAAGCCAGCCCGCTTCCGTCGTGCTGCGCAGCCATCGTGTTGGCGACATGGGCTGGGTCATCTCACGGCAAGGCGCCGCCTATGCCGCGGACTACGGCTGGGACATCAGCTACGAGGCGCTGGTCGCCGAAATCTGCGCACAGTTCATCAGGAGCTACGATTCCGCGCGCGAGCATTGCTGGATCGCGGAATTAGGTGGCGAGCCGGTCGGCTCGATCTTCCTGGTCAAGGCCAACGACGAGGTCGCCAAGCTCCGCCTGTTGCAGGTGGAGCAGAAAGCACGCGGGCTCGGTGTCGGCCGCGCCCTCGTCGAGCAATGCATCCAGGGCGCCCGCGAGCGGGGCTACAAAAGGATGACGCTATGGACGCAGAGCATCCTGGTCGCGGCACGCGGCATCTACAAGAGCGCCGGCTTCGAGCTGGTCGCGACCAAGCCGCATCACAGCTTTGGGCACGATCTGATGGGCGAGACCTGGGAGATGGATCTCTGATCATTTCGCAACGAGCGAGATCCGGCGCTTAGCGCCACCTTCCCCCACAAGGGGGAAAGGAAGAAAGAGATCACACCGTCGCGCCCTGGGCCTTCGGCCGGCGCAGGTGTTCGTCCAGCCGCGGCATGATCTCGACGAAATTGCAGGGGCGCGTGCGATAGTCGAGCTGTGCGGCGAGGATGCCGTCCCAGCCGTCGCGGCAGGCGCCGGGCGAGCCGGGCAGGCAGAAGATGTAGGTCGCACCGGCAACGCCCGCGGTCGCGCGGCTCTGGATCGTCGACGTGCCGATCTTGGCATGGCTCAGCATGTGGAAGGCGATGGAGAAGCCGTCCATGCGCTTTTCGAACAGCGGCTCGATCGCCTCGGGCGTGACGTCGCGGCCGGTGAAGCCGGTGCCGCCCGTGGTGATGACGACGTCGACGCCGCTATCTGCAATCCAGCGGCGGACGACGGCGCGGATCGCCTCGACATCGTCGCTGACGATCTCGCGCGCGGCCAGATGATGGCCCGCCGCCGTGAGGCGGTCGACGAGGGTCTGGCCGGATTTGTCATCGGCGAGCGTACGCGTGTCGGACACGGTGAGCACCGCGATGTTGAGCGGAATGAATTGTTTGGATTCGTCGATGGAGGCCATTGGTGCTTCCTCTTGTGTCCCGGACGCGATGCAGCGCGTCAGCGGTGCATCGCAGAGCCGGGACCCATTCTAAAACGCCCGGCGCGGCAAACGTTGTAGGCCCCGGCTCTGCAGCGCACGCGTCAGTGCGCGCTGCGCTGCGTCCGGGGCACGTGACCTGCAACTACGGCCCGCCGCCGCCGAACGTATTGCAGGCTTGCAGCGACCCCTGCTGATAGCCGGTCATGAACCACTGCTTGCGCTGCGCGGCCGAGCCGTGAGTGAAGGAATCGGGCACGACGCGCCCCGTGGCCTGACGCTGCAAGGTATCGTCGCCGATCGCGCTCGCCGTGGTCAGAGCCGCGTCGATGTCGCCAGCTTCGAGGAAGTTCGGACGCTTCTTCGACTCGCGGTTGACCCAGATGCCGGAGAGACAGTCGGCCTGCAGTTCGATCTTCACCTGGAGCGCATTCGATTCGGCCTTGCTTTGCGCCGCCTGCTGCAATCGCGTCACCTTCGGGATGATGCCGAGCAGGTTCTGGATGTGATGGCCGGCCTCATGCGCGATGATGTAGGCGGTGGTGAAATTGCACGCCGACTTGCCGGAGCAGCCGCGGAAGCGCGTCTCGACCTCGCGGAAGAACGCGGTATCGAGGAAGATGGTGCGATCCGGCGGGCAGTAGAACGGCCCCATCGCCGACTCGGCCCGGCCGCAACGGCCGCCATTGGTGACATTGCGGAACAGCACGACCTTCGGGCCGGTGTAGGACTGGCCAGAGGCCTGGAAGATCTCGCTCCAGCGATCGTCGATTTCGCCGAGGATGCCCGAGATCATGCTGCCCACCTCGTCGGTCGGCGCGCCGCGCCTGGCCTGGGACGACGGACGGTCGGTCTGATAGCTCGGCGCCTGGCCGCCGCCGCCGAGGATCTCGGCACCGCCGATCAGGATGCGCGGATCGATGCCGAAGGCATAGCCGATCAGGCCGAGCACGATGATGGTGCCGATGCCGAGCCCGCCGCCGCCCATCGGCAGACCGAACCCACCGCCGCCACCGCCGCCAAATCCCCCGCCGCCATCGTCGCGACGATCCTCGATATCGTCGCTGCGGCGGAAATCATCGTAGCGCATGGCGGGCTTCCTTTAAGTCCTGGTGGCGTCAATCGGGCAGCGCAGAAACATTGTGGCTCAACGCGCCACATACGTAAAATTTCCGTTGCCGTTATCAATATCGTGGCCGGCAAAAATTGCCTAGTGCGACAGCGCCGCTGCATCAGCAATTTTTTCCGAGGGTCGTGCATTTTTTTCCGAGAGAGATTTGACCGCCGCAAGGTCTGCGCAGCGCGAGAAAACTCCGAACACACTGCAAAACACGGCAATTGCGTGCAATCACCGGCTCGCACAACGCGATTGACGACCTGCTCACGGAAGCGGCGGGTTAAGTCGATTTTTACTTTGCCGCTCCAATGTAACGGTCAGTCGGTTGTTTGGTCCCGCGTCGCCGACAGCGTCGCCTGAGTCAGAGTTCTTGAGTCATGGTAGTGTCGCGTCGCGGGGCGTCTGCAAAGGCGCCCCGCACAAATTTTGAGTCTGCCTCGCACAGCATCATTCTCGGCGATTGCGTCGCCGAGATGTCGAAGCTTCAGGCGGGTTCGGTCGATCTGGTGTTCGCAGATCCGCCCTACAATCTCCAGCTCAAGGGCGATCTCAAGCGCCCCGACGAATCCCATGTCGATGCCGTCAATGACGACTGGGACAAGTTCGATTCATTCTCCGCCTATGACGATTTCACCCGCGCCTGGCTCTTGGCCGCACGCCGCGCGATGAAGCCGTCGGCGACGATCTGGGTGATCGGCTCCTATCACAACATCTTCCGCGTCGGCGCGATCATGCAGGACCTCGGCTTCTGGCTCCTGAACGACATCGTCTGGCGCAAGACCAACCCGATGCCGAACTTCCGCGGCCGCCGCTTCACCAACGCGCACGAAACCATGATCTGGGCCGCGCGCGACGAAAAGGCCAAGGGCTACACCTTCAACTACGAGGCGCTGAAGGCGGCCAATGAGGACGTGCAGGCGCGCTCCGACTGGCTGATCCCGCTCTGCACCGGCGAGGAGCGCCTCAAGGGCGCCGACGGCAAGAAAGTGCATCCGACGCAGAAGCCGGAAGGCCTGCTCGCGCGCGTGCTGCTGTCCTCGTCCAAGCCCGGCGATCTCGTGATCGATCCGTTCAACGGCACCGGCACCACCGGCGCCGTCGCCAAGCGCCTCGGCCGCTCCTATATCGGCTTCGAGCGCGACAAGACCTACGCCAAGGCCGCCGAAGCGCGCATCGCCGCGGTCGAGCCGCTGCCGGAAGAGAGCCTCGCCCCTTTCATGACCGCGCGCGAAGCACCGCGTGTTGCGTTCTCCGAGCTGATCGAGCGCGGCATGATCATGCCCGGCACGAAGCTGTTCGACGCCAAGAAGAAGCTTGGCGCGCTGGTGCGTGCCGACGGCGCCATCATGCTCGGCGACAAGGTCGGCTCGATCCACCGCATTGGCGCGGTGGCGCAGGGCGCGCAGGCCTGCAACGGCTGGACCTTCTGGCACGTCGAGACCAAGAAGGGCCTCAAGCTGATCGACGAGCTCCGCGCCGAGATCCGCGCCGGCATGGCGGCGGAATAGCCGCAGCTTCCGCTCTAGTAGGGTGGGCAAAGGCGCGAAGCGTCGTGCCCACCGTCTCTCCAAGATTTGATGGAATTCGTGGGCACGCTCCGCTTTGCCCACCCTACGGCACCGCGCCCGTGGCCACGGCCTTGGCCTCTACGGCAACGATCGGGCCTTTGTTACGCCGGCCGCTCTGCGCCGCGCGCAGGTACCGCACGGCAATCTCGCCGGTTGCCCTCCCGGACATGGTTCAGGCAAGAGAAGGCCGTCGCAGCAATGATGCTGCGTCCGCTCTTGACGACAAACCGCGTTCGCTGTCGGCCACCAACATCGGGGAGATGATTGATGCTCAAATTCTATTTCAACGGATCGCCGAATCCGACCAAGGTCGCGCTCTTCCTCGAGGAGGCCGGCCTGGCTTACGAGCCGGTGAAGATCGACACGCGCAAGGGCGAGCAGTTCACGCCGGACTATCTGAAGATCAATCCGAACGCCAAGGTGCCGGCGATCGACGATGGCGGCACCATCGTTTTCGATTCCAACGCCATCCTGCTCTATCTCGCCGAGAAGACCGGCAAGTTCCTTCCCCAAAACCGCGCCGAGCTGCTGTCCTGGCTGATGTTCGTGGCGACGGGGGTCGGCCCGTATTCGGGCCAGGCCGTGCACTTCAAGCATTTCGCGCCAAAGGACCAGAACCACGACTACGCCCATAACCGCTACCAGTACGAGACCGATCGCCACTACAAGATTCTCGACGCGCATCTCGAAGGCCGCCGCTACATGGTCGGCGACGCCTATTCGATCGTCGACATGGCGCTGTGGGGCTGGGCGCGGATGGTGCCGTTCAAGCTGGGCGACGACGCCTTTGCGCACTACCCGAACGTGAAACGGCTGGTCGACGAGATCTCGGCGCGGCCGGCGGCAGCGCGCGCGATCGCGCTGAAGGACAAGTTCACCTTCAAGGCCGAGATGGACGACGAGGCGCGCGCCAACATGTTCAAGCACATGACGACGAAAATGGCCTGATCACACCGCTTCGCGATGAAAGGCCACGCGCACGCGCGTGGCCTTTTGTTTTAGCTCTTTGTTTGCGCATGATCTTCCGGAAAGCCGTTTCGCACCATGTCGGATCATGCTCAGGCGGCACGTCCTGCCCTTCAGCTCGCGGCCTCCTTAGCCACTTGCGGAAACGGGCCGAGCGCCTTCTCGGTCAGCACCGAGTCGCAATACTCGCGGATCTCCTTGATCTTGCCGTTCTCTAACCGGAACACGAGACAATAGTCATTGTCGTAACGCACGCCTTCGGGCGTGACGTTGTCGCCCTTGGCTTCCACCACGACGATGTCGCCGTCGGCGACGAAGCGCTCGGCAACCGTTCGCGTCCGGTCGCGCAGGCGGGTGCGCACATAGCCGTGCAAGTCATTCATGATCGCCTCCTTCCCCATGAAGGTGCGCGACCACGAATACTGCCCGGTGACGATCCATCTGGCGTCATCGGCAAGGCTTGCGACGAACAGCGAGCGGTCGCGAACGGCCGGATCGGGGCTGGCGGCAGCGGCGAAAATCTCCTGCATCAGTTTCTTGTTGGCGCTCGCGCTCATGGCGGCATCTCCTTGTTGTGGCAACACGGAGATGATCGCGTCACGAAGAGAATTCTTCAAATCGATAGCAAATATGATATCTATTCACCTGATGAATTTGAATTCGCTCGATCTCAATCTATTGAGCGCGCTCGACGCGCTGCTGCGCGAGGCCAATGTCAGCCGCGCCGCCATGCGCATCGGCCTGTCACAACCCGCCACGAGCCACGCGCTGCAACGGCTACGCGATATCTTTGGCGACCCGCTGCTGGTGCGGACCGGCGCGCGGATGGAGCTGACGCCACGCGCACAGGCGCTGCGTGCCCCGCTGGCGCAGGCGCTCGACCAGGTGCGCGGGCTGTTCGTGCCCGAGGCGTTCGATGCCGCGCGCAGCGAGCGCGCATTTCGCCTGATGATGCCGGATCTGGCGGTCGAACTGCTGATGCCGCCCTTGATGGAGAAGGTGACGCGCCTAGCGCCCAATGTCCGCATCGATGTGGTGCCGTGGCGGGGGCCGGCGATCTTTCACGCCGAGTTCGCCCGCACCATCGACCTCGTGATCTCGATCGGCAACGCCTTCAAGGGCTTTCACCGCCAGCTGCTCTATACCGACAGCGACGCGCTGGCAGTGCGGCGCGGCCACCCCATGGGCGCAAAGCTGAAGCGGCGCGAGGCGTTCCTGGCCGCGCGCCATGTCGGCGTGATCATTCGCGGCAATGCTGAGGATCTGATCGACACCTGGCTGCGAACAAAGGGCATCGAGCGGCACATTGCGCTGGTGGTGTCGGGCTATCTCGAAGCCCTGCACGTCGCCGCCCGCACCGACCTCGTCGCCTTCGTGCCGCGGCGGCTGATCGCGGCGCTGTCGAAACAGCTCGGCCTCGTCGCGGTCGCGCCGCCGCTCGATCCCGGGATCGACGAGCAGTTCCTGTTCTATCCGACGCGGGCGCAGATGGACCCGGGCTCGATCTGGCTGCGGCGGCTGATGCTGGAGACGGGACGGGAGCTGGAGCAAGCCAGGCGCAAGCTTTGGTAGGGTGGGCAAAGCGAAGCGTGCCCACCATCTGTCGCCGCCATGAAGAGATGGTGGGCACGGCGCTTTGCGCCTTTGCCCACCCTACAAGACCTCGCGTTAGGTGAGATGCCCTCTCACCATAGTCGGTGTCGTCCCAGCGAACGCCGGGACCCATAGCCACAGGGAAATGTTTGGCGAAGACCCGAGGTTCGGTACTCCTACCGAACACCACCGATAGATTCCGCGGTATGGGTCCCGGCCTTCGCCGGGACGACGCCGGAATTTGTATCGCCCCTACGCCTTCTGCGCGTCCATCACCTTGCGGATCGCCGGACGATCCATCATCCGTTTGAAATGGTCTGCGATCTTCGGCGTCGCGTTGATGTCGACGCTGTCGCCTTCGAGCCAGTGCGAGAGCGTGTGGAGATAGGGATCGCAGATCGTGAACTGGTCACCCATCACCCAGGGTCCCTTGAACATCGTCTGCTCGATCAGCTTGAAGCAGGCGCCCATGGTCTGCGGCACCATCGCCTTCATGTCGGCAAACGAACTCTCCTGCGTCGCCCAGCGCGCGCCGCGCATCTTGTGGGCGTGGTTGATGTGCACGGTCGAGCAGAGGTAGGAGTTGAACGACTGCACTTGCGCGAAGTCGAAGGGATCGTCGAGCGGCGCGAGTTTCGCCTTCGGGAAGGTCTGCGCGATATAGGCCAGCATCGCCGGCGTCTCGGTCAGGACGCCGCGGTCGGTCACCAGGGCCGGGACGCGCCCCTTCGGGTTGATGGCGAGATAGGCCGGGCTGTTCTGCTGATTGTCCTTGAAGCTCAGCCGTTCGGCCGTGTAGTCGGCGCCGGCCTCCTCCAGGGTCATGTAAGTGGCGAGCGCGCAGGTGCCGGTGGCGTAGTAGAGCTTGAGCATGTCGGACCTCATGGGAAAGCTGGAAACTAACGGCTGTCGCCCCCGAGGTCTATAGCACGACATCTTCTTCGCAGTTGCCCACATCCGCCCGCCTGTGCCAAGACGCCCACAATCGGAGGGGGTTTTGTCATGACGGTCCTTATCGCCGGCGGCGGCATCGGCGGACTGACGCTTGCGCTCAGCCTGCATCAAATCGGCGTTCCCGTAAAAGTGTTCGAGAGCGTCGCAGAATTGAAGCCGCTCGGCGTCGGCATCAACGTGCTGCCGCATGCGGTGCGCGAGCTGATCGAGCTCGGGCTATTGGACAGGCTGGATG
The DNA here is from genome assembly GCF_015291645.1 of Bradyrhizobium sp. CCBAU 53340. Classification (NCBI taxonomy): domain Bacteria; kingdom Pseudomonadati; phylum Pseudomonadota; class Alphaproteobacteria; order Hyphomicrobiales; family Nitrobacteraceae; genus Bradyrhizobium; species Bradyrhizobium sp. CCBAU 53340. Next base: position 6,194,762 of record NZ_CP030055.1, read on the forward strand.
CCAGCGGCGTCCGGACCCGCGAGCTCGCTTATTTCTCCAAGCACGGCAAACCGATCTGGAGCGAGCCGCGCGGGCTGGAAGCGGGCTACAAATGGCCGCAATTCTCGATCCATCGCGGCACGCTGCAGCAGCTCCTGCTCGACACCGCGATCGAGCGGCTCGGCCGCGAGAACATTTTGACCAGCCATCATCTGACCGGCTGGACCGAAACGGCGAGCGGCGTGCGAGCCGACTTCATCGACAAGGCGACCGGCAAGGCCGCCGGCACCTACGAAGGTGCGATCCTGATCGCCGCCGACGGCATCCATTCCGCCGTGCGAGAAAAGCTCTATCCCAACGAGGGACCGCCGATCTGGAACGGCCGCATTCTCTGGCGCGGCGTGACCCCGGCAAAGGCTTTCCTCACCGGCCGCACCATGATCATGGCCGGCCACGAGATCCTGAAATTCGTCTGCTATCCGATCTCGAAGGAGCCGGACGCTGCAGGCAACCATTTGATCAACTGGGTCGCCGAGCGGCACATGCCGCCGACCTATCAGTGGCGGCGCGAGGACTATAACCGCACCGCGCGGCTGGATGAGTTCCTGCCCTGGTTCGAGAGCTGGACATTCGACTGGCTCGACGTGCCCGGCCTGATCAGGAGCTGCCCGCACGCCTATGAATATCCGTTGGTCGACCGTGATCCGGTCTTGCAATGGACCTTCGGCAAGGTGACGCTGATGGGCGACGCCGCGCATCCGATGTACCCGATCGGCTCGAACGGCGCCTCGCAGGCGATCCTCGATGCCCGCACCATCACGCGCGAGATCCTGGCACACGGCCCGACGACCGCAGCGCTGCTCGCTTATGAAGCCGAGCGGCGGCCCGCGACCACCAACCTCGTCCTGCTCAACCGCAAGAACGGCCCCGAACAGGTGATGCAGTTGGTCGAAGAGCGTGCGCCTGATGGCTACAAGGTCGTCACCGACGTGCTGTCGCAGCAGGAGCTGGAGGACATCGCCGCAAACTACAAGCGCGTCGCGGGCTTCCAGGTCGAGGCACTGAATGCGAAGCCGCCGATCGTGAGCAAGGACGCGCGGGCTAGCCAATAAGCCAGCCGCGGGCTCCCTCTTCACCTCGCCCCGCTTGCGGGGAGAGGTCGGATTGCATCGGAGATGCAATCCGGGTGAGGGGGTACAGGTCTCACGGCAATCTCACTTGCGGAGAGAAGCCCCTCACCCCACCCTCTCCCCGTAAGAACGGGGCGAGGGAGAGAGAGTGTGTTGCTCGCCTTACTTCACCACCCTCGCCGCCTCCAGCAGCCGCTCGCTGGCGCTTGCCGTCGCCAGCACCGTGCCGTCCTCCGTCGTCAGCTTCGCCTCGACGAACGCGATGGTCTCGCCGAGCTGCGTGACCTCGGCTTCACCGATGATCGGACCGGGCTTTGCGGGGCTGAGAAAATTCACGGTCATGCTGATCGTGGTGGTGTAGAGCCGGCCCTCGCTCATCACCAGCACAGCGGGTCCCATGGTGTCGTCGAGCATGGCGGAGAGCATGCCGCCCTGGATGAAGCCGGCCGGATTGCAGAACTCGGGCCTGCCTTCGAAGACGAGCTTGATCCAGCCTTCGTCTGGTTTTGCATCGAGCAGGCGCCAGCCGAGCAGCTTCGCGCAGGGCGGCATATTGAAATCGTCGAGCGCGGTCTTGACCATTGGAAGCCTCCGTTCGGCTTCTCCTAGCGCAGCCCTGCTGACAGCGTGCTGTCAGGAAGGTCACCCCGATGAAGGGTCCAGCGCGTGCGCAATCACCTTGCGCATGACGTTGGGCAGCGCCTCATCGGCAAGCGTCGCAATCGGAACCCAACGCATGCTCGCTGGTGCGCGCGTGCGGGCTTCGGCTCTGGCTGTGTAGACCACCAGCTCCAGCGGAAAATGCGTGAAGACGTGGGTGACCACGCCGACCTTGCGCTGCCAGCGCGATAATCCCTTCAGCGCCGGTGCCTGCTGTTTCGCCGTCGCGTCCTCTTGTCCTGCGAGCCAGTCCGAACCCGGCACTTCGGTCATGCCGCCGAGCAACCCCTTCTCGGGCCTTGAGCGAACCAGCAGCTCATCGCCGCGCGTGATGACAAAGGCGGCGCCACGCCGCAGCGTTCCGCTCTTCTTCGGTGCCTTGCGCGGAAACGTCTCTTGCGTACCTTGTGCGCGCGCGGTGCAATCCTCGTTCAGCGGACAGAGCGAGCAGGCCGGCTTCTTCGGCGTGCAGATCGAGGCGCCCAGATCCATCAGGGCCTGCGCACTGTCGCCGGCGCGGGCGTTGGCAAGCAGTGTCGCGGCCAGTTGCTGGATCAGCGGTTTTGCTTGCGGCAGCTCCTCCTCGACCGCAAACAGCCGCGACACCACACGCTCGATATTGCCGTCGACGGGCATGGTGTGGCGGTCGAAGGCGATCGCCGCAATCGCCGCCGCAGTGTAGGGACCGATGCCCGGCAGCGCGCGCAGTCCTTCCTCCGTATCGGGGAAGGCGCCGCCATGCTCACGCGTCACCGCGACGGCGCAGGCGTAGAGATTGCGCGCACGCGAATAATAGCCGAGCCCGGCCCACATCCGCAGCACGTCGTCCAGCGAGGCCTGCCCCAGGGCCATGACATCGGGCCAGCGCACCACGAACTTCTCGAAATAGGGTCCGACCGCCTTCACCGTGGTCTGCTGCAGCATGATCTCCGAGAGCCAGACGCGATAGGGATCGGACGTCTCGCCGGGCATCGCGCGCCAGGGCAGCCTGCGGCGATGGCGGTCGTACCATTGGAGGAGCAGCGTCGGACGCGACGAGGTCTCCGGTCGAACTGGTTCCGATTTCGCCTTCAGCGCGGATTTGGGGCTCATACCTTCACTGTAGCGGCGTCACGCCGATCTCTCCACGTCATGCCCGCGCTGGTCGCGGGCATCCACGTCTTTCTTCGTGGCAGCCCACCCGCAGTGCTATAAGGCCCCCATGGCCAAATTCCCCCCCAAACCCGGACCCATCAGCGCCAAGCCGCTCGGGATCCTGCTCGACGATGTCTTTGCCGAGGCCTATGCCAAGCAGGGGTTTGCGGCGCGCGAGCTGGTGACGCGGTGGGCGCAGATCGCCGGGCCTGAAATTGCCGCCCATGCCGAGCCGCTGAAGATGCAATGGCCGCGGCCGGTCGAGGGCCAGCCGCAGGACCCGGCGACGCTGGTGCTTCGTGTCGAGGGTCCGATGGCGCTGGAGATCCAGCACTCCGCCGACGTGATCCTGGAGCGGGTCAACCGCTTCTTCGGCTGGAGTGCGGTCGGCAAGCTCGCCTTCCGCCAGGCCCCCCTGTCGCGGCCACGGGCCCGGAAGCGGCCCGGCCCGCCGGACCCCACGGCCGTTGCCAAGGTGGCGGAGAGCCTGGGCGAGATCGAAGATGACGAATTGAAGTCGGCGCTGGCGCGCCTGGGAGCCGCCATCAAGCGAAATTGAGCCGTATTCTGCGGCCAATCTGGACCCCATCTTGTCGCCTGCCATTGCCTCAAACCACGTTTCAAGCTAGCGACAGGCCGCCCGGGAACCTTTGATATGAGCCTCGGGGCGAGACCACGCCAATTCGGGAGCCGACCTTGATCATCACCCGCCGCGCCTTCACCACGATGCTGTCGCTGACCGGTCTTGCCGCGCTTGCCGGGCTCTCGCCGCTGCGGTTCATCTCGGAGGCGATGGCGCAGGCCGCCGCCGACGTGGCTAAGCCCGTCTCGCTGCCCGACATGGCGCTCGGCCCGAAGGACGCCGCCGTCACCATCACCGAATTCGCCTCGATGACCTGCCCGCACTGCGCGGCCTTCAACGAGCAGGTCTTCCCCAAGATCAAGTCTGAGTACATCGACACTGGCAAGATCCGTTACATCTTCCGCGAGTTCCCGCTCGACATCAAAGCCGCCGCCGGCTCGATGCTGTCGCGCTGCATCGCCAATGGCGACGCGCCGAAATACTTCGCCGTTACCGACATGCTGTTCCGCCAGCAGAACGACTGGGTGGTGAAGAACACCACGGAGACCCTCACGCGGATCGGCAAGCAGGCGGGCCTGACCCAGCAGCAGGTGGAAGCCTGCCTGAAGGACCAGGCGCTGCTCGACAAGATCGCCGCCGACCAGAAATACGCCAGCGAGGTTCTGAAGGTGGATTCGACGCCAACCTTCTTCATCAACGGCGAGAAGATCAAGGGCGAGGCCTCGTTCGAGGAGTTCGCCAAGAAGATCAATCCGCTGCTGAAGAGCTGATTCGCTCGTCAAGATCCTGATTCGCATCTCGAAAGCCGTATCTTTCCCGGCATAAATCCCTTGGGAAAAGCGGCTTTCGCTGGTTGCCCTCGCGGCGCGCCGCGGCCATTGTCCGCCGCATGAGGCGCCCCGCGCGACTCGCCCAGACAGCGACATTGCCTTCCATGGTATTGTCCGGGCAGGGGGATTCGCGCCTGCCAACAGAGATGCGTGCTTATGAAAATCACCCGCCTGCGCCTTCACGGCTTCAAGTCTTTCGTTGAGCCCACGGACTTCGTCATCGAGCCCGGCTTGACCGGCGTGGTCGGACCCAACGGTTGCGGCAAGTCGAATCTCGTCGAGGCGCTGCGCTGGGCGATGGGTGAAACGTCGTACAAGAGCTTGCGCGCCGCCGACATGGACGCGGTGATCTTCGCCGGCTCCGGCAACCGTCCCGCGCGCAACCACGCCGAAGTGACGATGACGATCGACAATGCCGATCGCACCGCCCCCGCGGCGATGAACGACAGCCAGCTTCTGGAAATCTCCCGCCGCATCGAGCGCGAAGCGGGCTCGGTCTATCGCATCAATGGCCGCGACGTGCGCGCCCGCGACGTGCAGATCCTGTTCGCGGACGCCGCAACCGGCGCCCGTTCGCCCGCGCTCGTCCACCAGGGCAAGATCGGCGAAATCATTCAGGCCAAGCCCGAGCAGCGCCGCCGCGTGCTGGAAGATGCCGCCGGCGTCGCCGGCCTGCACGCCCGCCGCCACGAGGCCGAGCTGCGGCTGAAGGCGGCCGAGACCAACCTCACCCGCGTCGAGGACGTGATCGGCCAGCTCTCCGGCCAGATGGAAGGCCTGAAGAAGCAGGCCCGTCAGGCCGTGCGCTATCGCGAGGTCGCGGCCAAGGTCCGCAAGGCCGAGGCGACGCTGTTCCATCTGCGCTGGATCGGCGCCCATGCCGACGTCAATGAATCCGGCCAGACCCACGATCTCGCCGTGCGCGAGATGGCCGAGCGCACCCAGCACCAGGCCGAAGCCGCCCGCATCCAGGCGATCCGCGCCGCCGAAATGCCGGCGCTGCGCGATGCCGAAGCGCGCGCCGCTGCGGGCCTTCAGCGCCTGACCAATGCCCGCGAGCTGCTCGACCGCGAGGAAGAACGCGCCAAGGAGCGTGTCGCCGAGCTCGAGCGCCGTCTCGCCCAGTTCGAAGGCGACATTTCCCGTGCGCAGCAACAGACGATGGACGCAGACGTCGCGCTGCAGCGGCTCGACACCGAAGACGCCGAGCTGAAGGAAGAGATCAAGTCGCGCGTCGAGAAGCGCTCCGGCGTCGACGAGCGCGTCGGCGAGGCCGAGGCGGTGCTGACCGAGACCGAGCAGCAATTCGCCGAGCTCACCACTGCGCTCGCCGACCTCACCGCCAAGCGCAACCAGCTCGAGGCCAACGTCCGCACCCACCGCGACAAGCTCGCCCGTCTCGACCAGGAGATCGCGAATGTCACGGCGGAAGAGCAGAAGCTGGCCGCCGACACCGGCGGCTTCGGCGATCTCGACGAGCTGACCGCCGCGGTCGAGACCGCCGAGCAGACGCTGGCGGCTTCGGAAGCCGCAGCTCAAGCGAGCGAAGCCGCGCATGTCGCCGCGCGACAGACGCTGGAAGCCTCGCGCTCCCCGCTGGTCGAAGCCGACAAGCGCGTGCAGCGGCTCGACACGGAAGCGCGCACGATCTCCAAGATCGTCAACGGCGAGACCAAGAATCTGTGGCCGCCGATCATCGACGGCATCACCGTCGACAAGGGCTTTGAAAAGGCGATCGGCGCTGCGCTCGGCGACGATCTCGATGCGCCGATCGACCCCTCGGCGCCGATGCGCTGGACCAATGTCGGACACGCCGAAGGCGATCCGGAACTGCCCGAAGGCGTCACCCCGCTTGCCAACCACGTACAGGCGCCGGCCGAGCTGACGCGCCGCCTGGCGCAGATCGGCGTGGTGCCGCGCGAGCGTGGCGCCGAGCTGGTCTCTCAGCTCAAGACCGGTCAGCGGCTGGTCTCGCCCGAGGGCGACGTCTGGCGCTGGGACGGCTTTGTTGCCGCCGCCCACGCCCCGACCGGCGCTGCACGACGCCTCGCCGAGCGCGCCCGCCTCGTCGACATCGAGAACGAGCTCGAGCAGGCCCGCATCGACGCGCAGATCAAGCGCCAGGCGCTCGAGAATGCCGAGTCCGAATTGCAGATGGCGGCCAGCACCGAAGGCGCCAGCCGCGAGGCCATGCGTGCCGCGCAGCGCGAGCTGAACGTCGCGCGCGAGCGCCACGCCGCCGCCGAGCGCGAGATCAGCCGCCACGCCGCCCGCAAGGCGACGCTGTCGGAAGCGCACAGCCGTCTCGCCGCCGACCGCGCCGAGGCCGAGGCCGCCTACGAATACGCCGAGGCCGGCATCAGCGAACTGCCGTCGAGCGAGGATACCGAGACGCGTCTTGCCGCCGTCCGCAGCGACATCGAAAACCATCGCCGTATCGCCGCCCAGGTCCGCGCCGAGGCGCAGGCCCTGGCGCGCGAGGCTGAGCTTGCTGACCGCCGCGTGCAGGCGATCCTCGCCGAACGCACCGAGTGGCAGAACCGCAAGGAGAGCGCGGCCTCCCACATCGACACCATCCAGGCGCGCATCGCCGAACTCACGATCGAGCGCAGCGAACTCGAGAACGCGCCTGCCGTGTTCGCCGAGAAGCGCAGCGCGCTGATCACCGAGATCGAATACGCCGAGAACGACCGCCGCATGGCGGCTGATGCGCTCGCAACCGCCGAGACCGCGATGGCCGAGACCGATCGCGTCGCCAAACTGACGCTTGAAGCGCTGTCGAGCGCGCGCGAGGCCACCGCCCGCGCCGAAGAGCGCATGGAAGGCGCCCGGCGCCGGCTCGAGGACATCGAGCGCGAAATCCGCGACATGCTCGAAGTCGAGCCGCAGGCGGTTGCCGGCCTTGCCGAGATCGAGCCCGGCGCCGAGCTGCCGCCGCTGCACGACATCGAGGAAGACCTCGAAAAGATGCGCCGCGACCGCGAGCGCCTGGGTGCGGTGAATCTGCGCGCCGAGGAAGAGCTGCGCGAGGTCGAGACCCAGCACACCGGCCTCGTCACCGAGCGCGACGACCTGGTCGAGGCCATCAAGCGGCTGCGCCAGGGCATCCAGAGCCTCAACAAGGAAGCGCGCGAGCGCCTCTTGACCTCGTTCGAGGTCGTCAACAACCACTTCAAGCGCCTGTTCGTCGAGCTGTTCGGCGGCGGCGAGGCCGCGCTGCACCTGATCGAGAGCGACGATCCGCTGGAAGCCGGTCTCGAAATTATCGCCAAGCCGCCGGGCAAGAAGCCGCAGACGCTGTCGCTGCTGTCGGGCGGTGAGCAGGCGCTGACCGCGATGGCGCTGATCTTCGCGGTGTTCTTGACCAACCCCTCGCCGATCTGCGTGCTGGACGAAGTCGACGCGCCGCTCGACGACCACAACGTCGAACGGTATTGCAACCTCCTGCACGAAATGACCGGCTCGACCGACACGCGCTTCATCATCATCACGCACAATCCGATCACGATGGCGCGGATGAACCGCCTGTTCGGCGTCACCATGGCCGAGCGCGGCGTCTCCCAGCTCGTCTCGGTGAGCCTCGCCGAAGCTGTGGACATTCTCGACCAGAACGTGGCGTGATATCTCTGCCGTCATTTCGCTCTTGCCCAGCAGAAAGCGGAATGACGGTAGGTCAACATGATCACACCCAACCTCCCCGCCGAACTGAAAGCCGCGCTCGACGGCAAGCTGCAGGGCTTCTCCCGCACCGACGCCGCGCAGCGCTCGCAAAAGATCTCGACCACCTATCGTTCAGGCGGGGGCTCCGGCACGATCAAGTCGGAAGCGGATGCGCTGGCCTATGCGCTGGCGCGGATGCCGGCGACCTACGCGGCCGTGGCGGCCAGCCTGAGCGCGCTCGCCGAGATTGCCCCCGACTTCGTGCCGGAGACGCTGCTCGACGTCGGCGCAGGTCCCGGCACGGCGAGCTGGGCCGCGGCGGAGGCATTCTCTTCGTTACGAGATTTTACCCTGCTCGATGCCAACGCCACCTTGAGCCGGCTCGCGCTCGAGCTAGCACGCGACAGCACACGCCTGGCTGACTGCCGCTATTTGCCCGGCGATGCCGCCACCAACCTCGCCGAGGTCTCGCAGGCCGATCTTGTCGTCGCAAGCTACATCATCGGCGAGCTCAGCGAGAGCGATCAGCGCAAGCTCGCGGAGACGATGTGGACCAAAGCGCGCCACGCGCTGCTCGTGATCGAGCCGGGCACACCCGCCGGCTACGACCGCATTCTCGCGCTGCGCCAGCAGCTGATTGCGCTAGGTGCTTATGTCGCCGCGCCCTGCCCGCACGAAAAGCCCTGCCCGCTCGTCGCGCCCGATTGGTGCCATTTCAACCAGCGCCTGCCGCGCTCGCAGGCGCACCGCCAGATCAAGGGCGCCGAAGTCCCGTTCGAGGACGAACGCTTCATCTACGTCGCCTTGACCCGCACGCCGCCGGCGGCGCGTGCCGCGCGCGTGCTGGCGCCGCCGGATGTCGGCAAGGCTGAGATCACAGCCAAGCTCTGCACCGAGAACGGCGCGGGCGTCACCAAGGTGCCGCGGCGCGACAAGGCCGCCTACGCAGACGCAAGGCGGTGGCGCTGGGGTGATGCTGTTCTGCCCGAAAGTTAACCTCGTCGCCCGCTTTTCCCTTGAACTCGGACGGCCCTCGATCCGACCAAGTCTTACCTTCCCTCCGCGCGGGGCTCTCCCCCGGCTCCATTTTAGTTTAGGCTGTCCGCTCCAATTCCCTTTCAGGAGTTCTCCATGTCGACCGGCTGGATCGTTCTCGGCGTCATCGTCGTCCTCGTGCTGTTCGCCTTCAGCGCCTACAACCGGCTGGTGGCGTTGGGCCAGCGCGTCAGCCAAGCCTTTGCCGACGTCGACGTGCAGCTCAAGCAGCGTCATGACCTGATCCCGAACCTGGTCGAGACCGTGAAGGGCTACGCCTCGCACGAGCGCGGCACGCTCGACGACGTCATCAAGGCGCGTAATTCGGCGATGTCGGCGCAGGGACCTGCGCAGGTGTCCGCCGCCGAGAACCAGCTCTCCGGCGCGCTCGGCCGGCTGATCGCGCTGTCGGAGGCCTATCCCGACCTCAAGGCCAATGCCAACTTCCAGCAGCTTGCGAGCGAGCTCTCCGACCTCGAAAACAAGATCGCGGCGAGCCGCCGCTTCTTCAACAACGCGGTCCAGGAATACAACACCGGCATCCAGCAGATGCCCGCCGCTTTGTTCGCCGGCATGTTCGGCTTCACCAGGAAGGACTTCTTCGATCTCGGCACGAGCCGCACCGAGGTCGAGGCCGCGCCTCAGGTGAAGTTCTGAGCTGAGCCGACAGGCTGACCTGACAGGGCAACGCGTCATGGCCGCGTATGGTCTCTACACGCACATCGCCTCGAACAAGTTTCGTTCGATGCTGCTGCTCGGCGGCCTGTTCGCGCTTGTCTACGTGCTGGTCTATGCCGGCGCTCTCGTTGCCGAGGTCGTCATCAACGGCAACGGGACCGTCGCCTATTATCTGACCCGCGCCTTCCACGATTTGATCGTCGCCGCGCCCGTTGCGACGATCGTGACGGCCGCCTGGATCGTGATCGCCTATTTCTTCCACCAGTCGATGATCGACGCGGTGACCGGCGGCCATGACGTCTCGCGGCAGGAGGAACCGCGGCTCTACAACCTGCTCGAAAACCTCTGTATCTCGCGCGGCATCACCATGCCGAAGCTGAAGATCATGGACTCTCCGGCGCTGAACGCCTTCGCGACCGGACTCAACCCGCGGCAATATTCCGTCACCGTCACCACGGGTCTCCTGAATGCCCTGAACGACCAGGAGATCGAGGCGGTGCTGGGCCACGAACTGACCCACATCAAGAACGGCGACGTGCAGCTGATGGTGGTCGCCGTCATCATCGCCGGCGTGGTCGGCTTCTTCGGCGAATTGTTCTTCCGCCTGTTCACAAATTTCAGCTGGAGCTCGGGCGGCGGATCGTGGTCGTCCGGGTCTTCCTCGTCCCGATCGTCCTCGTCGAGCGACAACAAGAACTCCGGCAGCGGCGCGGTGATCGTGATCATCATCGCGGTCGTGCTGATCGTGGTGGCCTGGCTGATGTCGCAGGTGGTGAAGCTCGCACTGTCGCGCTCGCGCGAATACCTTGCCGATGCCGGCTCCGTCGAACTGACGAAAAACCCCGACGCCATGATCTCGGCACTGCGCAAGATCGAAGGCCGCGGCGAGCTGCCGGGTGCGACCTCGGCGGTGATGGAGCTCTGCGTCGACAATCCGCGCGAAGGCTTTGCCGATCTGTTCGCAACCCACCCCTCGGTGCAGTCCCGCGTCGACGCGCTGGTCAAGTTTGCCGGCGGCCATGATCCCGGTCCGCTGCCGCCGCCCGCTGAGGAAACGGAGCAGCCCGAGAGCGACGCCTCCGAGGCACAGGCCGACGCGCAGGATGCTCCACCTCCGGTCCCGCATGGCCCGTGGAACGATCCAGGCGACTCGCCGGCTCCACCGCCCGTGCCAGCGCCAAGCCCTGCCGGAACCGCAAGCGGTAATCCACTGGGCAATCCCATGGGTCCCTGGGGCCGCCACTGAGCGTGCAAGCTGCCCCGTCTTCGGCTGATTTCACGGCATCCGGGAAAAACCTCAGGAATTGCCGCAACCGGAGCCTGCGGAATTGAATTCTCCCTTGTTTCTGCCATGTTCGCGCCCAACAGCAGACTCGGGACCATCCTTGAGACATCGATTTGGGGCCCGGCCGATTGCGACCTTGCAATCGGGGGCGCGCGTTAGGGGACAGCAATGGCAAAGCCGGCAGTGGTAGTGGTGGGCGCGGATAAGGGCGGGGTCGGCAAGACCACGGTGTCGCGCACTTTGCTCGATTATTTTTCCGCCAACAACGTGCCGACGCGCGCGTTCGACACGGAGTCGCCGCGGGGAACGCTGAAGCGCTTCCACCCCGAGATCACCGAAATCGTCGACATGACGACGACGGCCGATCAGATGAAGATTTTTGACACGCTCAACGCCGTCAGCCCTTCGGTCACTGTCATCGACGTCCGCGCCGGCCTGCTCTCGCCCGCACTGGCCTCGCTGCGCGACATCGGCTTCCTCGACGCCGCCAAGGCCGGCCAGATCACCTTCGCGGTGTTCCACATCCTGGGCCCCTCGATCGCCTCGCTGGAGGAGATCGCCGAGACGGCCGGCTTCATGACCGGCGCGAAATATTTCCTGGTGAAGAACTTCATCAACGATACCCAGTTCTTCCAGTGGGACCAGGCGACCTATAATTCCTACTTCCACCGCATCAAGGACGCGACCGAGCTGACCATCCCGAAGCTCAACGAAATGGCCTATGAGCAGGTCGAGGTGTCCTCGGTCCCGTTCCTGAAATTCGTTGCCAACAAGGGGATCAACGACGAGGCCGCCAACTACTCCTTCGTGCTGCGCGGCTATGTCCGGCACTGGCTGGCCAATGTCTGGAGCGAATTCGACCGCATTCGCTTGACCGACATCGTCGGTTCGAAGCCCGTGACCCGCAACAGCGAAAAATAGTTGCAGAGCCCGAGCTGATACGGCTGGATTGGGCTGTAAGTTGGCTCAGATAATAGCCTGTGATGCCCGCGACGCCCGTCTACATCATCTGCTCGCCACGCCCGCAGGTCGGCAAGACGCTGCTGGCGCGGCTGCTCACGGAATTCCTGCTGCTCAAGAACGGCAACGTCGCGGCCTTTGACGTCAATCTGAAGGAGCCATCGCTGCTCGATTACCTGCCGAAGGTGACCGAGACCGCCGACGTGATCGACACCTACGGCAAAATGCAGCTGATGGACCGCGTCATCGTCGATGACGGCCTCGCCAAGGTCATCGACCTCGGCTTCCACGCCTTCGACGAGTTCTTCAAGATGACCGACGAGATCGGCCTGCTCAAGGAAGCAGCGCGCCGGCACGTCGCGCCACAGATCCTGTTCATGGCCGACACCGACCGCGTCTCGGCCCGCGCCCATGAGATGCTGCGCCAGCAGCTCCCACGGATGAACCTGATCACCGTCGACAATGAGTTCGTCATCCGCGGCGAGCTGCCCCCCGCGATGGAAGGCGGCCGGCTGTTCCGCCTGCCGGCGCTGCCCGGCTTTCTCAAGACCTATATCGACCGGCTGAACTTCAGTTTTACCGGCTATCTGCGCCAGGAGAAGGATTCCTCGACCGAGCTGCACCAGTGGACCCGACGGAATTACCTCGCCTTCCGCGAGCTCGAGCTCAACCTGATCCTGCAGCGATCCTGAAATATTTTATCCGGGTAATATTGACGCCGAACGTCGCAGCCGCTACAGGGCTTGGGCAACAGCGTCCTTAGCAAGGCCCCTCCCGTGAGCACCGACCGCAAAGCAGCCATCGCCGCCTACAAGGAGCGGAAGACGATTGCCGGCATCTATGTCGTGCGCTGCGCCGCCTCCGGCGAGGTCTGGGTCGGCCAAGCCCCGAACCTCGAGACCATCCAGAACCGCACCAGCTTCACCCTGCGCCAGGGCAGCCACCCCTGCCGCAGCCTCCAGGCCGCCTGGAACATACACGGCGAGGCCGGCCTGACGTTTGGCGAATGCGAGCGTCTGGAGGATGAGGAGAGCGGCTATGTCAGGAACGCGCTGCTGAAGGAGCGCGTGGCGCATTGGCGCGCCGAGTTGAAGGCGGAGGCGATCTAGGGATCGCCGCGACTTCTCAATGCCCCTCGAACGTCATCAGCGTGCGCACCGGCACGTCCATGGCGCGCAGCTTGGCGGCGCCGCCGAGCTCGGGCAGATCGATGATGAAGCAGGCGGCGACGACGTTGGCGCCGATCTGGCGCAGCAGCTTCACCGCGCCTTCCGCGGTGCCGCCGGTGGCGATGAGATCGTCGACCAGGATGACGCGCTCGCCGGGCTGGATGGCGTCGACATGCATCTCCATCTCGTCGATGCCGTATTCGAGCGAATAGGCGATGCGCACGGTGGTGTGCGGCAGCTTGCCCTTCTTGCGGATCGGCACGAAGCCGGCCGAGAGCTGATGCGCGACGGCGCCGCCGATGATGAAGCCGCGCGCTTCCATCCCGGCGACCTTGTCGATCTTGTTGCCGGCCCAGGGATTGACGAGCTCGTCGACCGCGCGGCGGAAGGCGCGCGCATCCGCGAGCAACGTCGTGATGTCGCGGAACATAATCCCCGGCTTGGGATAGTCGGGAATGGTGCGGACGCTCGCCTTCAGATCGTGGTCAAAGGTCATGGTGATCTCGCTTTGGTTTTTCCACCGTCGTTGCGAGCGAAGCGAAGCAATCCAGATCTTCTCCGCGGCAGCAGTCTGGATTGCTTTGTCGCTTCGCTCCTCGCAATGACAGCCCTCACTCAATTCATCCCCGCATCCAGCCGGAACGCATTCTCGACAATACGCAAGCCCACCTCGCCACCGAGCGACATCAGCGATTCCGGGTGGAATTGCACGCCGGCGACCGGCAGGGTCTTGTGCTCCAGCGCCATCGCGACGCCGTCCTCGGTGCTGGCGGTGACGCTCAGGACGTCCGGCATACTATCGCGCTCGACAAAGAGCGAGTGATAGCGGCCGATGACGATCTCGTTCGGCAGATTACGCATCAACCTCCCGCCGCGAACCTGTACCCGCGAGGGCCGGCCATGGGCGGGATGGGTGAGCTGGCCGAGCTCGCCGCCGAAATATTCGCCGATCGCCTGCACGCCGAGGCAGACGCCGAACACCGGCAGCTTGTTCTCCAGCGCCGCGTCGATCGTCTTCTTGATCCCGAAATCCTCTGGCCTGCCCGGACCGGGCGACAGCACCAGCAAATCCCACCTCTTTTGCTTGAGCATGTCCAGCGCATGCACATAGCGGACCACGGTGACGCTGGCGCCGACCTGGCGGAAATAGTCGGCGAGCATGTGGACGAAGCTGTCGTCATGGTCGATCAGCAGCACGCGCTTGCCGGAGCCGGTCGCATCAGGCGCGAAGCTCGACAGCGGCTTCGGCGGATCGCCGCGCAGCGCCTGGAACAGCGCCGCGGCCTTGACCTGGCATTCACGGTCTTCCGCGGCCGGATCGGAGTCGAACAGGCAGGTGGCGCCAACGCGCACCTCGGCAAGACCGTCCTTCATGCGGATGGTGCGGATGGTGAGGCCGGTGTTGATGCTGCCGTCGAAATTCACTGCGCCGATCGCGCCGGCATACCAGCGCCGCGGCGAGCGTTCGTGATCCTCGACGAACTGCATCGCCCACAGTTTTGGCGCGCCTGTCACGGTGACGGCCCAGGCGTGGGTAAGGAAGGCATCGAGCGCATCGAAGCCGGGGCGCAGCATGCCCTCGACATGGTCGACGGTGTGGAAAAGCTTCGAGTAGGTCTCGATCTGACGGCGTGCCAACACCTTGATCGTGCCGGGCACGCAGACGCGCGCCTTGTCGTTGCGATCGACGTCGGTGCACATGTTGAGCTCGAACTCGTCCTTTTCCGAGTTCAGGAGCTGGCGGATCTGCTCGGCATCTCCGATCGCATCGGTGCCGCGCGCGATCGTGCCCGAGATCGGGCAGGTCTCGACGCGGCGTCCGTCGGAGCGCACGAACATTTCCGGTGACGCCGAGACCAGGAATTCGCCCTCGCCGAGATTCATCAGCGCGCCATAGGGCGACGGGTTGATGACGCAGAGGCGTTGGAACACTTCGGCCGGCGAGCGCTCGCAGGGCTCGGCGAAGAGTTGGCCCGGCACGGCTTCGAACAGGTCGCCACGGGCGAAGGCGGCGCGCGCGGTCTCGACGGTGGCCTGATATTCGCCGGGGGCATGATCGGCAAAGCCCTGGCGATCCGTCTTCACATACGGGCTCTCGGCTGTCTCGCGCGGCAGGCCTTCGGTCGACTTTCCCTTCCAGGCGAAATCGTAGGAGAGCACGACGCCACGCCCGGTGGCGCGGTCATAGGCGAGCAGGCGGTCCGGGACATAGAGCACGATGTCGCGCTGGTCGTGCTCGCGCGCACGCTTCTGCACCAGGTCCTCGATCTGGAACACGAGGTCATAGGCGAAGGCGCCGAACAGACCGAGCAACCCGTCGTCATTGGCGGAGAAGGCGGCAATGATGTCGCGCACCAGCGACATCACGCTGGCGCGCCGCGTGCGCTGGTCCTCCTCGACCGGCGCATCACCACGGATAATGTGACCGGCAAGACGCGTGGCGCTCTTCTCGGAGATCACGACGCAGGGTTCGCGCAGGACCTCACCAAGGAAGGCGATCAGCACCTCGCCGCGAGCGTTCAGCGCTTCCAGCTTGAAATTGGTGCCCACGGTCTCGAGCTTGAGCGGCGGGTCGGAGAAACCGAGGTCAAAGCTCTCGTAGCGGCCCGGCACGGTCGTGCCCGAGGACAGCACCACGCCGCGGCGCCGGTCGAGCAGGTTGATGAGATCGTCGAGCCGGTCGGCATGACCGGTGAACTGCTCGGCCACGCGGGTGATCGCAAGACCCCCGCGGGTGACGTAGTCGCTTCTGGGCGGAAGAGCAAAGACTGTCCTGTTCATGGGGTCCTCTTACGAAACTTGCCGAGGGAACGCCACACAGGACAAACGATCAGGCCGCCGCGCTGTGCAGGCGACCTCAGACGATTTTGGGAGAATAAATCGCACCGGCCACCTCTTAGGAGGTGCGCCACCAACGACGGGATGGGCGGGCTGCGGTGCTCATGGGGCGGATACTCACCATGGCCGGGGGACGGCGTCAAGGGCCGCCGCCTTCGGTCGCCGGCTTTTGGCTATTGCTCGACCGGGTCCGGCTGCCAGCCGAATTTGCGCTTCTTCCGGTCCCATTTCAGGACCGAGAAGTTATCGCACTCCATACACGCCCAGGCAACGATGCTGTTGTCGTCACCCTTTTGCAGGGCACCGAATTGGTGGTCCGTCCGCAAGGCATTCACGAACCGGATCTTTGGCTTCCCTTCCGCCGATTGATCGAGGATGAGAATAAATCTGCCCTTTTGACCTGAGCACTCCTCGAAGACGCCGACCAACGCGACCTGCTTGGTCGCCGTGCCGTCGAAGCGCCCCTCGATGGCGAAGGACATGTTGGCGGCTGCCATCGCATCCGCACCGCCCTCGAAGAGCAACTCCCTTGGAATGAGGTCTTTGCGGAATTCAGTGGCCTTGCACCAGCTCTTTCTTATCTCCCTCGCCGGAATCCCGCGAACCTCCGTCGTGAACGGATGGAAGTCGGCAAGGACCCACCAGGCGATACTCTTAAGGTCGCCCTCAATCGTCACAAATGCCGGCTCGGCCCGGGCGGGCGCAATCATGACGAACAAACAACTGCACAAAGCAATGGTCCATCGTCCGGGACGGACGAACACGCCAGCCGCAAGCACGCCTCTCACTCCTTCAACCAGAAGACCAAAGAATCTGGCTTGTGCTTCTGCAGGTCTTCAACACACGGCCCCAGCGTGCGGTCGCCCTAGTATGCGCCGACCTCGTATCCAATCGCCCGAAACCCACCCTCAGGAAGATATCGGAATTCAAACGTGAACTCGGAGTTCGCATCGTGCCAAGTCAGCGCACAGCGGCCGTCGGGCAACGACAGCAGCTTTGCTGAGTGCAGGTGCTTGCGCATGAAGGACGTGAACAAGGTGTCATAACGTTGCAGGAACTCGGTCTCGCCTTTGACCGGCCCGCTCTGAACGTCGTGCTTGGCTTCCGCCGACCAGTACTCGACGGGGAAGGAGATCAACTTGACGATACGATTCCTGTCGTTCGCATTCGCGGCGCCTTCGAAGTCGTTGCGGAAAGCCTGAAACTCAGGCCCGTTGCACCCGGGATCCTTGGCCCAACACGGCGCCGCAAGGCCGGTTGTGAGCAATGATGCGATCAGGAAGGCTTTCATAGGTATTGCCCCGGCGCCAATCTGTTGGCTCCGACGCGGCAAGGTGCGCGACCGCGCCAAAGCGGTCGCCCAATACCGGGCGACCACCTTTGTGTCGCATCAGCGCGCCGCTGCGTTCACCCCAAATGCTTCCTGAAAAACTCCGTCGCCCGGCCCCAGGCGAGCTCGGCGGCTTCGCGGTCGTGCACGGCCTGGCGCTGCTCGTTGACGAAGGCGTGCTCGGCATCATAGCGGAACAGCTCGATCGACTTTCCGGCGGCCTTCATGGCCTTTTCGAAGCCGCTGACCAGCTCCGGCGTGCACCAATCGTCCTTGTTGGCGAAATGGGCCTGAAGCGGGATCTTGACGTCGGCGGGCTTGGCCGCCTGCTCCGGCGGGATGCCGTAGAACACGACCCCGGCGGCGAGCTCCGGCACATGCACCGCGCCGATGATCGTAACGGCGCCGCCGAGACAGAAGCCGGTCAGCCCAACCTTGGCACCGTTGCGCGACAGATATTGCGTGGCGCCGCGCACCGTCTGCGTGGTGGCGTCCATGAAGTCGAGCGAGTTCATCTCTTTGCCGGCCGCGTCCGTATCGTGATACGGCACCACCTTGCCCTTGTAGAGATCGGGCGCCAGCGCATCGAAACCGGCGAGCGCGAAGCGGTCGCACAGGCCCTTGATCTGGTCCGACAGGCCCCACCATTCCTGGATCACGACCACGCCCGGTGCGTTGCCGCGTGCGGCATTGGCGAGATAGCCCGAGGCATCCTTGCCGTCCGGACGCTTGAAAGTGACGCTGGTTCCCATGGTGTCCTCCGACGCGTTTCTGGGGAGAGGTTGGCGGTATTTTGGCCGCTGTACGCGCGATAGGCAATCGCGCCGGACAACACACTCTCGTGCCCCGGATGGGACACGAGACCAACAAAAAAGCCCCCTTGCGGGGGGCTTCTTCATTTTTCGTATCGCGTCGAACCGCTCAGTGCGAGTCGGCCCAGACCTTCTTCTTGGTGAAGTACATCAGGAACGCGAACAGGATCAGGAACACGAACACCTGGAGACCGAGGCGCTTGCGCGCTTCCATGTGCGGTTCGGCGGTCCACATCAGGAACGTGGTGACGTCCTTGGCGTATTGCGCCACCGTCGCCGGCGAACCGTCGTCATAGGTCACCTGGCCGTCGCTGAGCGGCTTCGGCATCTTGATGGCGTGGCCCGGGAAGTACTTGTTGTAGTACGAGCCCTCCGGGATGGTCACGCCTTCCGGCACCTTGTCCTCGAAGCCCTGAAGCACGGCGGCGACATAGTCCGGACCCTGCTCCTGATACTGGCTGAAGAAGTCGATGATGAACATCGGGAAGCCGCGGCCATAGGAACGCGCCTTGGTGATCAGCGACAGGTCGGGCGGGGCCGCACCGCCGTTCGCCGCGCGAGCCGCCTGCTCGTTCGGGAATGGCGAGGGGAAGTAGTCGGCCGGCCGGCCCGGGCGCTCGAACATCTCGCCCTGGTCGTTCGGACCGTCCTTGATCTTGTAGTCGGAGGCAAACGCCGCCGCTTGCGCCACCGAATAGCCGGGTCCACCGGCTTCCGCGAGGTTGCGGAAGGCGATGTAGGACAGGCCGTGGCAGTTCGAGCAGACCTCCTTGTAGACCTTCAGGCCGCGCTGGAGCGCGCCGCGGTCATACTTGCCGAAGGGGCCCGCGAAGGACCAGCTGTTGCCCGGCGGCTTGGTGCCACCTTCCTCGGCTCGGGCGTCCTGCAACGAACCGACGAACAGCACGCCGGCGGCGACGAGCGCGACCACGATCGAGGCCACGGCCTTGCCGCTCTTGGCAAGGATCGCCTCCGAAATCGAGTTCGGCACCGGCCGCGGCTTCTCGATGCGCGAGAGCAGCGGCAGCACGATCAGGAAGTAGGCGAAGTAGCACACCGTCAGAGCCCGGCCGGCATAGACGTAGATGCCTTCCGGCGGCTGCGCGCCGAGATAGCCGAGCAGGATGCAGACCACGACGAATATCCAGAAGAACTGCTTGGCCAGCGGACGATACTTCGACGACCGCGTCCTGGCGCTGTCCAGCCAGGGCAGGAAGCACAGGATGATGATCGCCGAGAACATCGCGATGACGCCCGCGAGCTTGTTCGGGATCGAGCGCAGGATCGCGTAGAACGGCAGGTAGTACCATTCCGGCACGATGTGCGGCGGCGTCACGCCCGGGTTCGCCGGAATGTAGTTGTCGGCATCGCCCAGATAGTTCGGCATGTAGAAGATGAACCAGGCGTAGAGCAGCATGAAGCAGGCGACGCCGAAACCATCCTTGATGGTCGCGTGCGGCGTGAACGGCACCGTGTCCTTTTCCGTCTTCGGCTCGACGCCGTCAGGATTGTTCTGGCCGGCGACGTGCAGCGCCCAGACGTGCAGCACGACGACGCCCGCGATCAGGAACGGCAGCAGATAGTGCAGCGAGAAGAAGCGGTTCAGCGTCGGGTTGCCGACCGAATAGCCGCCCCACAGCAGCGTCACGATGCTCTCGCCGAAATAGGGAATGGCGGAGAACAGGTTGGTGATGACGGTGGCGCCCCAGAAGCTCATCTGGCCCCAGGGAAGCACGTAGCCCATAAAGCCCGTCGCCATCATCAGGAGATAGATGATGACGCCGAGGATCCAGAGCACCTCGCGCGGCTCTTTGTAGGAGCCGTAATAGAGGCCGCGCAGCATGTGGACGTAGACCGCGAAGAAGAACATCGACGCGCCGCAGGCATGCATGTTGCGCAGCAGCCAGCCGTAATTGACGTCACGGACGAGCAGTTCGACCGACTTGAAGGCGAGATCGGCATGCGGCGTGTAGTGCATCGCCAGGATCACGCCGGTCAGGATCTGCATCCCCAGCATGAAGGAGAGGATGGCGCCGAAGGTCCACCAGTAGTTCAGGTTGCGCGGGGTGGGATAGACGACGAAGGAGGAATGGATGAGACCAATGATCGGCAGGCGCCGCTCGATCCATTGCAGGGCCGGATTGCTCGGCTGGTAGTCGGATGGTCCGCTCATGATGCGATCCTGAGGAAATAAAACGACGAGACGGCGCGAGGCTTCGGACGCGGGTCCGAAGCTCAGCCGATCTGGATTTTGGTGTCGGAAACGAAAGTGTACGGCGGCACCGGCAGGTTCGCGGGCGCGGGCCCCTGGCGGATGCGGCCGGACGAATCGTACTGCGAACCATGGCAGGGGCAGAAGAACCCGTCGTAATTGCCTTCATGGGCGATCGGGATGCAGCCGAGATGGGTGCAGATGCCGATCACGACCAGCCACTGATCATGGCCCGACTTGACCCGGGCCTCGTCGGACTGTGGATCGGGCAGGCTCGCCACGGGAACGGCGCGCGCCTCGTCGATCTGCTTCTTGGTGCGGTGGCTGATGTAGATCGGCTTGCCGCGCCAGAACACCTTGATGTCCTGCCCCTCGGCAACCGGGCTCAGATCGACCTCGATCGGCGCACCGGCGGCGATGGTCGAGGCATCCGGATTCATCTGGGAAACGAAGGGCCAGAGCGCAGCCGCGCCCCCTACTGCTGCAGCCGCCCCCGTTGCAACGAATAAGAAATCACGGCGTGTCGGATGGTCCGCCGAAGACGCTGTCGTCACGATTCCAACCCTTTCTTCTTATGCGACCGGTGGAACCGCTCCAGGAGCCCCCAAGGTCCCCGGAACAGTGCTGCCGGCGCCCGCGGCCCCCCGCGGCGGCAGAACTTGGCTTGTCGGCGCCAAAACAAGGCGAAAACAGCAGTCCAGAATCGTTCTATTGGCACCCTTGCAGGGCGAGCGCAAGCCCGCTAACGGCGCGGGAGCGTGCAATGCACGAATTCCCGGGCATGCGATGTTTTATTGAGACATTTCCGGCCCACAACCACCCCTGTAACGCTCATGCAGATCGCACTTTTCCAGCCCGACATCCCCCAGAACACCGGCACGATTCTCCGCCTGTGCGCCTGCCTGGGTATCGCCGCCCACATCATCGAACCGGCGGGCTTCCCGGTCTCCGATCGGCATTTCCGCCGGGCGGGAATGGATTACCTCGACCATGTCAGCATCCTCAGGCACGATTCCTGGTCGAAATTCGAGGAGTGGCGCAGAGGCCAGGGTAGCCGCCTGCTGCTGTTCACCACCAAAGGCGCCACCGACTACCGCGATTTCCGTTACCAGACGTCGGACATCCTGCTATTCGGGCGCGAGAGCGCCGGCGTCACCGACGCGGTGGTCGAGGCCGCAGATGCGCGGCTGGTAATTCCGATCACCGAGGGGCTGCGGTCGCTCAATGTCGCCATGACCGCGGCGATGGCCGCAGGCGAAGCGCTCCGGCAGGTCCGGAACCCGCAAGTTTGAAGACGTTGAGGAGAGACCAGTGAGTTACGCGGTCAAGGAGATCTTCCTGACCCTGCAAGGCGAAGGCGCCCATGCCGGACGCGCGTCGGTGTTCTGCCGTTTTGCCGGCTGCAACCTCTGGAACGGCCGCGAGGCCGACCGCGCCTCTGCGACGTGTCAGTTCTGCGACACCGATTTCGTCGGCACCGACGGCACGCTCGGCGGCCGCTATGCGACGGCTACGGAACTCGCCGACACCATCGCCGCGCAATGGACCGGCCCCGCCGCCAACCGCTATGTGGTGCTGACCGGCGGCGAGCCGCTGCTCCAGGTCGACGCCGCCCTGGTCGAGGCGCTGCATGCGCGAGGCTTCGAGATCGGCGTCGAGACCAACGGCACGGTCGAAGCGCCTGAAGGACTCGACTGGATCTGCGTCAGTCCCAAGGGCGGCAGCGAACTGGTGCTGCGCCAGGGCCACGAGCTGAAGCTGGTCTATCCGCAGGCCCTCGCCGCGCCCGAAGCTTTCGAGCGCCTCGCCTTCGAGCGCTTCTCGCTGCAGCCGATGGACGGGCCCGAGGTCATCGAGAACACCGCGCGCGCGATCGATTATTGCCTGCGCCACCCGCAATGGCGGCTGAGCGTGCAGACGCATAAATCGCTCGGTATCAGATAGGACTGAACGAACAGATGTGGGAATTGACGAAATCGTTCCGCTTCGAGGCGGCGCATACGCTGAAGGGGACGACCTTTGGTGCGGCCAGCGAAGAGATCCACGGCCACTCCTTCCGCGCCGAGGTGACGGTGCGCGGCACGCCGGACCCTGCGACCGGCATGGTGGTCGATCTCGGCCTGCTGCAGCGCGCGATCGAGGAAGTGCGCTTGATGCTCGACCACAAGTTCCTCAACAAGATCGAGGCGATCGGCACACCGACGCTGGAGAACCTGTCGCGCTTCGTCTGGGAACGACTGGCGCATATCGGCAAGCTCACCCGCGTCAGCATCCACCGCGACAGTTGCAACGAGAGCTGCACCTATTACGGTCCGCAAGGCTAACGGCATGACACCGACATTGGACCCGACCGTCATCGAAGATCGCAAGGCCCGCGCCCGCGCCTGGTTCGAGCATCTGCGCGACGACATCTGTGCAAGCTTCGAGCGGCTCGAGGACGAGGCGCCGCAGAGCCTTTATCCCGGCGCGGCCGGCCGCTTCGTCCGCACGCCCTGGCAGCGCACCGATCACTCAGGCGCGGCCGGCGGCGGCGGCGTGATGTCGATGATGTCGGGCCGGCTGTTCGAGAAGGTCGGCGTGCACTGCTCGACCGTGCATGGCGAGTTCGCCCCCGAATTTCGCGCGCAGATTCCGGGCGCGGCCGAGGATCCGCGCTTCTGGGCCTCCGGCATCTCGCTGATCGCGCATATGCGCAATCCGCACGTGCCGGCCGTGCACATGAACACGCGCTTCGTCGTCACCACGAAGGCCTGGTTCGGCGGCGGCGCGGACCTGACGCCGGTGCTCGACCGAAGGCGCACGCAGGAAGACGCGGACACCCTCGCCTTCCACGCCGCGATGAAAGAGGCCTGCGACCAGCAGAACGGCGTTGCCGATTACGACAAGTACAAGAAGTGGTGCGACGAGTATTTCTATCTGCCGCACCGCAAAGAGGCGCGCGGCATCGGCGGCATCTTCTATGACTGGCACGACAGCGGCGACTGGGACGCCGACCTCGCCTTCACGCAAGATGTCGGCCGCGCCTTCCTGAAGATCTACCCCGAACTCGTCAGGCGCAATTTCGCGACGAGCTGGACCGCTGACGACCGCGAGGAGCAGCTGATCCGGCGCGGGCGCTATGTCGAGTTCAATCTGCTCTACGACCGCGGCACCATCTTCGGGCTCAAGACCGGCGGCAACGTGGATTCGATCCTGTCGTCGCTGCCGCCGGAGGTGAAATGGCCATGAGCGCAATGAAACCCCTCCCCCGCGCCATGCTGATCGACATGGACGACACCATCCTGTCGGCCTATGGCCGGCCCGAGATCGCCTGGAACACGATCGCAGAAGAATTCGCCGAGGAGCTCGCGCCGCTGCCGCCGGCCCAGGTCGCCACGGCCGTGCTGGCCTATGCGCGGCAGTTCTGGTCGAAAGCGGGCGCGGAGTGGCGCATGAAGCTTGGCGAGGCGCGCCGCCTCACGGTGCGCGGCGGCTTTGCTTCGCTCGCAGAAAGCGGCCACCGCGCCCTGCCCGACGATCTCGCCGATCGCCTCGCCGACCGCTTCACCACCTATCGCGAGGAAGCGATCTTCGTCTTCCCCGGCGCCCATGATGCGATCGACGCGTTCAAGGCCCATGGCGTCAAGCTCGCGCTGGTCACCAACGGCGCCGCCGACATGCAGCGTGCCAAGGTCGAGCGCTTCGAACTGACGCATCGCTTCGATCACATCCAGATCGAGGGCGAGCACGGCTTCGGCAAGCCCGAGGAACGCGCCTATCTGCACGCGATGGAAGCGCTCGGCGTCACCGCTGAAGACACCTGGATGATCGGCGACAACCTGGAATGGGAAGTCGTCACGCCGCAGCGCCTCGGCATCTACGCGATCTGGCTCGACGCGCATGGCGAGGGTCTGCCCGAAGGCTCGACCGTCAAGCCCGACCGCATCATCCGTTCGCTGACCGAGCTCGTGCCGGGCTAAATCTCGAAAACAACCCCATGCACAGTAGGCGGCGCCTGCAAATTCAGGCGCTTGCGGATTTTACGAAAAATCGTTGACCGTCGGGCAAAACAGGCGCATGATGTCATCCTCGGGATGCGCAGCGCGATCGGAGCTTGAGGCGAGGCCAATGATTATCTAGCCTCCAGACGCGCGAGCGCAGGTGATCGCCTCGGTCAGCACCTTCCGGTCACCGATATGATTGGCGAGCAGCAGGATCAGCCGGGCGTTCATCCGCAGCGCCTGCTCCTCATCGAGGTCGCGCTGGCTGTTGATCAGCTCGGCGTAGAAGTCGTCGGGATCGGCGATGTTCGGGGCGAGGTTGAGCATCATGCCGCAAGCTCCTTCTGGCCGGCGCCGGGTTGGGCACTGGGGTGGGCACTGTCCTGGCCGGTGGCGCGCAACATCGCCTCGATGATCTTTGCCTCGTCGAATCCGGTCCAGCGGGCGGCGACATATTGGTCGGGCCGGAACAAATAGGTGGTGCCGGGGGATGCGGCATAGCGGGCGGCAAGCAAGCCGGTCGGATCCTCGACGTCGCGCCCGACGCGAATGATCCTGGCCGCGAGAGGACCAATCGCAATCTCGGTCTTGTCGGTGACCTTGCCGAAGGTCACCACCGTGAATCCATCGCCAAGGCAACGGAGGAACCACGAAGGCTTGCCGGCAATGGAAATCGGCGCATCGGCCGCATTGGTGCCGGGCCGCATCTCGCCAATGGCGAGGTCCTCGTCGGGCGTATTGAGGGCCGAGGACGCATAAGGCGTCGGCACCGACAGGCGGCCGCTGTTGACCAGCGGTCGCGCGAAGGCGTGATGCTGGGCCAGCTCCAGCACGGCGTCACGGAAATGGCGGCTCACCTTCGTCTTCGGCGTAATGAAATCGGTCGCTCGGGTCGAGTTCAGGATGTTGTCGTCGGCCGCATAAGCCCGCTCTTCGTGATAGCTGTCGAGCAATGCTTCCGGCGCTTCGCCACGCAGCACCATCGCGAGCTTCCAGGCGAGATTGTCGATGTCCTGAACGCCGGTATTGGCGCCGCGCGCGCCGAACGGCGAGACCTGATGGGCGGCATCTCCGGCAAACAGCACGCGCCCCTGGCGGAAATTGTCGATGCGCCGGCAGGCGAACTGGTAGATCGAGACCCATTCGAGCGCGAACTGCGCCTCGTCGCCGAGCATCGCCCGAATGCGCGGGATCACCCGCTCCGGCTGCTTTTCCGCATCGGCATCGGCCCCCCAGCCGAGCTGGAAGTCGATACGCCAGATGTTGTCCGCCTGCCGGTGCAGCAGCACGGACTGGCCGGGATGGAACGGTGGATCGAACCAGAACCAGCGTTCGGTCGGGAAATCCGCTTTCATGGCGACGTCGGCGATCAGGAAGCGGTCCTGGAAGAACTGCCCCGTGAACTCGGCACCGACCATCTTGCGCGTATCGGAGTTGGCGCCGTCGCAGGCGATCACCCATTCCGCCTCCATGGTGAAAATGCCGTCGGGCGTCTCCACCGCGAGCGTCGCATGGTCGCCGGGCTGCTTCAGGCTGATCAGGCGGTGCTTCCAGCGCAGGTCGATCAGCGGATTGGCCCTGCATTTGGCGACCAGGATCTCTTCCAGGTGATATTGCTGCAAATTGATCATGGCCGGCCATTGGTGGTCGGATTCCGGCAACAGATCGAACTGGTAGGACAGCTGGTCGCGGAAGAAGACCTTGCCGACCTTCCAGCTCACGCCGCGATCAACCATGGGCGCCGCGCAGTCGAGCCGGTCCCAGATCTCAAGCGGACGCTTGGCGTAGCAGACCGCGCGCGAGCCGATCGAGACGGTGTCGTTGTCGTCAAGCACGACAACCGGCTGGCCACGCGCCGCGCAATCGAGCGCCGCGGTGAGGCCGATGGGACCCGCGCCGATCACCACGATCGGATGCCGCTTCACGATGCCGTCCGCCTGCTCCTTCGAGCGCAGATAGCCGAACTTCGGATAGATATGGTTCGTCATGTTCGCTGTCCTGCTGAGTAGAAGCTAATGGGCGTCCGCGAACTCCTTCTCATGCATCCAGGCGGTATGGCGCGGCGGGCGCTTGGTCCGCGACCATTCCTCGACCATTTCATGCGCCACCGATTTCATCCGGTCGATCTGCTCCGGCGTGGCAGTCCAGGCCGCGATCTCCAGGCGATGGCCGCTGGGATCGCGGAAATAGATCGACTTGAAGATGGTGTGGTCGGTGACGCCGACGACGTCGAGGCCGGCTGCCTCGGCCCGCCCCTTGGCTTCCTCGAGCTCGGCGAGGTCCTTGACCTGAAAGGCGATGTGCTGGGTCCAGTCCGGCGTGTTGGGATCGCGGCCCATCGGCGGCGAGTTCGGCAGTTCGAAGAAGGCGAGGATGTTGCCGTTTCCGGCATCGAGGAAGATGTGCATGTAGGGATCCGGCGCCTTGGTTGAAGGCACCCGGTCCTCGGCGATGGCGCCGAGCAGATCCATGTTCATGACCTTCTTGTAGAACTCGACCGTGGCCTTGGCGTCGACGCAGCGATAGGCGACGTGATGGATCTTCTCGATTTTCATGGCGTTTCGCTCCCTGGATTTGCGATTGCCAATTTCGTATCAAATGTTACGATCTGCTGGATTTGATCTGGATCAATGGGGCCGGAGAAATTTTTCGGCCCTCGATGCGCGAGTGGACATGGCGATGGGACGTTCGGGCGAGGCGCGGCGCGGCGAAACGACTGGCCGCGCCACGGCGCAGGCGGCGGTCGAGCTCAACCTGCAGCAATATTTTCCGTATCGGCTGGCGCGCCTCGCCGAGCAGGTGTCGCTCGCGATTGCCGAGGTCTATTCAGAGCGTTTTTCGTTGACGCGGCAAGAGTGGCGCGTGCTGGCGATTCTCGGCGCGCGTCAGGAGATTGCGACCAAGGAGATCGGTCCGCTCACGACGCTCGACAAGATGCAGGTGAGCCGCGCGGTCCAGGGTTTGGAGACGCGCGGCATCGCCAGCCGCAAGCAGCATCCCGACGACCGCCGGGAGTTGATCGTCTCGCTGACGTCAGCCGGCCGCGCGCTCTATCGCAAGATCGTCCCCTATGCACGCGAGCGGGAGACGGCGCTGCTGGCGGTGCTCACCACCGAGGAGGTCGAAGTGCTCGACCGCGTGATGCGCAAGATGTCGGCGGCTTTGAGCTAGGGCATGTACTCATTAGGCGCCTGCGAGCGATGTCCGGTTCTCCCCCGATAGCAGCTGAAAAACAGGGATTGCGTGACTTCCGGGTTGGGCCAATTCCAGACGTTCATCTTTCTTGGGTCGAGGCGTAGTATCATATCGTTCGATTTGGCTTTTCTAGCGTTGGTGGCCGCCTCATGAAATTGTATTTCGCCCCCGGCTCATCATCCCTTCTCCCGCACATCGTCCTTCACGAAGCGGCGATCCCTTTCGAGCCCATCAAGATCGACGAACACACTAAAGCCATCTCGGGCGGTGGCGACTACAGAACCGTGAACCCTCTGGGCTACGTACCCGCTCTATTGCTTGACGACGGAACGTTGCTCACGGAAGGAGCGGCGATCGTCCAATACGTTGCCGACCTTGTTCCGGGAAAGAAGCTCGCTCCACCGAACGGCACGATCGACCGCGTAAGACTACAAGCGTGGCTCAATTTCTTCGCGAGCGAGATGCACAAGGGTGGTTTCTCGCCGCTATTCTATAAGGGAATGCCAGAGCAAGGCCGAGATGTTTTCCGCGCTCGTCTGAGGGCTCGTTTCACCCATCTCGATGGGCATCTTTCATCGAACGAATATCTGATGGGACGTGACTATTCGGTGGCAGATGCGCATTTTTTTGTAATATCGAACTGGGCAAGTTGGGTGGATTTCGATCTATCGTCGTATAGCGCCGTGGTCGCGCATCGCCAGCGAGTAGGGTCTCGCCCTGCCGTTGTTACTGCCCTGACAGCCGAAGGACTTGTGCCTTGGCCGGCCAAGCAGCCTCATTGAGGCTGCACCCTGAAGGTCAGCTTCGGGTCAATCGCGACGATTTGGCTCGGTTTAAGTTAGGTCGGGTCTGCCCCTGACAGCCGACATATCCTCGGCCGTGGGATGAGGCAGCGATGGGCCACAAGCCGACATTTCCCTGCTAGCGCCCAATCTGCGTTTTGATCTCCTTGGCAACGGCGCGAACGCAACCGATGAACACGTCCACGACCGGGCTAGGCGTGCGCTTCTTCAGGGTGACGATCGTCACCGGTCGCGCCGTTGCGTTACGCCCCAGATCGATCGGCAGAATCCTGACCGTGTCTCGCTTGGCATTCAGGACGGGCACAGCGGACGCCGCGACAATGGTAAGGTAATCTCCCGTCATCATCAGCATATCGCGTAGCTGAAGCGAATAGCCCAGCACTATCGCATGCGGGAAGCTTAAACCCTGCTCGCGAAACGCCTGCTCGATGAAGATTCCCGGTGTTCGATCCGGAGGATACAATATCCATCTCTCGTCGACGAGGTCGGCCAAAGCCACCTTGCGCCGGCGCGCCCATTTGCTCTGGACCGGTGCGACGACGACCATCGGGTCGCGATAGAGGATCTCCGAATGCACCTCTTCGCCGAACGGCGGCCCTAGCCGGCCAAACATCAGATCGACGCTGCGATCGAGCAATTGCCTGACGTCGGGCAGGACAGGATTGGTTTGCTCGATGTGCAGTCTAATCCCCGGGTGTTGAGCGGATAACCGTTCCAGCACCGGCGGCAGCAGGGTTGCGGCCAGTGTATCAGGACAACCCAGTCGGACCTCGCCGATCCTTGGATCGGCCAGAAACTCAATCTCGCTGACGCCCTGCCGCAGCTCATCGAAGACCGCCAAGCCGCGCCGCTCGAAAGCCTTGCCGTAGTCCGTCGGTGCGACGCCCTGCGGGCCGCGATCCAGCAGCTTCACGCCGAGCGCAAATTCCAGATCCGCGACAGATTTCGATATCGCGGGTTGCGTCACGGACAGCTGTTGCGCCGCCCGTGCCATGCTGCCGCACTGCGCGACTGTCAGAAATACATGCACATCGCGCAGTCGAATACGCCGACCAATTCGGGCGTCCCAGTTCTCGCGCTTTGCGGACATAACCGTTTCCTCATGACGATAGGCCAAATTAGTCCATTCCCTTTATAGCTTGCCCAAATAGTCTGACAACGGTTCTCCCCAGTCGATAAACGGTGATTGAATGCCCGAGGCTATCGAGACGATCGTCATTGGCGGCGGCCAGGCCGGCCTCGCCATGAGCTATCACCTGACACAGCGCGGACGGTCGCATGTCGTGCTCGAACGCGGTCGCGTTGCCGAGCGGTGGCAGAGCGAACGTTGGGATTCCCTCGCCTTTCAGTTTCCCAACGCGATGCTTCGTTTGCCCGGCCACGCTTATTCGGGGAATGCGCCCGATGGCTTCATGGGACGAGACGGCGTCGCTCGCTTCATTGCTGACTACGCCATGAAGATAGCTGCTCCGCTCCGCTGCGGCGTTGTGGTGAGCTCGGTACGTCCCACGAATCGCGGACGATTTGTTGTGCAAGCGGGGCAACACATGATGGAAGCAGCAAATTTGGTTATTGCGACCGGCCCATATCAGCTTCCGTCCGTTCCGCCGTGCAGCGCATCGTTTCCCCCCGCGGTTCATCAAGTCACGGCGAACCGCTATACGCGCCCCTCGGACCTTCCGCCCGGCGCCGTGCTGGTGGTCGGATCGGGCGGCTCCGGATGCCAAATCGTCGAGGATCTTCGAGGGGCCGCGCGCGAGGTGTTTTACGCCACTCGCCGACACCGGCGATGGCCGCGCCGCTACCGGGGACACGATGTCGGCTGGTGGATCGAAGAGAGCGGCATGACCAACATGACCGGCGATCGCATGCCGCCGGAATGGCGCAACTTCAAAGCGCCTTTGATAACGGGCGTGGGCGGCGGCCACACGATCGATCTTCGCCAGATCGCAAGTGAAGGGGTCACGCTGCTCGGCAGTCTGCTCGATCTTGTCGATGGCCGCCTGCACCTCGCGAACGATCTGAACGCCAACCTGAAAGCCGGAGACGACACGTTCGTACAGTTCGTTCGAACGATCGATGAGTTCATCGAAACGAAGGGACTTGAAGCGCCAGTCGAGGAAGGTTTCGATCCCTATTTGCGCGCGGTGCCAGAAGTATTGCCTGAGGTCGACAGGCTTGACCTGCACGACGCGAAGGTCACGACGGTTATCTGGGCGACAGGATATCGCTACGATTTCGAATGGATAAATTGCCCAGTCTTCGACAAGCAGGGAGCGCCTATCCAGCAACGCGGCGTGACGGCCATTCCCGGTCTTTATTTCCTTGGCCTGCCACGCATGCACAAGGTGAAATCGGCATTCCTATGGGGCGTTGGTGAGGACGCCGAATATCTTGCAAGCGAGATTGCGGCCAGAGCGACAAATCGGTCTGCAGGACGATAGAGCCCACCGGTGAGTCTGCTCTGGGTCAAAGGGTGCCCTCGTCGTCTCCACGACAGGTTTCTGCTTCTCCCTCGGAAGCGGACGGTGCGAGGCTGAGAGCGGAGGTCAGCCACGGGCCACAGCACAGAAGCGGACTCGAAATGCGAGCTATTCCCCTAACGATCATTTAGCAATTCTAAGGTGATCTCAATTTTCGACGCCGCTATGAACTGGCCGGCCGCTTAACGATTTTCCGGGGCGCCGCTTGCACATTTCGTCCTCATTCATTCTCTAGGCGGTGTCAGCTGAGATGGCGTCATGACAGGCCAGAAAGTCAGAATGCCGCGCGGAACCAATGCGATGATGCGAAAGGCCAGATCGGCTGCGGCGTGGAGTCTGCTTGCAGCGTTATGGCTGCTTCTTCTTGCTGAGGTTTTGTCCGCCGTTTTTACAATGCAAGTATTTTACGGAGGTAGGTTCACCCCCCTACATTGGGTGAGTTATCAGGCTGAACCAGGTTTATTCAGTTTCGTGCTGATCGGCTCGCTTGCAGGGACCTGCTTCTCTGGCTGGGTTCTTTTGAGGCTCATTCCCAAGCGGTGCTGAAGGCGCAGTGCCCACTCCAGCTTTGGGTCAAACTGCGACTTCAACCTCGCTTCAGGGCTAGTCCGTCTATGCCGGATAGCGGAAGCTGCGGTGGTCTGCGTCAAGGTCAGCAGCGGGCCAACAGGCGTCATCGCGAGATTGGCCTGATACGATAGAGGCCGCTAACTGAAGCGCCTCACGGGAGGGGCTAGGACATGCCGGACTGGCTTCTTGCGCCCATCTGCCTAATCGTCCTTGTCGGCTTTCTCTGGTTCGCCTTTAGGCAAGGGTTAAAGGTGAAGCCCGACAGGGAGAACCGCGACAACTGGGATCGCTTTGGCGGACCGCCCGACAGTCATCCGGGAAGTCCAAGCTGGGAATTAGGGCGCTGCGGGTCAATCGCAGACATTAGGCTGCTCGCCAATCAGTGGGATTTCAGATCGCGCCGCTCTTTGAACTTGCGTCCGACCAGGTATCCCACAGATGCGATGGCCAAAATCGGCGGCAGTGCAAACACTGCGGAATAGGCAAGCAGCTCGATCAAACTCGGAGAGTGACGGAAGCCTTGCTGAACGCGCGTAAGAGCGAGGAGCGCTATCGCGGCGGCATAGCTGAGAAGGACGCACAGAAACCATCGTCCCACAAGCCGCCCAATTGCTGCGCCAACAATCAGGGCAGGAATAAAGGAGAGTAACGCTACGCTACCCCATAAGTAGACTAGGTCTCTAAACAATCGAATATCCCACACCGGAAACCTCCGCGTCTCCTAACGCGAACAATGAGCTACTGCGCTGCGTAGCCGTGCCCGTCCGGTTAAAAGCTGCCATCCGGTCGCGGAAACCCTCGCCCCTTCGGAGGTGCTTGTTCGACACAGGTCTTCGCCCGTGCGACAATTTCCTTCGGTGATAGCTCATTGAGAATTCGATCGCGTTCCTTTCCAAAGATGAAAGCAAGCTCCATCAGACGTTCACGCTCACCTTCAGGCTCACGTGTGTCTAACCTTCGGAAAGTCGCAGAGGCGTTCTGATGGTTGACCTCAGCGTCATTGGCTTTTTGTCGTAGCGCAGGGTCAGTGGGGACTTTGCCAGTTTCCATAAGCTTGTCCGCGACAAAAATAGTCGTCGCACAGGTGAGATGGGCGTCCTCCTGGGGAGAACAAGCGCCCAGATATAAGCTCGCAGCAACAAGTTGAGCCGATACTGCGGTTTTGCAGAGAGGTTTCACGGCACACCTGGGTTCGGAGCGGGTGATAAATGACCTGAGACGCGCAAGTCCACTTGTCGGTTGCAGAGGAGCGCTCCGTCAACCGAGATCACAGTGAATGCTCAATTTTCCCTAAACAGAGGAAGTCCGCTCTGGGTCACAATCGGTCCTGTCATCGCTCGAATTGGTCCCAAGTACGTCTCCAATCGTCTCAAAGCGGGCGTGGGATCGGAAGGGCTCCGGCTGAAAATGACCAGCCTCACTAGATGAGGAGGTCAACATGACCGACATCCCAAGCACCATCCCTGCCATCTCGAGACACGTTCCTTGGAACAAGGGGAAGATCATCGGCGCAAAGCCGCCGCTCCGTCCCAAGCACGTCTGGTCAATCCGAACCAAGCTACAGGTCGAAGGCCGAACGCGTGATCTGGCGCTGTTCAACGTCGCCATCGATAGCAAGCTGCGCGGCTGCGATGTCGTCGCATTGAGAGTCGATGACGTTGCGCCGGGCGGGTATACGGCGGATCGCGCGGTCGTCCGACAGAAGAAGACCGGCCGGCCAGTCAAGTTTGAACTGACGGAATCAACCCGGCAGGCAATCGACGACTACCTGCGGTTTGCGGGCAAGAAGCCAGGAGAATACCTGTTCACCGGGCGGCGGCTGAGTAGACATATGACGACCCGCCAGTATGCCCGCCTCCTATCCCGATGGCTCGCCGACATCGGATTGGATCCGCATCTGTTCGGGACGCATTCCCTTCGCCGGACCAAGGCGACCTTGATCTATCGCCGAACCGGCAACCTGCGGGCCGTACAGCTCCTTCTGGGGCATACTAAGATCGAGAGCACCGTTCGATATCTCGGCATCGAGGTAGACGACCCCTCGCGATAGCAGAACAAGTTGACGTCTGATTTTGGGGGCAGAGCAGACAGGCTCTGCTCTGCCCTTACTGGCGGCTTCGGGCCAGAAGGAGACATTCTCTACTTAGGACATTCTTCCTTTAACCTGATATGAATAGAGGCCAGCCAACTGAAGCGGCGGTATCGTTCAATGAGCGGTGAAATTGTCATCCCCCCAGAACAGCGTATCAAAGTTGTTGAACGTGAAGACGGGAAAGCCCGTCTCGTTATCTTCTCGCAACGGCCAGAGACCTACCAATTCGCGGTTGAGACAGATTGGGAAGACGAGGGCTACGCTTGGAAGGTGATGTCCGGAGTATCTGGTATTTACAGCAGTCCAGAGGACGCCGAACGTGACGCGAAGCAAGAAATTCGATGGGTTCGCGATCAGTTGGCAAAAGACAACCCGACTAAAGGCGCCAACGAGGTCCCGGCGTTCTTTGTGAAAGCACCCCGCTCCATGGCACTCCGCGACTTTGCCGAGCATCTTGCGAAATTAGCACAGTCGGACCGGTGGGAAGAGCGAGATAGTGTAAACTACCCCGATGGCTATTACTTTCGGCAATGCTTTGGTCAGCTAGAGATCGTCGCGCAAATTGCGGACGGTACCGAATTCTCAGATGCTGATTTTTTGATTTGGGTCCGCAAGGGCGAAGACATGGATAGGCGCACGGAAGCGCTGGCGAACATGCTCGTTCAATCCGGTTACGTACTCATCGGCTAATCCGTACTTGCTCGCAGGTTGTCTGCTTCGGGTCACGAACTGAACTCAGTAGCCCGCATAACGAAGGTCGCCTTACCTTCGGGAAGCAGACATCGACTCATATTTGGGCGCAGGCCAGCAACGGGCCAAAGGCTGACATTGCAGGCATAGTTTGATAGAGTAGCGAACTGCACCTATAGTACACCTTAGGTGGCTTCAATGAGGGCAAGCGTGGGATTTCGAAATTGGCAGGTATCGCTCCCGAGAGTTTGGCGCGTCTTCGACGCCAGTGGTTCGGCTCCGTCTATGAGATTGCGGATTTAGGCTATCAGCGCCGAACTTGGCTCACGCCGCCAACCAGCAGTCCGCATTGGTCGTATGTAGAGTTTTGCTGCTCATATCCTGACGCTGATCAGCTTCAGTTTGCGCGGGACCATGGACATCTGAGTTCCAAAGAATTCGACCTCTTGTCCGCCCTCGGTGAGGCGATCATCTCCCATAAAGCGAACGATGACTGCGACGACGGCGCAATCTTGGAAGACCCTGACTGGCATGCAGTGGTCGCAAAGGCCGAAACTGTTCGACAGCAGCTGCTTGCCATCATAGCGGACACGGTCGAGCGCAATTATCTGACAGGGGATATGGGTGCCGCGTGATCCGCAAGATGACTGCTTCGGGTCACGAACTGAACTCAGTAGCCCGCATAACGAAGGTCGCCTTACCTTCGGGAAGCAGACATCGACTCATATTTGAGCGCAGGCCAGCAACGGGCCACAAGCCGACCTTGTGCAAGACGGTCAAATCAGATTCTTGCCCTGGCCTCGTATCGCCCCGCCACACACTTGTAGCGATCGATGTGCCAATCGTCGGACCGGTAGATTGGATGGTTCGCCTTCCATTGCGCCAAGGACGCCTGGCCGCCGATCATGCAGCTTTGAAATGTGACGCCCGCATCTAAGGAGGAGTTTGTGACGAGCACCTCAGTACAGTCTGAAGCGGACAAATGGCAAAGCACGGCAACGACGGTGACGAACATGATTTGATATCCGGAATTCATAGTCGTCTGAAATCGAAAGCAATATGCATGTAATCTAGCAGATAAATTTCACGGATGCCAAGAACCGCGAGGCCCTCATTTCGACGGCTGGGTCGCAAGCTCGGGGTGGCCAGCAGCAGAAGTCAACGTGGGCTGAAATGAAAGGGGCCGCCCACTGAGGCAGTCCCACTCTCAACCTTGGCCTTGAGTAAGTTGCTGCAAGATCTGTTGAAACATCTGGGCCGGGACGTTCTGACCGCCAGATGTTGGTTCTTTACGGCACACCCCCTCAACGGCCCCTTTGACGCCGCCGCCACTCACATTCGCCAACTCGGCGAAGCTCAGTTCGCGATTGTTGCTGCTCATCATGGTCCGGCTCCTTGCTTGGCGTTTGGCCATTGATCTTGAACGAGCATGCCTGTTGGCTCGCACCAAAACCATGACGGGCGTCACATTCCAAAACAGGCCAGTGGAATTATCAGACCAAGCCACTGAGGTCGGACACAGGCAGTAATGCTCTGGTCAAGCATGGAATTTCTGCTTGACGCCGAAAGCTGACATTGGCGCATCTCTGAGTACACGCCCTGGCGAGCGAAGCCGTAGCGTCGATTTGACCTGAATCAATTGTCGCCGGGATCTCAATTACTACGATCGCAGCAACGATAAATCAGGGAAGGGAGGCCTCCGTGGGAGAGATCGTGCTGGCCGCCAAGATCGCGCACGTCCCCTCGATCATGATTTCCGAACGGGAAGGTCCCCTGAAGGGGAAGCGCGCTGCCGCGATTGCGGCCCTGCGCGAGATCGGCAGGCGGGCGCGCGAGCGAGGCGCCGACACATTTCTGGTGTTCGACACGCACTGGATTTCAAATTTCGGCTGTCACATGAACGCGAATGCGCGTCATCGCGGCGTCTACACCAGCCATGAAGCTCCCCACATGATCCAGAACATGGCGTACGATTATCCGGGCGATCCCGAGCTTGGCGATGCAATCGCGGCAGAAGCCGCCAAGGACGGGCTTCAGGTGCTGGCACACAAGGTCGAGACCTTGCCGCTCGAATACGGGACCATCGTGCCGATGCACTACATGAACGAACGCGGCTGGGCCCGCGTCCTCTCGGTCGCCGCGCCGATCTTCGCCACCGTCGAGGAGAACCGCAAATTCGGGGCCGCTTGTGCCAGGGCGATCGCGGCGTCCGATCGCAAGGTCGCCGTGCTCGCGTCCGGCTCGATGTCGCACAAGCTCGTATCCAACGAGCAGGTCGGCGATGGACAATGGGAACAAATTGGCAGCGAATTCAACCGGCAGATGGACCTGCGGGTTCTCGACCTCTGGAAGGAGCGGCGCTATGCCGAATTCGTCCGCATGCTTCCGGAGTATTCGACCAAGTGCAACGGCGAAGCCTTGATGGCGGACACGCACATGATGTTCGGGCTGCTGGGATGGGACGGCTACAGGGGGGAAACCGAGTTGCTGTGCCCCTACTTCCCGTCGTCAGGCAGCGGCCAGATCATTGCTGAACACCATCTCTGAGGAAAGCCCTTGCTCGTCTTTCTGTTCCTCATCTTCGCACCGCTCGCCGCATTCGCGATGAGATATCTCCGGCTGGCCGATATCAGCGGAGACTGGCAGACGGCCGACCGCTCGAGCGCCGGCCTGCTGCAGCCCCTCGCCCCGCCCGAGCCGGCCGTGTTCGGCGTGTCATGACAGGTTGCTAGCTTCGCATCCGGTCGATCAACACGAAAGGACAATCCATGGAATTGAAAGCCGGCGACATCGTCATGCTGAAATCGGGCGGCCAGCCGCTGACCGTCGCGGAGGTCAAGGGCGAGGACGTGCTCTGCCTCTGGATGGGCATGGAAGGCGACCTCTTCCGCGAGACGCTGCCGCTCGCCACCCTCATTCAGGTGGAAGAGGAAGAGGATGAGGAGGAGGACGAGGAAGAGGAAGAGGACGACGAGGACGATGAGTAGGCAGCACCGGACTTCGTGCGCCGCAAACGTCAATCCAGCGGCACGTTCAGCCTGGTGCCTTTGACGACGATGCCGCCGCGGTTGCCGATCTCGATCGAGCCATAGCGCTGCCTGAAGCAGTCGGGCAGCGGCCGGTCGCCCTCCATGCTGAGCCAGAGGCGCAGCAAATGGCGCTTCTGGCTTGCATCGGGCCAGTCGCGGAATCCGGTGCGGTCGTGCAGCAGCGCGTGATTGTAGACGAACTGCATGTCTCCCGGCTGAAGCCGCATGGCGACATGCAGATTGGGGTCATTGGCGAGCGCATCGAAGAGATCGAGCGCCTCGATCCGATCAGGCGTCAGTCTCGGCGCATCGGGAAAGCGCTGCGCGCTGTCGATATATTGGCGCTGATAGAACCCGGTGAGGAATCCCGCATGCCAGTTCAGCACCGGGATTTCGAGATAGGGCTTTTCGTTCTCCGGCACCTCGCCGCGCCGGTCCGTCGCGATCGGCTCGAACAGGAGAGCGGCAAGGTCGGGACGCCTGGCGAACATCTTGTTGTAGATGGTCGAGGTGCTGACGAGGAGAGAATCCCCTCCCTCCATCGCCTCGCGAATGCACAACAGGCCGACAACGTCGGACGAATCCGTGTGGAACGTCTGTCGTTCCGACGTCTGGTAAATCCTGACGTTCGGATCCCCCGCGTCGGCACCGATGTCGCGGACATGACCGAGAATGTGCCCCGCTGCATTCTGCGACCGTGCCGATCCCAGATGCGCGCCCACCCCGCAAAAGATCGTCGCGGCAAACTTTTGGCTGTAGTTTGCCACCAGAAGGCCGCGGATCACTTCGAAGCCCAGGCCCGTCAGGAGCCTGGACTTGAGCTCCTCCAGATGGGCGCTGAGGCGAGGAAGCGGAAAGCTTTCCTTGGTGATCTCGGCGATCTCCTTGCCGCTGCCAAGATAGGCTTCAGCGGCACTCTCGAGTTCAGCTATCTCGCTGGCAGAAAGCGACACCAGCCATCGCTCAGGATGGACGCTCATCTCCTTGCCCAGCCAGGCAGACGGGATGTCGACCTTGCCCGCAGGGCGATTGATCCCACGGGGCACCGAGATCGCATTCATGGTGTTGGCTCCTGGGAAGATTGGTCGTCAGATGAGGGGGACTTGCCAACGATATTGAAGTTTGCGCGCCACGCAAGCTGACGCTTCGTGGCCTTCGCCCAACCACTCATGGCAAGGTGGCTGGCGCCTCGACGAGGTCGCCGATGCAGAAGTGTGCCATATGCGCGACGGCCTCAGCGCTGTGGTAGTCGCCGAATTCGGCGGTGGCTTCCTTGCCGGCATACATCCGGGCGATGCCGGCGCCACCGGGATGATGGGGTGCCCACTCGGTGATGTCGTAGACTCTTCCCCGAATGATTACCCAGCAATCGTCCCGGCTGTTGTGCCGGGCGACCTCGGCGCGCGTGACGGGACGCCGATCCCTGGCGGGGGCCGTTGGCGTCCAGAGCGTGCGGGTGATCGCGGCATAATTGGCCTTGGCAGCGCCGCGGAAGTCCCACGGCCCCAATCTCTTGGGCGGCAGCTCGGTGCCGATCTTGCGGGCGTCGTAGGCGTAGATCCAGGAATCGTCCTCGCCGCCGCGCTTGTCGTGGGCGAAGGCCGGGCTCACGCGCTCGTCGAGCTTCTCCAGCAGCGCCTTCTGCTCGGCGGTGTCCCTGGCTCGCAGATGATCGAAGGCGAATTTGGAGCCGAGCTGGAAGCGGGTCGCGCGGTAGTGCCGCACGCGTTCATAGTGCAACATCGCCGTCGCCACGTCGTCCTTGTGCAGGGC
Source organism: Bradyrhizobium sp. CCBAU 53340 (assembly GCF_015291645.1). Lineage (NCBI taxonomy): Bacteria > Pseudomonadati > Pseudomonadota > Alphaproteobacteria > Hyphomicrobiales > Nitrobacteraceae > Bradyrhizobium > Bradyrhizobium sp. CCBAU 53340. The sequence continues at coordinate 6,233,672 of NZ_CP030055.1, forward strand.
GAAGGCGCAGCCGAGTGCGGCGGCGTCCTCGAACGACTGCGCGGCGCCCTGGCCAAAGGTGGGAAGCATCGGATGCGCCGCGTCGCCAAGCAGACAGATGCGACCCTGCAACCAGGTTTCGAGCGCGTCACGATCGTAGAGACCCCACTTCGTCGGACGAACGATCGCGCCGGCCAGAGCCAGCAAATCGTCTCTGCTGGGGTGCCCGGTGAATGCCTCGCCCACCTCGCGAACGATCTCCTCCCGACCGACCGGAAACCAGTCGCCTTCCTCCTTCTCGAACGCGGCAGAATCGGGCTCGTAGCGGGCGATCCACACGTTCAACAATTCGCCGCCGCGCACCCAATACGTCGTCGCTCCGCTCTTGTCGTTGCGATGGCGGTCCATACTGAAGGAATCGATGGGGTTGTTGTCGAGCGCGCTGCCGTCGGTCTTGCGAAGCGCGGCGACCACCGTCCGCGGAATCAGTCCGCGAAAACAGGTCACCTCGGTCCAGCGCTTGGGGCGGGGGTTCGGCCAGGCCAGTTGCAATGTGGCGGAGTTGATTCCGTCGGCTCCCACGAGAACCTCTGCGGTGGCGGTCCGGCCATTCGCGAATGTCGCCGTCACCTCGCCCTCGGTCTGACGCAACTGGGTCAGCCGGCTGTCCATGTGCACTGTGATCGGGCACGGCGCCCCGCTGGCGGGACCGAACTCGAACACCCGCTTGTAGAGGCACATCAACAGGTCGAGCCGGTGCATGTGATGAAACCCGGCGCCATCGCCGGCGGCGGTGACATGATCGAACGGCCGCTTCGTCACGCTGCCATCCGCGTTGAACTGCCGCGTCGATTCCAGAATGGCCGCCCGGCCGCCGTCGATCGCCCCATCGGGCCCCTTGGGATCCCCGCCATCGAGGTCGACGCCGAGCCAGCGACAGATCCGCGCCCCGTTGGGCGGAATGTTCAACCCGGCGCCCGCGGTGCTGGGCACCTTCGTCTGCTCGTAGACATCGATCGATGCGAAGACGCCGGATTGCCGCAGCGCCAGTGCGGTCATCAACCCGCCCATTCCGGCGCCGATGATCACTGCCCGCATCCTGTCATCCTTCCGGAACACACCGATTCCCGTCTCGCGGCGGAGCTAAAGGTGGATGTCGTCTGAACAGATGGATCGAGACTAGCCGGGGGCGGACCGGCAATAAAGCGGCATCTCGCTGGAAGGGAACGAGCGGACGCCATGATCGCAGCCGAGCTGGAAACTAATGCTGACAGAATCTGGCAGCAGGGCGTGATATGAGCCGGCATGTCGCGCGCTCAACGCCTTCTTGATGTGATCCAGCTCTTGCGAAGTCATCGTCGGCCCGTGGCGGCAGGCCGGCTGGCCGAGGAGCTCGGCGTCTCTCTGCGGACGATCTATCGGGACATCGAGACGCTGAAGGGCCAAGGGGCCCACATCGATGGCGAGGCCGGCATCGGCTACGTGCTGCGGCCGGGCTTCATGTTGCCGCCTCTGATGTTCTCGGAAGAGGAGATCGAAGCGCTGGTGCTGGGCGGCCGGTGGGTCGCCGCACAGCCGGACGAGCCGCTCGGAAAGGCCGCCAATAACGCGCTTGCCAAGATCGCCGCCGTGCTGCCTGATGACCTGCAGCGGAGCCTGGAAACGTCGGGCCTGATGGTCGCTCGCCGCGATCCGGCGGCAGGCGATGCCGAATTGCCGATCATTCGCGCCGCCATCCGCAACGAGCGCAAATTGCGCATCACCTATAGCGACGAACGGGACAACCGCACTCATCGCACGATCTGGCCGATCGCGCTCGGGTTCTTCGATTCTGTACGCATGGTGGCGGCCTGGTGCGAGAGCCGCGGCGACTACCGCCATTTCCGCACCGACCGGATCCTGTCGATCACGCTCACGGAGCGCCGCTACCCGCGACGCCGCACTGACTTGCTGCGGGAGTGGAAGCAGCGGGAATGCATTCCGGAAACTGATCATGCTGACAAAAACTGACAGCACCGTCCTGTAAGCCACGGCCATCGCCAAGCTGAACAGGAGATGCAAATGGCCGATTTCAATCTCGTGGTGCTCTATGTCGACGACGCGCAAGCGAGCTCCACTTTCTATCAGACCCTGCTGGGGTGCCCCGTCGCGCAATCGTCTCCCAAATTCGTGGTTCTGCCGCTGGGGCACGGCACCATGCTGGGCCTGTGGCAGCGGGACGCCGTGGCGCCGCCGTCTGCTTCCGAGGGCGGCAGCAGCGAGATCTCATGGGCGGCCGCGAACGAGGAAGCAGTGCGCGCGACCTACGACACATGGCTGACCCGCGGGGTGCGGATTGCGCAGCCTCCGACCGCAATGCCGTTCGGACATACCTTCGTTGCGCTCGATCCCGACGGTCATCGCCTGCGCGTGCTGGCAACCGCCGCTTAAACGGTATCCGCCAGCAGTTTTCGGCTCGCTCAACTCAAGCGACCGAAGCCGAGTGCCGGACTGCTGCGCCTGAGAGGCTGAGCGTTTGGCCCAGCCTCTCTGTCGCAGAACCTCGACGGGGCCCCCCTATGCATGCCGATCGCCAAAGCGCCAATTGCGCGGGGCGAAAAGGCTGACTAGGAAATTCGGATGAATTCCGAATCGCCTCCCAGCTGGCCCGTCGTGGAGCCACCGCCTTTCCTTCCAGCGTCGCGCCGCCGGTGGCCGCTTGCGCTCCTCGTGGCCGTCGTCCTTGCGCTCGCAGGCGCAGGCGCCGGTTACGTCTGGCTGAACCCGGGATTGTTCATTCAGTCCGCCGGGCGCGAGGCTGCGGATGCCGAGACCAGCGCCAATGACAAAGCGGTCATGACGGACTTGCTCGCCGCGCAGCAAAAGACGGCTGACGATGTGGCCGCGATCGAAAAGGCTGTTGCCGATCAGCAAGAGCAGCTGAAGGCGATCGTGAGCCAGCTCGCCGACCTCAGTTCGAAAATCGATGCACTGAAGAGCCCGGCCCCGCAGCCACCGATCGCCCCCTCTCCGGCGCCCGGGCCTGTTGCGTCGATGCCGCCGGCTCCAGCGCCTGTTGTCGCGCCGGCTCCAGCAGCGCGCACCGCCCCACGGCCAAAGAAGCCGCCGCGTGTCGCGACCCCGTCGGGTCCGATCTCGGTCGGGGGAGCGCCGCTGAACGTGACGCCCGGCACAACCGCGCGCTGAACAAGCCCCTTCAAGCGATCAAATGCTTCGCCGCCGCCGAGATCATCACGAGACCGCCGGTGATCACGGCGACGTCGAGGATCGCGGTGTGGATGTGTACCGGCATCCGCTCGACGAAGGCCTTTGCCAGGAACGCGCCGGGGATGGCGATGCCGCCGATCAGCAGCGCGAAGGCGAGCACCTGCGCGGTCACGGCGCCGGCGAGGCCGAACACCGAGATCTTGATCAGGCCGGTGCCGAGCGAGATCATCGCATCGGTCGCGATCACGGCGGCGCCCTCTAAGCCTGCGGCCATCAGCAGCGAGAGCAGGATCACGCCCGAGCCCGACGTGCCGCCGACCAGGACGCCGTAACCGACCGAGCCCGCCGCAAGTCCGGTGTCGCCGATCTTGACCTCGCGGCGCCGTAGCACGCGGCGCAGCGGCACGCTCAGGATCAGCATGGTGCCGATCACGATCGCGGCGCCGGCATTGGTGAGGCGGGTATAGCCGTAGGCGCCGAGCGCGGTGGTCAGCGCGGCGCAGGCCAGCACGATCAGCGCACGGCGGCGGTCGGCGTGACGGAGATAGGCAATTGCGCGGCTTGAATTGGTGAACAGCGCCGAGATCGCGATGATCGGCACCACCGGTTCGGCGCCGACCAGCGGCACCAGCACCAGCGGCATCAGGGCGCCGGTGCCGTAACCGGCGAGACCACCGATGATCGAGGCAAACAACGCCATCATCGCGACCAGCAGCAGCTGGAAAATCGAGATGTCGGCGAAGCCTGAGACGATGGTCAATTTCTCTCGCGAGTGGCGCGTGCTGCGGCTTGATCGGCGATGGAAGCGAGTGCGGCTTCCTCTAGTGGAAAATCCGCCGCAAGCCAAGCGTCCTCGGCGAGCGTCAACACATGTCCGAGCGCGGGTCCTTCAGCCATGCCGCGTGCGATGAAGTCGGCAGCGCGAAGCGGAAATTTCGGTGCGGTCCAGCGCTGCGGCAGCTCGGCGAGCTCGCGCCAGCGCGACGAATTCGCATCAACGCCGCTGCGCGCCCAGGCCAGCAACACGCGATCGTGATAGCGCTCGGGGCCGAGCCGGTAGAGCAGCCGCCGTGCACGAGCCTCGTCCATGGCTGCGAAGCGCCACCAGCGATGGCCCATCGAATCCAGCGCCTTGGCTTCCGCATTGGAGAGCCGCAGGCGCGTCGCGACCCGCTTGGCGTCCTCGGTGACGGCGACGGTGAGCGCGGCGAGACGGAGCGTGCTGCTGGGCACCAGACCGCGCGTCTGCTCGATCGCGATCATCGCGGTCAGCGGCCCGGTATAGGCAACGCCGCCGATCATGGCTTGCAGCAGGCCCGCGTCGGCCATCGCGAGCGCCGCGGCGGAGGCGCCTTGCGCCACCAGCAGTTTCAGCATCTCCATGCGCACCCGCTCGGCCGAGAGCGTCGCAAGCCCCGCGCGTCCGCGGATGCAGGCGAGCGTGCCGTCGCGGTCGGGCTCGCCGACGCCGAACGCGGCATGGATCCGGAAGAAGCGCAGGATACGCAGATAATCCTCGGCAATGCGCTGATCGGGCGCGCCGATGAAGCGGACGCGCCGCGCCTTGGCATCCGCGATGCCGCCGACATAATCGTAGACGACGCCGCTGGCGTCGACCGACAGGCCGTTCATGGTGAAGTCGCGCCGCTCGGCGTCCTTCACCCAGTCGCGGCCGAACGCGACCTTGGCCTTGCGGCCGAAGGTCTCGGTGTCCTCGCGCAGCGTCGTGACTTCATAGGGCGCGCCGTCGATGACCAGCGTGACGGTGCCGTGGTCGATGCCGGTCGGCACACATTTGATGCCGGCGGCTTTCGCGCGTCGCACCACCTCCTCCGGCAGCGCCGTGGTGGCGATATCCATATCGCCCGGCGGCAGGCCGAGCAACGCGTTGCGCACGGTGCCGCCGACCACGCGCGCTTCCTCGCCATCCGCGTTGAGCAGTTGCAGGACGCGCGCCGTCCCGCCTGCGGTCAGCCAGGGCGCATCCGCGAGTATCGGCTCCGCGCTCATCGTCCGGCCCTTATCTTTCCATTCAGCTGTCCCTGCCCGGCACGAGCTTGCCGTTCTCGATATGGGCGGGAATGTAGGTCGAGTTCGGCGCGGCGCCGGAGAAATGCGCAAGGCCAATCAGCCCGGCGATGACCAGCACCAGCGCCACCAGCACCAGACGCGCGACGATAGTGACCGGCCAGGACGATTGCACGAACAGGCCGGACCGCGTCGCGGCCAGGAACAGCGCATAGACGGCAAAAGGGATGAGGAAAATTCCGATCTCGGTCAGAACCGGCCGGATCATGACGAATAGATCCGCTCATAAAGCACACGCAGCATTCCGGCCGTCGCGCCCCAGATGTAGCGCTCCGCAAACGGCATCGCATAGTAAAACCGCTCCATGCCGCGGAATTCCTTGCTGTGGACCTGGTGGTTGGCCGGATTCATCAGGAAGGATAGCGGCACTTCGAATGCATCATCAACCTCGGAATGGTTGATCGTCAGTTGAAAACCGGGGCGGACCCTCGCGACCGTCGGCAGGATGCGGAAGCCGAACGCGGTGCCATAGAGATCGAGATAGCCGATCGGGTCGACGAAATCCCTGCTAAGCCCGACCTCCTCCTCGGCCTCGCGCAGCGCGGCATCGAGCGGGGAGGAATCGATCGCGTCGATCTTGCCGCCGGGAAAGGCGATCTGGCCGGCGTGATCGTTCAGGTGCGCCGAGCGCTGCGTCAGCAGGATGGTCGGCTCGGGATGGTCGACCACCGCGATCAGCACGGCCGCGGGCCGCACCGGCTGCTCGCGCGCGACGATCTCGAGCATCTTGTCGGTGCCGGGATCGCCGGAGGCCGGAATGATGTTGGGATCGTAGAGGCCGGGCGGCACGTCGAAGCCGAGCTTTGCCTTCGAGCGGGCGAAGAAATCCGCCGCGCGGAACGCGGCGGGCTCGCTCTTCTCGTTCTTGATCAGCTTGTTCAAAGCGCGGCCCTCACCTGCTCCGCGTCGGCCATCGCGAAAAATTCGCCTGATGATTCGACGCCGAACATCGGCTGGCCATCGACCATCCGCTCTTCGCCCATGTCAACCAGATCGTAATAGAGCGCGCGGGTGACCTTGGCCCAGAGATCGGCGCGGACGTGCAAATATGGCGTCAGCCCGCCATCCGCCGCCTGCTCGAAGCGCAGCCGGTGCGTGGCATCGCAGGTGACCCAATCATCGACATTGGTGCGAAAGTTCAGCACGCGATGGTTGTCCTCGCCGCTGGTCAGCATCTCCACCGCCATGAACGGCGCGTCGTCGACGCGGATGCCGACCTTCTCCACGGGCGTGACGAGGAAATGCTTGTCGCCCTCGCGCTTCAGGATGGTGGAGAACAGGCGCACCAGCGCGTGACGTCCGATTGGCGTGCCCATGTAGAACCAAGTACCATCGGCGGCGATTCGGATGTCGAGATCGCCGCAAAACGGCGGATTCCACAGATGCACCGGAGGCAGGCCCTTCTTGGCACCTTCGGCATTGGCAGCACTTTTGGCGGCGGCAGTCAGCCCCTCGAGACCGCGATCGGCGCTCTGCCCTTGGTTCGCCATGGTTTGCCCTGACTTTGTCCGTTGGCACGATTGGTGCAGGTCTACGTTGTACGTAACTGTACGGTTCCACCCCGTGCAAGTCCGGTGTGGAGGTCTCCACTTCGTGATGCCGTACATACCCCGAAGCCGATAAGGTGGGGATAGGTTAATTCAACGAATACATGGCCTTCCTGCAAGTCTAGCATAGGGCCCATGACCGAAGCTGATGACGCAACTTGATGCGATTATCAGACGACGCAGGAAAGCCGCGTGGCGGGCTTAAGGAGCTAACGGATGGCGGAAAGTGTCGAGAAGCTCGAAGACGGCATCGTCCGTTCGGCCGAGCAGGTGTCTGCCCAGGTGCGCGCGGCAAAGGACGCGATCGCATCGGTGATCTTCGGCCAGGATCGCGTGATCGAGAACACGCTGGTTACCATCCTCTCCGGCGGACATGCGCTCTTGATCGGCGTGCCCGGCCTTGCCAAGACAAAACTGGTCGAGACGCTCGGCGTCACGCTCGGTCTCGATGCCAAGCGCATCCAGTTCACGCCTGACCTGATGCCGTCGGACATTCTCGGCGCCGAAGTGCTGGATGAGAGCACCGCGGGCAAGCGCTCGTTCCGCTTCATCTCCGGTCCTGTGTTCGCCCAGCTGCTGATGGCCGACGAGATCAACCGCGCCAGCCCCCGCACGCAATCGGCGCTGCTGCAGGCGATGCAGGAGCAGCACATTACCGTCGCCGGCGCGCGCCACGATCTGCCGAAGCCGTTCCATGTGCTGGCGACGCAAAACCCGCTGGAGCAGGAGGGCACCTATCCGCTGCCCGAAGCGCAGCTCGACCGCTTCCTGATGGAGATCGACGTCGATTATCCCGATCGCGAGGCCGAGCGCCGCATCCTGTTCGAAACGACCGGCGCCGAGGAGACGCTGGCCAAGGGAGCGATGACGGCAGATGCGCTGATCACGGCGCAGCGGCTGGTGCGCCGCCTGCCGGTCGGCGATTCCGTGGTGGAGGCGATCCTCTCGCTGGTGCGCTCGGCGCGCCCGGGTCCTGACAGCGGCGAGGCCGGCAAGTTCATCGCCTGGGGCCCCGGCCCGCGCGCCAGCCAGTCGCTGATGCTGGCGGTGCGCGCCCGTGCGCTGATCGACGGGCGTCTGGCGCCCTCGATCGACGACGTGCTCGACCTCGCCGAGCCGGTGTTGAAGCACCGCATGGCATTGACGTTCCAGGCACGCGCGGAAGGGCGGACGATTCCTGATGTGATCAGGCAATTGAAGACGCGGATCGGTTGATGGCAGCAGAGAACGGGCACACGGCGAAGGAGATCATCGCGATCCGACGTGCCGATGGCGAAAGCCGCACGCTCGCCGCGTCCTTGCCGCGCCTGGTGCTCGAGGCCCGCCGTATCGCCGCCAACGTCATCCATGGTCTGCATGGACGGCGTCGCGCCGGCTCCGGCGAGAATTTCTGGCAGTACCGCCGCTTCGTCTCCGGCGAGCCGTCGCAGAATGTGGACTGGCGGAGATCGGCGCGCGACGACCATCTCTATGTCCGCGAGCTCGAATGGGAGGCCTCGCACACGGTCTGGATCTGGCCCGACCGTTCGCCGTCGATGGCGTTCGCCTCGAAGACCGCGCGCGAGTCCAAGCTGGAGCGCACGCTGATCGTCGCCTTCGCGCTGGCCGAGCTCTTGGTTGCGGGCGGCGAGCGTGTCGGCATTCCCGGATTGATGGCACCGACCGCAAGCCGCAGCGTCATCGACAAGATGGCGCAGGCGATGCTGCATGACGATGCCATCAGGCTGAGCCTGCCGCCGTCCTTCGTGCCCGCGGCGCTGGCCGAGACCATCGTGCTGTCGGATTTCTGGTCGCCGCTACAGGAGATCCAGGCGACGCTCGCAGGTCTGTCCGGCTCCGGCGCGCACGGCACCTTGGTGCAGATCGTCGATCCAGCCGAGGAGAGCTTCCCCTATTCCGGCCGCGTCGAGTTCGTCGAGCCGGAAGGGTTCGGCGTGATCACCGCCGGCCGCGCCGAGAGCTGGGTGCAGGATTACACCACGCGGCTTGCGCTGCACCGCGACCAGATCCGCGCCGAAACCAACAAGCTCGACTGGCTGTTCACGACCCATGCGACCGACCGCTCGGCCGCCGAGCTGCTGCTGTTCCTCCATGCCGGCATGCAGGTGAGCAAGTCGGGCGCCCGCACCACCTCGATCAAGGCAGGGCCGGCCGCATGATGGGATTGCCGCTCGCCTTCACCGAACCGCTGCTGCTGATCGGCCTCGTCAGCCTCCCTGTACTGTGGTGGCTGCTCCGCGTGATGCCGCCGCGGCCGCGCCGCATCGAATTTCCGCCGACCCGCCTGCTGTTCGACATCGCGCCTCGCGAAGAGACGCCTTCACGGACCCCATGGTGGCTGACCGCGCTGCGGCTGCTCGCCGGGGCGCTGGTGATCTTCGCCGCGGCCGGCCCGATCTGGAATCCGCAAGTTGGCCTCGCCGCCAGCAAGGCCCCGCTGATGATCATGTTCGACGACGGCTGGAGCGCCGCCTCGAACTGGGACATCAGGATCCGGGCCGCCGACGAGCTGATCGCCAACGCCGACAACGACCGCCGCGCCATCGCGCTGGTGCCGCTGTCCGAGCCGAACCGCGACATCACCTTGATGCCGGCCGGCGCGGCGCGGGTTGCGCTGCGGCAGATCGTGCCAAAGCCCTATTCGATCGACCGCGTTGAAACTCTCACCGCGATTGATCGTTTCCTCAAAGCAACCGGCGATTGCGAGATCGCCTGGCTGTCCGACGGCGTCGACACCGGCCGCGGCGAGGAGTTCGTGGCTGGTCTCGGCAAGACCATAGGGGATCGCAGCTTGACGCTGTTCGAAGGCGGCACCTCCTCCCCGCTCGCTCTGGTCGCGGCGGAGAACGCGGCTGCGAAGATGACGGTGAAGGTGCTGCGCACCAACAGCGGCATTCTCGCCGGCACCGTGCGGGCGCTGGACCAGAAGGCCTCGCCGATCGGCGAGGCACGCTTCACCTTCGGAATGCAGGACAAGGAAGTCGAAGCCGCCTTCGACCTGCCGGTCGAGCTGCGCAACGACATCTCCAGGCTCGAAATATCAGGCGAGCGTTCGGCCGGCGCGGTGCAGCTGCTCGACAAGCGCTGGCGCCGCCGCGCCATCGGCATCGTCTCGGGCTCGACCAGCGAGACCGCACAGCCGCTGCTGGCGCCGACCTTCTACCTCACCCGCGCGCTGGCGCCATTTGCCGACGTGCGGCTGGCCGACAAGGGCTCGCCGCAGCAGGGCATCACACAATTCCTGGATCAGAAGCTGCCGATGATCATCCTGGCCGATGTCGGCACCGTCGCGCCTGAATTGCGCGAGCGCCTCAACGCCTGGATCGACCAGGGCGGTGTGCTGGTGCGGTTCGCGGGCCCCAGGCTGGCGCAGGCCGAAGACGATCTCGTGCCGGTCAAGCTGCGCAAGGGCGGCCGCACGCTCGGCGGCAGCCTGACCTGGGAGAAGCCGCAGCATCTGGCCGGCTTTGCCGCCGACGGTCCGTTCGCCGGCGTCGCCGTCCCCAAGGACGTCACCGTGAGCCGGCAGGTGCTGGCCGAGCCCGATGCGGTGCTCGCCACCAGGAGCTGGGCCTCGCTCGAAGACGGCACGCCGCTCGTGACCGGCGAGCATCGCGGCAAGGGCATCGTCAGCCTGTTCCATGTCAGCGCCGACATGCGCTGGTCGGATCTGCCGATGTCCGGCACCTTCGTCGAAATGCTCCGGCGCGTCGTCGACATGTCCGGTTACACGTCCAAGCCCGGCCCCGGCGTCGCCACCGAGGCAAACGCCGAGACGCTGGCGCCGCTGCACATGCTCGACGGCTTCGGTGCCTTCGCGCCGCCGCCCGCCACCGCCAAGCCGCTGACGGCTGATTATCGCGACCGCGCCACGCCGGACCATCCGCCCGGCTTCTACGGTCCGGCAGAAGGACCGCTCGCCGTGAACACGCTCGCCAGCGCCGACCGCATCGCCGCCCTCAACACCGCGCCCCTGCGCGCCCGGCACGCCACCTACACCAATGCCGAGCCGCGCGACCTGCGCGGCTGGCTGCTGTCGACCTCGCTGGCGCTGTTCTTGATTGACGCCCTCATCGTCGCGCTGCTCGGTGGCGGTCTCGCTGCGCTGCTGCGCCGTCGCGCCGCGCCCGCCATGATTCTGCTCGGCGTCATGCTCGCAGGCGCCGCGATGCTCTCGCCGACGCCGTCCCGCGCCGACAGTGCATCAGACGAGTTCGCGATGAAGTCGACGTCGCAGACCCGTCTCGCCTATGTCGTGACAGGCAATGCCGACGTCGATTCCATCGTCAAGGCCGGCATGTCCGGCCTGACGCTGTTCCTGGCGCAGCGCACTGCGCTTGAGGCCGGCGATCCCGTTGGCCTCGATCCCGCGCGCGACGAGCTTGCCTTCTTCCCGCTGATCTACTGGCCGATCGTGCCGGGCCAGCCAAAGCCGCCGCAGGACGCCATCAACAAGATCGACGCCTATATGAAGCAGGGTGGCACCGTGATCTTCGACACCCGCGACGCCATCGAGGCACCGCCCGGCGACAACGGCGCCTCGCAGACGCCGGGCATGCAGGCCTTGCGCGAGATCCTGTCCTCGCTCGACGTGCCCGAGCTCGAGCCGGTGCCACGCGAGCACGTGCTGACCAAGACCTTCTATCTGCTGCGCGACTTCCCCGGCCGCTTCAACTCGGGCCAGACCTGGGTGGAGGCGCTGCCGCGCGAGGATGACGACGAGAGCGCGCAGCGCCCCGCACGTGGCGGCGACGGCGTCTCGCCGATCATCATCACCTCAAACGACCTCGCAGGCGCCTGGGCGCTCCGTCCCGACGGCCAGCCGATGCTGCCGCTCACACCGGGCGAACCACGCCAGCGCGAATTCGCCTACCGCGCCGGCGTCAACATCGTGATGTACACGCTGACCGGCAACTACAAGGCCGACCAGGTGCACGCGCCGGCCCTGATCGAACGGTTGGGGCAATAGGATCGACATGAATTACGGCATCGCGTTCACGCCGCTTGTCCCCGCGATCGTCCTCTGGATCGCGCTCGCTGCGATTGTCCTCATCGCCATCGTGCTGCTGGTGGCGCGGGCGCGCGGTGCGGCCGTGCGCGTGGCGGCGCTGGCGCTGTTCCTGCTGGCGCTCGCCAATCCCTCCTTCACGCGCGAGGACCGCGATCCCCTCACCTCGGTCGCCGCCGTCGTCGTCGACAAGAGCCCGAGCCAGAATTTCGGCAAGCGCAACCAGGAGGCCGCCAAGGCGCAGGAGGCGCTGGTCGACACCCTGAAGAAGATCAAGGGACTCGAAGTGCGCGTCGTCGATGCCGGACAGGCGGACGGCGAGACCGACGGCACCAAGCTGTTCGGCGCGCTGGCCTCCGCGCTGTCGGACGTGCCGGTCGACCGCGTCGCCGGCGCCTTCCTCATCACCGACGGCCGTGTCCACGACATCCCGGCGAGCGCCGCCGCGCTCGGCTTCCAGGCGCCGGTGCAGGCGCTGATCACCGGACAGAAGGACGAGCGCGACCGCCGCATCGCGATCACGGCGGCGCCGCGCTTCGGCATCGTCGGCCAGAACCAGACCATCACCTACAAGCTCGACGACCAGGGCGTCACCGGCGAGCGCGCCAAGGTCACGGTGCGCCGCGACGGCGAGGTCATCAACGAGCGCACGCTGACAAGCGGCCAGAGCGCAAGCGTCGACGTCGAGATCAAGCATGCCGGCCAGAACATCGTCGAGATCGAGGCCTCGCCGCTCGAAAGAGAATTGACCCCTGTCAACAACCGCGCCGTCGCCGCCATCGACGGCGTGCGCGACAAGCTGCGCGTGCTGCTGGTCTCAGGCGAGCCGCATTCCGGCGAGCGCACCTGGCGCAACCTCTTGAAGTCCGACGCCAGCGTCGACCTCGTGCATTTCACAATTCTGCGGCCGCCGGAGAAGCAGGACGGCACGCCGATCAACGAATTGTCGCTGATCGCGTTTCCGACGCGCGAGCTGTTCCAGCAGCACATCAACGAATTCCAGCTGATCATCTTCGACCGCTATGCCCGCCAGGGCGTGCTGCCGATCCCCTATTTCGAGAACATGGCACGCTATGTGCGCGGGGGCGGCGCGGTGCTGGTGTCGGCGGGCCCCGACTATGCCTCGACCAGCAGCATCTGGCGCACGCCGCTGGACTCGGTACTGCCGGCCGAGCCGGTTGGCGTCACCGAGAAGCCGTTCTATGCGCATCTCTCCGACATCGGCAAACGCCATCCGGTCACGCGCGGGCTGGAAGGCTCGGCGTTCGAGCCGCCGCACTGGAGCCGCTTCTTCCGCACCGTCGAAACCCGCAACGCGGTCAACCCGCCTGTGATGACCGGTGCGGACGGCAAGCCGCTGCTGTTCCTGTCGCGCTTCGGCGAGGGCCGCGTCGCGCTCCTGCTGTCCGACCACATCTGGCTGTGGGCGCGCGGCTATGAGGGCGGCGGTCCGCATCTCGATCTGCTCCGGCGGATGTCGCACTGGCTGATGAAGCAGCCCGATCTCGACGAGGAAGCGCTGCGCTTGCAGGTGCAGGGCAAGGATCTCGTCGTGGTGCGCCAGACCATGGCCGACAGCGTGCAGCCGGTGAGCGTGACCTCGCCTTCCGGCGTCTCGCATGATCTGACGCTCTCCGCCGGCGATCCCGGCGAGTGGCGCGCCAGCCTTCCCGCAAACGAGCTCGGCCTGTGGCAGGCGACCGACGGTACGCTGAAGGCGCTGATCAATGTCGGCCCGACCAATCCGAAGGAATTCTCGGAAGTCACCTCCACCACCGAGACGCTGAAGCCGCTGACGCAGGCGACCGGCGGCAATTCCGTGCGGATCGCCGATGGCGGCAGCGTCGAGCTGCCGCGCATCGTCCCGGTGCGCTCGACCAGCGTCTTCGCCGGCGACGGCTGGATGGGCGTGCGGATGCGCGATGCCAGCGTGGTGAAGGGCGTCGGCGTGCTGCCGATCTTCGCCGGCCTGATCGGCCTGTTGCTGCTGCTCGGCGCGTTTGCCGCGACCTGGGTGCGCGAGGGGCGGTAGAGCGCGACGATCGCGTTGCCCGGACGCCACATCGGATCGACCGCTTGCGCACGCAGCCTCGCCTGCCGTTGACATCAGCTGACCGATTGCGCGATGTTACATTGTAACATCGCGGCGCCCGGTCGGCGTCTCGCGATGCGGGGTACGTTTTCCAGATGAAGTGGTTCCGGTCGAATATCAGGCACGGTGCCCGGCTCGCGATATTTGCGATGCTGGTGCAGTTCGCGCTGACCTTCGGCCACAGCCATTGGTTCGCACAGGCTGCACCGCTTGCTCAGTCCCAGCTGAGCGATCACGCCAAGACCATTGCCAAGAGCATAGCGTCGCCCGATAGCGCGGCGGTCCAGAAGCAGTCGCCGGCAAACCCTGATCGCGAGCAGCCTGATAACGACAATTGCGCGATCTGCGCATTGGTCGCGATGGCTGGCACGGTCGTGTTCGCAACGCCCCCTCTGCTGCATTTGCCGCAGGCGGTCGAGCTGCTCTACCGCACCACCGATGCCGAATTCATCCACCTGGAATCGGCAAAGCACGCGTTCCAGCCGCGCGCCCCTCCCGCCTCCTGATCTCCATCGATTGAGCTGCCTTCGGCATCGGCCGCACATGCGCGCCGATTGCGCCGGGCTATCCAAAACGATCCGTCGCGCGTCGACGGCGCGTGCTGCCTGCATGTGCTCTGAAGAGCCGCGGCGGCGCGCGAGTGGAAATCAGGACAATGGTGTCTTCAAAAGCAAGATTGGCAGGCTTGAGCCTCGCCGCACTCACGACGTTTTATCCCGCCGCAAGCCTCATGGCGCAGACGACGGCTCCCGTCACGACGCTGCCGACCGTCGAGGTCGATGCGCCCAAGCAGACGCAGGCGCCGCGCCGTCCAAAAGTTCGTGTCGCTGCCGACAAGCGACGTTCAACGTCGCAGACGCGGCCGCAGACCGAGGCGCCTGCCGCCGTCGAAGGCCAGGGCGAACGGCTGGATGCCGCGCGCGAATCCGTGCTGCCGCCCGGCGGCGCCGCCACCCACACGCTCACGCACCAGGCGATCGAGGCACTCCCGCAGGGCTCCAATGCCACGCTCGACAAGGTGCTGCTGCAATTCCCCGGCGTCACCCAGGATTCGGCGGCGAGCGGCGACCTGCATATCCGCGACGAGCACGCCAATCTGCAATATCGCATCAACGGCGTGATGCTCCCTGATGGCGTCGGCGCGTTCGGGCAGATCCTCGACACCGGCATCGTCGGCAGCCTCAGCCTGCTTACCGGCGCGCTGCCGGCGCAGTATGGCCAGCGCACCGCCGGCGTGCTCGACATCCAGACGAAAGCCGATGCCTTCAACAATTCCGGCCTGGTCGGCGTCTATGGCGGCAGCAATGGCACCATCTCGACCAATGTGGAATATGGCGGCACGATCGGGCAGATGCAGTATTTCCTGTCGGGGCGCTTTCTGCAGAACAATCTCGGCATCGAGAATCCGACGCCGTCGGTCAATGCGATCCACGACCGCACCAACCAGGAGAAGGGATTTCTCTATCTGTCGGCGATGATCGATCCAACGAGCCGCCTCACCTTCATGAGCGGCGCGTCAAATGCGACGTTCCAGATCCCGAACAATCCCGGCCAGGCGCCAGTCAACACGGCGTTCGGCGTCTCGAATTTCGACTCGTCCCGTCTCAACGAGCACCAGAACGAGTTCAACCAGTTCAACGTCGTCTCCTACCAGACCTCGAACGGCGCCTTCGACACACAGACCTCGTATTTCAACCGCACCAGCCTGCTGCACTTCTACCCTGATCCGGTCGGCGACCTCGTCTTCAACGGCGTGTCTTCGGACGTCTACCGCCAGAGCGTGGTCAACGGCATCCAGCAGGATACCGCATGGCGCATCGGCTATGCCCACACGCTGCGCTTCGGCCTATCGTTGAGCGCGGAGCGAACGTTGGTCAACAGCGGGACGACGGTGCTGCCGCTCGATCCCAGCGGTACCGGCACGACCGACAATCCGTTCTCGCTGTTCGATTCCAATGCCAAGACCGGTTGGCTGATCGGGACCTATCTTCAGGACGAATGGAAGATCACCAACAATCTGACGCTCAACGCCGGCCTGCGCTTCGACCAGATGTACCAATATTTCGATGCGAACCAGCTTAGCCCGCGCGTCAGCCTGACCTGGAAGCCGTTCGACGGCACCATTTTCCACGCCGGCTATGCGCGCAACTTCACCCCGCCCTCGCAGGTGATCGCTAGCCCTGTCAATCTTGCGCTGGTGACCCCGCCCGGCGCGCCCGCCAACACGCAGACACCGGAGGTCGGGCAGAACAGCCCGGTGCTGCCCGAGCGCTCGCACGTGTTCGACGTCGGTGTGACCCAGAATATCCATGCGATCCCCGGCCTCGAGATCGGCGCTGACGCCTATTACAAGAAGGCGCGCGACCTGCTCGACGACGGCCAGTTCGGCGCCGCCTATGTGCTGAGCGGCTTCAATTACGATCGCGGCGAGAATGTCGGCGTCGAGCTAAAATCGACTTACAAGAACGGCAATTTCAGCGCTTACGCCAACCTCGCCTGGGCCAAACAGATCGCGACCAACGTTATCTCGAACCAGTATCTGTTCGGCGCGGACGAGCTCGCCTATATCGACGGCCATTACATCTACACCGACCACGCGCAGATGGTGTCGGGGTCCGCCGGCGCTTCCTATCTCTGGGACGGCACGCGCTATAGCGTGTCGATGGTCTATGGCAGCGGCTTGCGCTCGGGCTTTGCCAACACCGATCACCTGCCCGGCTATACGCAGGTCAATCTCGGCCTGTCGCACGATTTCACCATCGTCGCACCAAACAAGCCGACGACGGTGCGCTTCGACGTGGTCAATGTGTTCGACACGATCTACCAGATCCGCGACGGCTCCGGCATCGGCGTGTTCGCCCCGCAATACGGACCGCGGCGCGGGTTCTATTTCGGCGTCTCGCAGCGATTTTAGTCGTGCGGTTTTGTCGTGACGCATCCTTCGAGACGCCCGCCTCTGGCGGGCCCTCGGGCCCGCGCCGACGGATCGGCGCCGCGCTCAGGCCGCGGTCTGGGCGCGGTCGCGAAAGCCTGACAGGACCGAGCCGATCTCGCTGGCGGGCACTGGACGGCTGTAGAAATAGCCCTGCACCTCGGTGCAGCCTTCGATGCGCATCTGGTCCAGTTGCTCCTGGGTCTCGACGCCCTCCGCCGTGGTCGTGACGCCCATGCTCTTTCCGAGGCCAGCGATGGCGCGAATGATTCCGATCGAGTCGGGATTGTCGATGAGGTCGCGAACGAAGCTCTGATCGATCTTGATCTTGTCGAATGGAAAGCTGCGAAGATAGCTCAAGGACGAATAGCCGGTTCCAAAGTCGTCCATCGAAATCCGAACGCCAAGAGCCTGCAACTGATGCAGCGTCGCCAGCGTCTCCTCGTTGTTGAACATCAGCACCGTCTCGGTGATTTCGAGCTCCAGCCGACTGGGGAGCAACCCGGAATTGGCGACCGCCGACGTTACCATGGAAGCCAGTCCCTTGGCGCGGAATTGCACGGGCGAGACATTGACCGCGACACGCAGGTCTGACGGCCATGTCTTGGCCTCAATGCAGGCCTGGCGGATCACCCACATGCCGATCGACGTAATCAGCCCGGTCTCCTCTGCCACCGGAATGAATTCGCCGGGTGGCACCCTGCCGCGTGTCGGATGATTCCACCGCAGAAGGGCCTCGAAGCCCGTAATCCTGTCCTCAGCGAGATTGACGATCGGCTGGTAGAACAATTCGAATTCTCCCGAGCCGATCGCCTTGCGAAGATCGAGCTCCAGGAGACGACGGCTCTGGGCCTTGACGTCCATTTCCGGTTCGAAGAAATGGAATCGTCCGCGTCCCTCGCCCTTGGCGCGATACAGCGCCATATCAGCGTTCTTCAACAGCTGGTCTGCATCGCCGCCATCGTCCGGTGCCATTGCGATGCCGACGCTCACTCCGATCACGACGGTATGGTCGCTGATGTCGAACGGCGCGCTCAGGGTTTCAACAATGCGGGACGCGAGGCCGCCCACGGTCTCTGCAGAAAGCTCGTCGGCCGACTGCACGATGGCGAACTCGTCGCCACCCGTCCGCGAGACCAGGTCGCCGGCGCGCAATACCTCCTGCAGCCGTTCGGCGACCGCGCAAAGCAGGGCGTCGCCGATCGAATGCCCCAAGGTGTCATTCACGGCCTTGAAGTTGTCGAGGTCGAGGCAAAGGATGGCCGCCTTCCCGCCGCGCTCGACGTTCCCAAGCGTTTTCTCGATGTGCTCACGCAGTTGAACGCGATTGGCCAATGCCGTCAGCGCGTCGTGGTGCGCCAGGAATGCGATCTTCTTCTCCGAGGCCCGCTTCTCGGTCACGTCCATATGGATGGCGATGCTGCCACCTGTATTTAGCGGAGCCTTGATCAGGGAGATGATGCGGCCGTCCTGCAATTGCTGCTCGAACGTCAAGGTGGTCGGTTGCGCCGCCTGGCTGAGCTTCTCCGAGACGAAATCCTCCGAACCAACGGTCGCCGACCCATGCTTGGCCCGATAATCCAGAATGGCACCGAGGGACGTGCCGGGCTGCGTGAGCTCGGCGGGAAGATTGTACATCTCCGCATATTGTGCGTTGCAGACGATCAGTCGCAGACGATCATCGACCAGGCTGAGGCCTTGCGGCATTCCCTCGAGCGCCGCCTGAAGATGATCGTTCGAACGCCGCTTCATCGAGCTGATCATGCGTTGCATGACAAGCAGCACGAGCCCCGCGAGGATGATGCTGGTAAAGATCGAAGCGAACAGAAACAGATCGGCCTTCAACGACAGGTCTTCGATGTCGTCACGGGCCTTCAGGCCGACGTCGGAATTGCGCTGCCGCAGCCGTTCCATCTTTTGGCGAAGCGCGATGATCCGATCCTCGAGGCTCGGGTCCCCGACCGCCACGTCGTGCAGCTCGGCGAGCCTGTCCCTGACGTCGCGCCCCGCGGTTCGGATCGCGGCGGAACTCGCCCGTTCGATCGCAACGTCCATGTTGTCCAGCACGTCGTCGAGCAGCTCGTTCGCCTTGGCTGTCTCGGCCTCGCTCGCAGCGCGCGTACGCTCGTCGACGTAGTGCTGGAAGGCGATTTGCGCGAGATTGACGTAGTTCGTGGAGACGAACGCGGTATCGTAGGTGTTGATGGCGTGGTTGATGACGGCGTGCTGCTGATGACGCGCAAACAGCCCGATGGCGAGGTTGACGATCAGAAGGATGATGGTCAATGCGTGGAACCGGCGGCGAAACGAGATCGCATAGCGATCGCTTGCCAGCGCGGCCGGAATATCACCGCGAGCCAAGTCGTTCGTCGCTTCCATACCCATGTCAGCCGAGGCGGCCTGATCCACGTTTGCCCCCAAATCGTCGACGATCCCGGGCAAGGATAGGCTGCTTGTCTTAAGGTCGGGTGTGGAGGATCACGTCAGCCGCGCACCGTCCGGCAGGGGAACCGCGATGCTTGCGATGCAGTCCGATCGCTTTGAATGGGCCCCGCGAGCTTGGCGAGCGCGGCGCTTTAATCAGTCGTTCACCCCGGCGCAGAAGCTGAGTCCATCTTTTGAGCAGAAACACGAGAACGACGCGAAGCCGGCGCGGGGTTTCCCCGGCGCATCCGTAATCCAACGGAGACTGCCGTAACGAGGCGCCATATGTCGGCAATCAGAGTCCTCGCCAGCCGGGGCACCACACGAGGACGGATTGACCGAATATTAACCATAATCGGATGTCGTGAGCCATTGCTGGATCGGGATTGGGCTCGATATGCCGAAGGCAGGCGGGGGCATGAGGCGGAACTCGGTGCTTTCGCTTCATGGGTGCGCGTGGTCACTGGTCGCTTCGTTCGCCGCGTTGCTCGTCGTTCTGACGATCAGCCAGCCGGCGCGGGCGCTCCCGTCATTTGCGGTCCAGACCGGGCAACCCTGCGCCGCCTGCCACATCGGCGCGTTCGGTCCGCAGCTCACGCCCTATGGGCGGGACTTCAAATTGCACGGCTATGTCGCAAGCGACGGCAATGACCACGGACTGCCGCTGGCATTCACGACGCAATTCTCGTTCACTCACACCGCGCAGCCCCAGGATGGGGGAGCCGCGCCGGGTTTCAAGCCGAACGACAATTTTGCCGTCGATCAGTTGTCGCTCTACTACGCCGGAAAAGTGACCTCGAACCTCGGCGCGTTCGTCGAGTTGAACTTCGACGGGGTGGCTCAACAGGCCAAGCTGAACAACATGGACGTTCGCTACGCCAAGGAAGGTGAATTGTTCGGGCAGGAACTGCTCTGGGGCATCACGGCCAACAACAGCCCGACCGTGCAGGATCCCTGGAATTCCACCCCGGTCTGGGGATTTCCCTACAACAGCTCGCCGCTGGCACCGACCCCGATGGCCACGACCCTCGTCGACAATTCGCTCGGTCAGCGCGTCCTCGGCGTTGGCGCGTATTCGGTCTGGAACAACCTCCTGTATCTGGAAGGCGATGTCTACAAGGGGTTGGACCGAGGCGTGTTACGGGCAACGGGCCAAGTGCCTGACGACAGCGACCAGACCTCATCCTTCCTTCCCTACGCGCGCGTGGCATTGCTCAAGGACTGGGAGCGTCATCACGTCGAGGTGGGCGCCTATATGTTGTCGGGAAGCGTGGTTCCGGGGGGCGGCCAGACCCTGGGCCTTCCGGTCCGGAAAACAGACGTCGCGCTCGATGCAACTTACCAATTCATCACCGACGCGGCCAAGGTGACCAGCGACCGCTTGTCGGCGCACGCCACCTACATCCATGAGACTGCCTCGATGGCGGGCAGCGACGCGCTGGCGCTGGGAGCGCTACCGAACCATTGGCTCGACGTCATGCGCGCCGACGTCTCCTACAGCTTCGCTGCGACCGTCACGCCATCGGTGCAGTATTTCCGGACCGCCGGAACGTCCGACGGCAACTATTGGGGCACTGCAAACGGAAGCCCCAACTCCGATGGCATGATCTTCGAGGTGGCCTACGTGCCCTGGGGCAAGCCGGATTCGCCGTTTCCAAACATGAACCTGCGATTGGCGGTGCAATACGTCAATTATTTCAGGTTCGACGGCACGACCGCAGGCGCCAGCAGGAACAATAATTTCTATTTCAGCCTGTGGACCGCCGTGAAATTCTAGCTGGTATCGCCATGCAAGCTCGGAAAGTTCCAATGTCCAATCGCCTCGCCATTGCCATTGCCATCTTGCTCGGCTTCACCGTTGCCGTGTCGGCGGCGGGCACGCTGAAGGTGATTCAGCGTGGATTGGCCTTGACTCCGGATTCCGCCACGATCGCAAAAGGCGATCGGCTGATCTTCACCAACGACGACGATGTCATCCACAACATCCATGTTTTCGGGCCGGGCGGTGAAGACGACAGTGTCGACCTTGGCCTTCAGAAGCCAGGCAAGACTCTCACTTACAAATTCGACAGGCTGGGCAGCTACAGGGTCCGCTGCAACATTCATCCATCCGTCAAGATGTCGGTGCAGGTCAAATAACAGGTGTGGATTGGCGCCTGGCATCGGTCAGCCGCGATAGGCGACGCAGTCGATTTCCACCTTGCAATCCACCACCATGCTCGACACCACGCAGGCCCGCGCCGGCGGATTGGCGCCGAAATATTCGGCGAAGACCTTGTTGAAGCTCTGGAAGTCCCGGGGGTCGTCGAGCCAGACGCCGCAACGCACGACGTCTTTCGGCTCGTAGCCGGCTTCAGTCAGGATCGCGAGCATGTTGCGGATGGCCTTGTGCGATTGCGCGATGATGCCGCCCTCGATCACCTCGCCATTCTCCATCGGCGTCTGGCCGGAGACGTAGAGCCAGCCATCGGCTTCCACCGCACGGGCAAACGGAAGGTGCTGGCCGCCGGTGCCGGTGCCGCCGGCCGCGCCGTATCGTTTCAACGTCATTGCATGATGTCCTGTGTGTCGTGATTACGTCAGAGCCCGGCCCGGCCGCGCGAAGGTGCTGCGGCCGTCTGCGACTACGGCTTCCCCGGCGACGAAGACCGCACGGATGCCTGCAGGCATTTCCGTCGGCGTCTCGAACGTCGCCTTGTCCATGATGGTCTCGTCGAACAGCGTGAGATCGGCGATCATGCCCGGCCGCAGGATGCCGCGATCGGACAGGCCGAAGCGCTGCGCCGGCATCGCGGTCATCCGCCGCACGGCATCCTCCAGCGTGAACCAGCCCTGCTCGCGCGTGAGCCGGCCGGCGACGCGCGGGAAGCTGCCATAGGCGCGCGGATGCGGCTTGGTACCCGGGCGCGGAATGCCGTCAGAGCCGACCATATGCAGGCGATGGGTGAAGGCGGCGCGCAAGTCCGCCTCGTCGAGCTGAAACATGATGATGCCGGTCTGGCCCTGGTCCTCCTCGATGCAGCGGACCATCAGATCGAACGGCGAGATGCCGAGCTCGCGCGCGGCATCGACCATCGACTTGCCCTCGAGCGGCTTCAGCGCGGGATTGGCGGTGGCGGAGATGCGCACATTGTGCCAGCCGATCAGCACGATCTTGGACTGCGCCGCATGCGGATCGGGATCGCCCTCCTCCACCAGGACGCGCAGCGCCTCGCGCTTGGCGGGATCACGCAGTCGCGCAAGCAACGCGTCGATGCCACCCTCGAGCGCCGCCGGCGGCAGCAATTGCAGCATGTAAGAGCTGCCGGCGGGATAGGGATACATGTCGAAGGAGATGTCGACGCCTTCCGCGCGCGCGGCCTCCAGCCGGTCGAGCGCTTTGGGGATGGCGCCCCAGTTCGGCTTTCCCGCCGATTGCAGATGCGACAGCAACCCGGCCGCGCCTGAGGCGCGCAGGATCGCGATGAACTCGTCGATGGATTGCAGGAGGCCCGCTTCGTAGCTGCGGACATGCGCGGTGAGCAGCTTACCGTGCGCGCGCACGGTCTCTGCCAGCGCGTTGAGCTCGTTGCTGTCGGCATAGGCGCTCGGCGGGTAGACCAGACCGAGCGAGAGGCCGGCCGCTCCTTGCGTGAGCTGCTGCGCCAGCAGCGTCTGCATCGAAGCGATCTCCTCGCGGCTCGCCGCGCGGCGCTCGTAGCCGAGCACGGCGAGACGGATCGCGGCATGCCCGACCAGGGAGACGAGGTTGAGTGCCACGCCCGGCCCTTCCAGGGCCTGCTTGTAACCATCAAAGCTGTCGAAGACTTCGGTCGGCCTGACTTCGCCGGCAAGCCCTGAGAAATGCAGCCGCACCATCTCGGCAGAGCCTGCGGTCGCCGGATAGAGCGAGAAGCAGCAATTGCCGACGACGAGCGTGGTCACGCCCTGCAAGACCTTCTCGGGCCTGTCGGGCTCCCGCAAACAGATCAGATCGTCGTGGCAATGGGCGTCGATGAAGCCGGGCGCGAGATAGCACCCGCGCGCGTCGATGATGTCGGCATCCTCCGCCGGCAGGGCGGCGCCGATCGCCGCGATGCGGCTGCCGCTGATGCGCAAGTCGGCCTCGAACCACGGCGCACCGGTGCCGTCGATCAGACGCGCGTTGCGGATCAGTGTGTCCTTGCTGCCGGAATTCTGGGGCATGCCCCTCTCCTCAGTGAATAGGCACGGCGCCGGGCAGTGAGACCTCTTCGTAATCGGGGATCGACTCGATCCGTCCGAGCACCACGACATAGAAGAAGATGCCGATCAGCAGCACGACACCGGCGATCATGAAAGCGCCGGCAAAGGATTGGGTCCAGTCGACTACGATCCCGGTCACGATCGGCGCGAGCACGCCCATCATGTTGTTGGTGAAATTCAGGATGCCGCCGACGGTTCCCGCGCCGCCCTTGGGCGCGATCAACGACACGATCGAGGAGCCGACGGGCGCGGCGGCCGACAGGCCCGCGATCGCGATCGACAGCCACAGCAGCGCCCAGCCCGGCTTCACGGTGAAGGCGGCGCCGATCACGGCGAGCCCCATGAGCATGCCGACAATGATCACGGACTGGCGCACCCGCGTCGAGTCGTAGCCGCGCGCGATCAGGTGATCGACCAGGAAGCCGCCGATCAAGAGGTCCGACAAGCTCGCGAAGATCCAGGGAATGGTCGAATAGCCCGCGGCCGACATCAGGTTCATATGCATGGTCTGGGCGAGATAGCCCGGCAGCCAGGTCAGGAAGAGATAGAAGGTGTAGCCATAGGCGGAGAAGCCGATGGTCAGGCCCCAGACCTTGCGGTTGCGCAGGAGGTAGCCGAGCATGCGGCTCTGTCCGGCCGTGGCCGGACCTTCCGGCGTGCCGCCACCGGCGATGATGTAGTCATGCTCAGCCTTCGAGAGCTTCGGATCCTCGCTCGGATTGCGATAGATGACATAGTAGGCGACGAAATAGAGGAAGCTCAGAACCGCGGTGACGCCAAAGCCCCAGCGCCAGCCGTAGAGGAAGATCACATAGGCGACCAGCGGCACGCCGATCACGTTGGAGAACTTTGCGGCGGAATCGAAGATCGCGGTCGAGCGCGCGCGCTCGTCGAGCGGAAACCAGTGGCCGGTCGCCTTCTGGCTGGCCGGAAAGGCCGGCGCTTCCGCGACGCCGAGCAGCAAACGCGCGGCGGCGATGCCCCAGAGACCGCTGGCGAGCGCGGTGATGGCGGCGGCGACCGCCCAGAGGAAGCTGCTGGCACGGCCAACCATGGTGACGCCGAAACGGTCGAGCACCATGCCGCCGGGAACTTGCAGCAGCGAATAGGTCCAGAAGAACGCGCTGCCGAGCAGGCCGATATCGGTGGCGGTGAGGCCCAGCTCCTTGGTGAGCTCGGGCGTCGCGGCGGAGAGCCCGACGCGATCGATGTAGTTGATGAGAATTCCGACGCCGAGAAGACAACCGATCAGCCAGCGTCGCCCGGGTACCTGTTGGCCTGCCTTCGCCATTTCGAATCCTCGCTCGGAAAACGCAGGATCGCGTCTCTCGCCCCCGAGAGGGGGCAGGAGACTGTCGCGACGCCTGCAATGACATTGTCTCTTATAGTGGACAATATTATCTTATAGCGTCACGTTAGATATCGGGGCGGCGTCATGTCAAGCCCTGGATGTCGAGCCTTGGCCGCGCGCCGACGCGCGCCGATGCGGATGCATCGGTCGCGACACGGCCGGTCGGCTCAGGTCAACTCAGGGACGATCCGAGAGTTCGGTTGCGGTAGCGACGAGGTCGTCGAGCAGCGCGGTCCTGCGTTCCTTCAGCGAGTCCGCGGGAATGACGAAACAAAGCGTCGCGACCGCGACACCCTTCTTGTCGCGAATGGGGGCGGCAAGACACGACGTGAACCGATCGGACAGTGCCGTTGTCACGCATTTGCCGTCGCGCCTCGCGCGCGCGATATCCTTGATGAAATCATCGACATCGAGCACGCGGCCGTCAGGAAGGCGAAAATCCTCTCTGGGAACGAACGCGCGAATTTCCGCCGGGCTCATATGATCCAGCAGCAGCCTGCCGGATGCCGTCCATGGCAGCGGCACCTCGATGCCGACATCCGTCGTGATCCGAAACAGGCCCGAGCCGTCCCTGGTATCGACCACCACATATTTGCGGCCACGCAGGGCGCAGAGCTGCGCAGTGGCGCTGTGCTGGGTCGCGAGCCGGTTAAGCGCTTCGCGGCACCGGCGGTGCAAGGGGTTCGCTTCCGCATAGGCCCGACCGTAGAGATGCACCGCCTTACCGAAATAGACCTGGCCGCCCTCGCCGACGCTCTCCAGCAGATCCGCCTCGATCAGGCGGTTGGCGATGGCATAGACGGTCGATCGCGGCGCGCCCATCTGCTTGGCGAGATCGCTGAGCTTGGAGGGCGCACGCAAATGCAGCAGCGCTTCCAGGAGATCGATGGTCCGATCAATCCCGTTCTGGCGTTCCGCGGGCGAGGTGCCCTTCTTGGGTGCGGCCAAACTTCAAAAATCCTTCGTCAGCTTCGCGCCAGCGGTTTTGGCATAAATGGCGCCGACGGTATAGCGTGTCAGCCGGAAAGAAAGTGCACCAGGTCCATCATGCCTTGCCCCCCACCATCAGGAATGGCGTCCAGTTGCTCGCGCGGTTGCTTCTGCCTGTTGACCCAGAACGTGGGATAGCCGAACAGTTTTGCGCCGGAGGCGTCCCAGCCGGCGAAAGCGGCAAACAGAATCTCCTCGCGCTTCAGCCCGAATGCATCCACGCCCATCTGGTAGGCGCGCGGATCGGGCTTGTAGGCCCGCACCGCATCCGTGCTCAGCTGAAATTCGAAAGCACCCTCAAGCTCGGTCCCGCGGATATTGCCGTCGAACATGGCGGGCGAGAAATTGCTCAGGAATGCCAGCCGCAAGCCGGTTTCCTTCAACATGGACATGGCCGGCAGGACGTCGGGCCAGATTGGCATTTTAAGATAGCCCTCGACCAGCGCACTTCGCTTGACAGCGGTCAGTTCAAGATCGAGCGACTTGCAGGCAAACACCAGGGCATCGTCGATGACAGCAAGAAAGTCGCGATAATGCCCTGTCATGGTGCGGAGCCAAGTGTACTCGAACTGCTTCGTTCGCCAGACGCTTGACAGCTCGGCACCGCGTCCCGGAAACAGGTTCTCGGCGAGAGCGAAGATCGGACGCGGATCGAAGATCGGAAAGCCGTCGAACGCAATTGCTTTGATCGGCGTCGTTGCTCCCGGGGACGAGCTTGCAATTCCGGATACGGCAGCAAGCGACGTGATCGCGAGAAGTTGGCGACGGCTGAAGGGCATCTGGGCGTTCTCATGCGGGGGACGATCCGAATTCGGGCGCGACGTGTCCGGCATCGGCCGAACACGTCGCGGCGATCATGATTGTCCATCCGCCTGCAATATTCCCGGCTGCATCGGATCAGAGCCGCCACGCGCACGAGGGCTCACACCCTGGTGCAGGCAGATCAGGACCCCTGCATATAGCGAACCGGGTTTTCGGGGTCGGCTCTGAAGATGCCGGCAACTTCCGCGAAGAGGGTCGATACTGCATCTTGCTTGAGATCGTCGAAGCGCTCGAAACTGAAGTTGTTGCCGCCCACGCGCAATTCGCCGAGTTTGCCGGCGTAGCGGGATACGACCGGCGCGCCTTGCCTCGTCACCGCCACATACACGCTGATGTAGTTCTTCTGGAGCGCAACACCGATCACCGGCCAGTCCGTGCTCTTTCCTGATTTGATGGCGTAGCGAAACTTGCCATAGCCGATTATCTTCATGCGCATGCCTGCCTCTCCGGCCGGCGTTCCCTGATGGAAATGGCGCTTGAGGGCCGGTGCGGCCGAGACAATCAGCTTGTGCAACGCGATCAGGTCGCGCTTTCGCTCCGGATCGAAATCGAGATAGGCCTGCAATGTATCGGCGGTGACGCGGAACATGTGAGCCTCGAGTTGGTGCGCTACTCCCGCGCCTTGCTCCAGTCAGGGGCCACCGTGCCCGAGACGCCTTCGAAGGCGCCGTCGACGAGCTCGAATACGAGGACGCGCGCGGCATCGACCGGGCCCGGCATGGTGACGCGGCCCTTCGGGACAAGCTTGAAGCCGACGCGGCTGTAATAGGGCTCGTCGCCGACCAGCAGCACGATGCGGTGCCCCTTGTCCCTCGCATCCTTCAGGGCCCGCTCCATCAGCATGCGGCCGATGCCACGGCTGCGGAACGGAGGCTCGACCGTGAGGGGGCCGAGCAGCAGCGCCGGCGTCTCGCCGATCATCACAGGCAATTGCCTGACCGAGCCGACCAGCAGCGTGCCGATGCGGGCGGTGAAGGAGACGTCGAGCAGATGGTCGACGTGCTCGCGGATGCGATAGGCGCTGAGCACGAAACGGCCGGGGCCGAACGTGCGCTCGTGCAGCCGCTCGATCGCCTGGGCGTCGCCCGGGGCTTCCGGGCGGATGGTGATGGAGAGATCGTTCATGTCATCAAAGCGTTTTCAAGCGAAGTGGATCCCGGTTCGCGTTAAAGAAAACGCGTCAATAGAGGATTCCGAGTAGCATCTTGACGTCGTGCCGTCCATGGGAGCGCACCACGTCAGTTCCTTTTCGGCGCCGGCTGGGACAGGTAGGCCAGCATCTTCATCTCCCGCCGGCCCCGCGTCACGGTGTCGAGCACGAGGCCCGACGAGACCGACAGCATCGCCATGATCATCAGGCCCATCGACAGGATCGCGGTCGGGAAACGCGGCACGAGGCCGGTTTCGACGAAGGTGATCACGATCGGGATCGACAGCAAGACCGACACCACCGCCAGCAGGACGCCGATGGCGCCGAAGAAGCGCAGCGGCTTCTCCGCGCGATAGAGTTTCAGCATGGTGCCGAGGATGCGGAAACCGTCGCGCCAGGTGTTGAGCTTGGAGAACGAGCCCTCGGGCCGTGCGTAATAAGGCGTCTCGAGCTCCGCGACCGGCAGCGACAATTCCAGCGCGTAGACGGCGAGCTCGGTCTCGATCTCGAAACCGTCCGACAACACCGGGAACGATTTGACAAAGCGGCGCGAGAACACGCGATAGCCGGACAGAATGTCCTGGAAGTCGCGACCGAAGGTCCAGGCCAGAAATCCGGTCAGCATGCGGTTGCCGGTGCGATGGCCGAGGCGGTAGGCCGCCTGCGACTGGTCGATGCGAAGGCCCACCACCATGTCGAGATGCTCGTCGAGCAGCTTGTCGATCATGCCAGGCGCGCTCGGCGCGTCGTAGGTGGCATCGCCGTCCACCAGCACGTAGATGTCCGCCTCGACGTCGGCGAACATGCGGCGCACGACGTGGCCCTTGCCCTGCCGCCGCTCGCTGCGCACGATCGCGCCAGCCTCGCGCGCGACGATCACGGTGCGGTCGCGCGAATTGTTGTCATAGACATAGATCTCCGCTGCCGGCAGCGCGGCGCGGAAATTGGCGACGACGGTCGCGACCGCCGCCTCCTCGTTGTAGCATGGCACCAGGACGGCGATGCGGGGTTGTGCCAATGTCATCGCGGCAGCGCCTCCAGGCTGGCCGGCTCGCTGCCCGCCGGTGCAGCTTCGTGCACCGCGGCCGGCCGAAGCAACGGGGCGAACGACAGCGTCCACAGCGACAGCATCGCGATCGGGACGACGTAGTATGGCGTGAAGATCGGATGGCTCATGAAGAAGCCGAGATTGACGACGAGGTTGCCGGCAACGACGAGCGCGGCTTGCCGCACATGGCTCTCGCCGGATCGCAACAGCAAGAGCGTCGCGCCGATCGCCAGCACGATCAGCACGAACTGCATGTCGCGCAGATACTGGCCGAATACCGCAAGATCAAATGCCGGCGCGACCACATCGGCGCTGCCATAGGTCGTCGCCAGCGCGCTGCCGGCGTTGATGGCCTGGGCGGACAGGGTCGGCGCCATGCCGACAAGCACGCCGGCCCCGAAGGCAAAGCCCCGCACGAATGTCGCGAGCGAGCGCGTCCACAGGAACGGAATGCCGAGGAACAGGAAATAGCCGGCCGCGAGCAGCGCGTTCGGCAATCTGAAAGTGACGGATACGCCGAGCAGCAGGCCGATCAGCGCGATCAACAGGACGCTGCGCTTGTCCCTGGACAGCCACAGCGCGGTCAGGAAGCCCGTGACGGCGCACAGCGCCATGGTCGGCGCGACCGAATAGCTCGCCTTGGCCGGATTGATCATGAGATAGATGGCAAGCGCACCGAATACGCCTGCAGCTGATATCGACAGCGGCGTTCGCGCCAGGAAGATACCGAGCAGCGCAAGCCCGCACACGATCAGGCTCGCGGCGATGTAGAGCGGCACGACCTGGTGGCCCTCCGGAAACAGCGCCAGCAGGAAGCCGGTGCCCGGCGGATATTGCATCACGACCTTGCCGCTGGGCATCGGATTGTGGCAGGGCCAACGGATCGGATCCCTCCATTCGGCAAAGGCGATCTCCTTCATCCTGCCTTCGAAGTAGCGATCGTCGTCCCTGATCGCATTGGTGTCGAGGCCGCCGGCGCCGAAGCGCTGGAACAGATGCGCCTGCCTGAGATAACAGATGTCGTCATAGACCCCGCGCGCCTCGCTCCAGCGCGACATTGTAAAAATGTTGCCGGCGAGGATCGCGAGACAGATCAGGCTGAAGGCGAGTTTTGCAGCTTTCATCAGGTTTCCGTGGCGTCCGTGCGGACCCGTACTAGCACAGCCCGCCCTCAGCGCCACGTCGCCATCAGGGCCTTGCCATCGAGCACTTCCGCAATCCGCAGCCGCGTGCCGGGCGTCACCCCCTCCGGCAGCGCGGCGGTATCGAAGAACCCGCATTCGACGATCTCGTGATTGGGCGCAGGCAGCCGATCCTGCCGGAAATGCCTGACGACATAGACCGCGACATGGTCGCGTCGGGAGACGTGGCTGTTGAGGAAGATGCCATGCAGCACGGCTTCCCCGGTGAGCTCGATATCGCCCTCCTCCTTGAGCTCACGGCGCATCGCCTGTTCCATGCTCTCGCCGTGATCGACGCCGCCGCCGGGCAGATACCAGCCGGTGACGTAGCTGTGCTTGACCAGGAACACCTTGTTGTCGGCATCGAGCACGACGGCGCGGACGCCGAGCGTCATGCCGCGAACCACCAGGAAATAGGCGTGGAAGACGCGCCGCAACAGCGGCTCGCATGTCCGTCGGATCCGGTTCAGGCGCTCTCCCATCAGCTCAGGCTTCCCTTGCACGATGGGCGCGACCTTGCCATTACAGCGAGGGAATAGCGAGGCAATCGCGCGCGATGACATCTTTCATGGCACCTTTCACGCTCGCCCACCTGTCCGATCCGCATCTGCCGCCGCTGCCGAAGCCGCGGCTGATCGAGCTCGCCGGCAAGCGCGCGTTCGGCTACGTCAACTGGACGCGCAACCGCCACAAATACCAGCGCCGCGAGGTGCTCGACGCATTGGTCGCCGACATCAGGGAGCAGGCGCCCGACCACATCGCGGTGACCGGCGACCTCGTCAATCTGGCGATGGAGGCGGAGTTCGCGCCGGCGCGCGCCTGGCTCGACAGCGTCGGCCCGCCCGACCGCGTCACCACGATTCCCGGCAATCACGACGCCTATGTGCGCGCGACGTTTCAGCGCTTCGGCGAGACCTTTGCGCCCTATATCGCTGACGACGGCGGCAGCATCGGCTTTCCGGCCGTTCGGCGGCGCGGACCGGCCGCGCTGGTCAGCCTCTCCAGCGCGGTACCGACGGCGCCGTTGATGGCAACGGGCACCCTCGGGCGTCACCAGCTCGATGCGCTCGAACAGGTGCTCGACCAGCTCGCGACCGAGGACGTCTTTCGCGTGCTGCTGGTGCATCATCCGCTGAAATCCGATGCGCGCCAGAAGCGGCTGACGGATTCCGCAAGCCTGCTGGCGCTGCTGAAGCGCCACGGCGTCGAGCTGATCCTGCACGGACACGACCACATTCATTCGACGATGTGGTTCGAAGGCCCCAACGGCAACATTCCCGCGGTCGGCGTGCCGTCGGCCTCCGCGCTCGCGCACGGGCGCTATCCGGCGGCGGCCTACAATCTGTTCCGAATCGAGAAGGACAATGCCGGCTGGCGCTGCGAGCAGATCGTGCGAAGCATCGGGGCCGGATTTCAGGTCCAGCAGATCAAGCATGTAAGGTTGGTGTAGTTTGTCGTCATTGCGAGCGAAGCGAAGCAATCCAGAGCTTCTCAACGGAGACATTCCTGGATCGCTTCGCTTCGCTCGCAATGACGGAAACAGCGTCACCAGCTGCGCAACGCCGCGAGCACCGCGACACCGAACAGCGCGGCGGCGCCGAGGATGAAGCCGAGCACGAACGGCCAGAGGCGCGAACGGCGCGGCGGCTCGACGGCCTCCGGCGTCGGCTCTGGCGGCACCACCATGGCGTGCTCGCGCTCGATCATGCGGCGGGCGACGTAGTCGGTCACGGCGTCGACGATGACAGCCGTGTCGTGCGATTCGGCGAGCACGATGCGGCCGAAGCGGGTGTCCTGGACGAAACGATACATGCGCTTGTCGCGCCCCATCATGATGTGGGCGACGACGTCGATCCAGAGCCGGGGCGTATCGCCCTGGCTGATGCCGCGGTCGAACAGGTCGATCTTATCAGGCACCTGCACGAACAGCGGGTCGAGCGCGTCGTTGAGGATCTCGAGCCGGGCCACCTCGGCATCCCTGAGATCGACGACCACGCCGGTCCGGTCGGCGGCCTCGATCCGCGCACGAAGCAGCGCATCACGCAGCCGCACAGGGCGTGGCTGGCTGGGATGGGTCCCGCTGCTCTCGGGCTCTGACATTGTCGGCCTCGTCCTCACTCAACGGCGTTAACCTATCAGCAACCAAACCGTCCGCAAAGGCCCATCATTCCAGATACTTACGGTGCCCACAGACCGTTCGCCTGTACCAAAAACAGACGATCCCACCCGGCTCGCGCCGGATGGGACCCTCCGTCCTTGGACGTTTCTTAGAGTTTGTCAGGCAGCCGTCAGGCCGAGACCCGCGACGGCTCTTCCACGATCGAGAAGCGAACGCCGGCCTTGTGGCGGCTCTCTTCCGACACCTCGCGCCAGCAGTCCTCGGCCTCCTTGCGGGTCTTGAACGGACCTTTGACCTGGGCCGAGCCTTCGACGAGCTTGTGGAAGTTCATCGAGCCGAACTCGCCGCCGATCACCCAGAAATTGCTGCCTTTGGTCATTGTCAGTCTCCTGTCGAAGTCGAGATTCGTTAGCCGAACTGGTTCATGGTGTTGTGCGCGCCGCCCGCCTTCAGGGCAGCTTCGCCTGCGAAATATTCCTTGTGGTCGTCGCCGATGTCGGAGCCGGCCATGTTCTGGTGCTTGGCGCAGGCGATGCCCTGACGGATCTCCTGGCGCTGGACGTTCTTCACGTAACCGAGCATGCCCTGCTCGCCGAAATATTCCTTGGCGAGGTTGTCGGTGGACAGCGCGGCCGTGTGATAGGTCGGCAGCGTGATCAGGTGGTGGAAGATGCCGGCACGCTTGGCCGAATCCGCCTGGAAGGTCCGGATGCGCTCGTCGGCTTCAAGCGCCAGCGGCGTCTCGTCGTATTCCGGCTTCATCAGGTCGGCGCGGTTGTACTTGCTGACATCCTTGCCGGCTTCCTTCCATGCATCGTAAACCTGCTGACGGAAGTTGATGGTCCAGTTGAACGACGGCGAGTTGTTGTAGGCGAGCTTGGCGTTCGGGATGACCTCGCGGATGCGGTCGACCATCTTGGCGATCTGCTCGATATGCGGCTTCTCGGTCTCGATCCAGAGCAGGTCGGCGCCGTTCTGCAGCGAGGTGATGCTGTCGAGCACGCAGCGGTCCTCGCCCGTGCCGGGACGGAACTGGTAGAGGTTCGAGGGCAGCCGCTTCGGACGCATCATCTTGCCGTTGCGGTTGATGATGACGTCGCCGTTGCGCGCGTTCGCCGCGGTGATTTCCTCGCAGTCGAGGAAGCTGTTGTACTGGTCGCCGATGTCGCCCGGCTTGTGGCTGACGGCGATCTGCTGCGTCAGGCCGGCGCCGAGCGAGTCGGTGCGGGTGACGATGACGCCGTCTTCAACGCCGAGCTCGAGGAAGGCGTGGCGGCAGGCGCGGATCTTCGCGATGAACACCTCGTGCGGCACGGTGACCTTGCCGTCCTGGTGACCGCACTGCTTCTCGTCCGAGACCTGGTTCTCGATCTGGAGCGCGCAGGCGCCCGCCTCGATCATCTTCTTGGCGAGCAGATAGGTCGCCTCGGCGTTGCCGAAGCCGGCGTCGATATCGGCGATGACGGGGACGACATGGGTCTGGAAGCCGTCGATCTTCGCGATCAACTCCTTCTCGCGGGTCTTGTCGCCTTCCTTGCGCGCCTTGTCGAGCAGACGGAAGATGTCATTGAGCTCGCGGGAATCGGCCTGACGGAGGAAGGTGTAGAGCTCTTCGATCAGCGCCGGCACCGCGGTCTTCTCGTGCATCGACTGGTCGGGCAGCGGGCCGAACTCGGACCGCAGCGCCGCGATCATCCAGCCGGAGAGGTACAGATAGGTGCGATCGGTCTTGCCGCCGAAATGCTTCTTGACCGAGATCAGCTTCTGCTGGGCGATGAAGCCGTGCCAGCAGCCCAGCGACTGCGTGTACTTGGTCGGGTCGTTGTCATAGGCGGCCATGTCGGCGCGCATCAGCGCCGCGGTGTAGCGGGCGATGTCGAGGCCGGTCTTGAAGCGGTTCTGCAGGCGCATGCGTGCGACAGCCTCGGCCGTCACGCCGTTCCAGGTCGGCTGGGTCTTCAGGAGCGCCTGGGCTGCCTCGATCTCGCTCTGATACGAGGACGGACCCTGCAGGGTGCTGATGCCACGGGGCTGGTAGTTCATGAGCCTGATCCTTTTCGCTGACGATGGCGATGGCGAGCCATCGACATTCTTGACACTGCATTGCGAAATGCGTGCTCAGAGCTAAACGCGAAAACGGAAACTTCGTATAGATGGCTTGTATTTTATTGGTGATGTCATGTAACATAAGAACATGTAACAGATGTTATTTTGTAAAAAAATATAAAAATATAGGTCAGCAAAGCTATCCTTGATGCACACGGAGATTCTGAGACATGGCCGCCGAGTCCGGGAAAAAGCTGTTCGTCGGCCCGCGCTTCCGGCGGATCCGGCAGCAATTGGGGCTGTCGCAGACCCAGATCGCCGAGGGGCTCGGGATCTCGCCGAGCTACGTCAATCTGATCGAGCGGAACCAGCGGCCGGTGACCGCGCAGATCCTGCTGCGGCTCGCCGAAACCTACGACCTCGATCTGCGCGATCTCGCCACCGCCGACGAGGACCGCTTCTTCGCCGAGCTCAACGAGATCTTCTCCGATCCGTTGTTCCGCCAGATCGACGTGCCCAAGCAGGAGCTGCGCGACCTCGCCGAGCTCTGCCCCGGCGTCACCCATGCGCTGCAGCGGCTCTACGCGGCCTATACCGAAGCGCGGCAGGGCGAGACCCTGGCCGCCGCCCAGATGGCCGACCGCGATGTCGGCACGCGCTATGAGGCCAATCCGGTCGAGCGCGTCCGCGAGCTGATCGAGGCTAACAGGAACTATTTTCCGGAGCTGGAACAGGCCGCAGAAGCCTTGCGGGACGAGCTGAACGTGCCGGCGGAAGGGCTCTATGCCGCTCTCGCTGCGCGCCTACGCGAGAAGCATTCGGTCCAGACCCGCATCATGCCTGTCGACGTGATGCGCGAGACGCTGAGGCGCTTCGACCGCCACCGCCGCCAGCTGCTGATCTCCGAGCTGGTCGACCCGCCCGGCCGCGCCTTCCAGCTCGCCTTCCAGCTGGGCTTAGGCGAATGCGCGCAAGCGCTGGAGACCATCATCAGCCGCGCCGGCCCGCTCGACGACGCGCCGCGGCGGCTGTTCCGGATCACGCTCGGCAACTACTTTGCCGCGGCCGTGATGATGCCCTATCCGGCCTTCCTCGCCGCGGCCGAAGCGCTCAATTACGACATCCACGTGCTGGCGCAGCGCTTCAATTCCGGCTTCGAGCAGGTCTGCCATCGCCTCACCACATTGCAACGGCCGAACGCGCGCGGCATTCCGTTCTTCCTGCTCCGCGTCGACAATGCCGGCAACGTGTCGAAGCGGTTTTCGTCCGGCACCTTCCCGTTCTCGAAATTCGGCGGCACCTGCCCGCTCTGGAACGTGCATTCGACCTTCGACACGCCGGACCGCCTGCTCAAGCAAGTGATCGAGCTGTCCGACGGCACGCGCTATTTCTCGATCGCGCAGATGGTGCGGCGGCCCGTGGCGCCGCACCCGCTGCCGCAGCCGCGCTTCGCCATCGGCCTCGGCTGCGAGATCCGCCACGCCGCGCGCCTGACCTACGCGGCCGGCATGGACCTGGAGAAGACGGAAGGCACGCCGATCGGCGTCAACTGCCGCCTGTGCGAGCGCGAAAACTGCGCCCAGCGCGCCGAGCCACCGATCACGCGCACGCTGATTCTGGATGAGACGACGAGAAGGGTGTCGAGCTTCGCGTTCTCGAATGCAAGGGAGCTGTGAGGGGGTGCGGTGTAGCAAGCCACAACGTCCATGTCGTCCCGGCGAAGGCCGGGACCCATAACCACGAGATTGAGTTTGGCGAAGACAGGTAGCTCCGATCTCGCGCCACAACTGCTCCCTGGGGGTATGGGTCCCGGCCTACGCCGGGACGACGCGAGGAAAGAGCTCGCGCCTATCCTACGCCAGCGTATGCACGATCACCGGTCCCGCCGCGGCGCTCGCGTGGCCTGCCAGCAGCGGGCCGAGATCCTTCTCGATCCAGGCGATGGCGCGCTTGTTCGCCTCCTCGGCCTGCTCGAACTTGTCGAAGATGGAGATCGCGGTCACCGTGTCGTCGCCGGCATAGACGACGTAATAGGCCCTGAAGCCGTCGACGTCGCTGATGATCGGAACGGCACCGTCCTTGATCCGGCGCGCCAGCTCTTCGGCGCTTCCGCTCTTCGCCTTGGCCTGACGGATGGCGGCATACATGGGCATCCTCCCTTCCGGCTCGTGATCTGGGCATCGCGCCCGTGGGAGATGTTACGCCGAAGCGCGCCGCCGATCTACGGCTTGGTTAACCCTGCCCTAACCCACTGCCGTGATCTGCAACCCAGGATTAAGCGCGCCTCAACATCGGCGCCTTAGTCTCGCCCCACTCACTTTTCGCAAACAAGAGCAGCCTGTCCTGCCGCGTGAAGTGACATCAGGGGGTTTTCATCATGCGCATTGCGTTGCTGCTGACCGCGACCATTGCCGGCGCGCTGTTCGCCACTCCGTCCAACGCCGGCTCGCTCGACGTCGCATCCGCCGATGCCGCGAAGGCGCTGCCGCCCGGCTTCCAGAGCTACCGCGGCTACATGTTCGACATGTCGGAGGCGTCCGATCGCAAGGACCTCGACAAGCTCACCGACAATCTCAAGCAGCAGATCGACGTCGTCGAGGCCGCCGGCCTGTCGCCGCGCGTGATGCGCTTCTTCCGCACCGTCCCGATCATCGCGAGCGAGCTCGCCTGCCTCGACGAAGGCGCCGCGACCGCGTGCTACGGCCGGGTCACGCCTGACGTCCAGCGCACCACGCCGCGCACGCTCACCGTGTGGGACCACGACAAGCAGCGCTGGACCAATCCGAATGCCGTCGACCTCGCGGTCGATTCCGGGCTTGGCGTGATCATGGTCCGGCCGGACATGATGCGTTACGAGAAGGAGGCCGTGCTGCTCCACGAGATGCTGCACGCCTATCATGCGCGGCTGCTGCCCGACGGCTACGCCAACAAGGGCGTGATCAGCTATTACGCCTACGCCAAATCCAAGGACCTGTTGCCCAAGGAAGCCTATGCGATGAAGAATCACATGGAATTCTTTGCGGTGACCGCCAGCATCTTCCTGACCGGAAAGAGCGACTACCAGGACCCCAAGACCCGCGACACGCTCAAGGAGAAGATGCCCGACTATTACAAATATCTGGTCGGTGTGTTCGGCTTCGACCCCGATCCCGCGGCAAACGCGAGCGGACCGGTTGCCTCGCTGAAATAAGGCCGAGACCGCGCTCCAGCGCCA
Source organism: Bradyrhizobium sp. CCBAU 53340 (assembly GCF_015291645.1). Classification (NCBI taxonomy): domain Bacteria; kingdom Pseudomonadati; phylum Pseudomonadota; class Alphaproteobacteria; order Hyphomicrobiales; family Nitrobacteraceae; genus Bradyrhizobium; species Bradyrhizobium sp. CCBAU 53340. The sequence continues at coordinate 6,271,094 of NZ_CP030055.1, forward strand.
GACCAATGCCAAAAGCCGCGCGAAAATGCGCGGCTTTTCCGTTTTGGCAGCCGGAAGCTGCGGATGACGGCCTTCCGGGAATTGCCAAGGAGGGGGCTGATCTGCATAGTCCCGCCGCATCGATTGAGACTGTTTCGAAGAGGATGGAAGACATGGCGGACGCCGACCTGGATGTCGTGATCCGGCAACTGGCCAGACAGCTGCATGCGGGCCTGATGTCCCGCGCCAAGGAGCGGCGCGATCGCTTCACCGGCCTTGCGGCCAAGGCCAAGGGCAAGGAGACCGGCACCCGCTTCAAGATGATGGCCAAGGTCACCATGGAGCAGGCCGCCGCTGCCGCAAGGCGCCTGCAGATGTCCGCCGACAACGTCGCCGACAGCTACGCTCGCGCGATGCGGCTGGCGGCCAGCACGCCTGTCGAGGTGAAGGCGGAGAAGCCGGCCAAGGAAAAGCCGGTCAAGAAGGCTGCGAAGGCGAAGAAGGCCAAGGCCAAGAAGGCCAAGTAATCACCGCAGCGGTGTGGCGACCTGGGTCGGTTCGGCGTGCGTCAGCTCGGCGAGCTTGGCGCGCGCGGCATCGCGTGCGCGACCGTCCTTGCCGGGAGGCAGCGCGAGGGCGGCTTCGAAATCGGCGCGCGCATCATCGGCCTGGCCGCGGGCGAGGAATGCAAGACCGCGATCGAGGCGGGCCTGCGGGTCTGACGGATCGAGACGGACCGCCGTGCTGTAGCTCAGGATGGCGCGGTCGAGATCGCCCTTGGCGGCGAGCGCGAGCCCACGCTCGCGATAGGGCGCGGCGGGCTTGGGATCGAGCGCGATCGCCTCGTCATAATCGGCAATCGCAAGATCCAGTTCACCGTTTTGCCGGTAGGCCAGCGCGCGGTCGCGATAGAGCGAGGCGCGGTTGGGATTGAGGTGGATGGCTTCATTGAAATCGGCGACCGCCCGGCCACTGTCGCCGTGACGCAGCGCGATCCGTCCGCGCCCCTCATAGGCGAAGGCGATCAGGGAGCCGCGAAACGGCGAGAAGCCGATCACGGCCGAGCAGATGTCGGGCTCATCCTCATCGCCGCAATTCACGACCGTATGGGTGGACAGGCCGACGGCCACGCCCAGGACGATCAACAATGACATTGCGGCTTTGGTCATCTTCGACGGTGACCGGCGACAAGCCGGCCACGCATCCCCTTTCGAAGGAACATTCTCGGTGAGGTGTTAACACCGGCCGGGGTGGTTCTCTGTGCGCCAGGTCACAAAGCCGGGCAAAATCCGACCGGTTCCGCATCAGCCCCAAGGCCCGCGTGAGGATCCGTTGGAGGGACCGCGCGAGGACGAGCGGCCCCAGGGTCCCTGCGGCGGATAGTTCTCGTTGGCACCGACCGACGGCGCGGCCCGCGGCCCCAGCTCGGCCGCGAGCTGGTGGAGTGCAGCGATGCGATTCTCGGTCGAGGGGTGGGTGGCGAAGAGATTGTCGACGCCATGGCCCGACAGCGGGTTGATGATGAACATATGCGCGGTCGCCGGATTCCGCTCGGCATCGAAGTTCGGCACCTGATGCGCGGCGTTGTCGATCTTCACCAGCGCCGACGCCAGCCACATCGGCTGGCCGGCAATGCGCGCGCCGAGATTGTCGGCGGCGTATTCGCGGGTGCGGCTGATCGCCATCTGCACCAGCATGGCCCCGAGCGGGGCGAGAATCATCATCAGGATCGAGCCGACAATGCCGGGCCCATTGTTGTCGCGGTTGCCGCCGAAGAACATGCCGAACTGCGCCAGCATGGAGATCGCGCCCGCAATGGTCGCGGTGATGGTCATCAGCAGCGTGTCGTGGTTCTTGATATGGGCGAGCTCATGCGCGATCACGCCGGCGAGCTCCTCGCGGCCGAGCTGGTTGATCAGGCCGACGGTGACGGCGACGGCGGCGTTCTCGGGATTGCGGCCGGTCGCGAACGCGTTGGGCTGCGCCTCGTCCATCACGAACACGCGCGGCATCGGCAGGCCGGCGCGGCCCGCAAGCTCGGCAACGAGCCCGACCAGCTCCGGCGCGCTTTGGCGGTCGACCTCATGGGCGCCGTACATCGAGAGCACCGCGCGGTCGGAGTTCCAGTAGGTCAAGAGATTGGTCGCGGCGGCAATGACGAGCGCGATCATGGCGCCGCCCGCGCCGCCGATCAGATAGCCCACGCCCATGAACAGGGCCGTGAGGCCTGCAAGAAGCATTGCGGTACGAAGATAATTCATGGCCGTCTCCCGGGCCGGTCACGAGCACTGGGGCGTTGATGTCCGGCAGACATGAGGTAGGAATGACCCCGGCCGGCCTGCAAGGTTTCAGGGTGCGTCGCGGAGCCGCGGCACTGGTTTGGACCGGATCATTCCATTAAACTTCGTCCAGAATCCAAGCGTCTCCTCCCTTCCGGAAACCTCATGTCCAAGACCCGATTTGTGATCGCGGCCGCCGCTCTTCTCACGCTCTCCCTTCCGGCCTCCGCCCAATTCGCCCCACCGCCCGCACGGCCTGCCGCGCCAAAGGCCACCGCGCCCTCGCCGCGCGCAGCATCGTGCCACGCCGGAGCGAGTTTCGATCGTTTCCTCGCCGACGTGAAACAGCAGGCCGTTGCCGCGGGCGTGTCGCAACGAACGATATCGGAGGCTTCGCCCTATCTCATCTATGACCAGGGCATCGTCAACCGCGACCGCGGTCAGCGCGTGTTCGGCCAGCTCTTCACCGAATTCGCCGGCCGCATGGCCGCGCCCTATCGCATGCAGAACGGCCAGCAGCACATCAAGCACCACGCATCAGCATTCGCACGTGCCGAGAAGGAGTACGGCGTGCCGCCGGCGGTGATCGCCGCCTTCTGGGGGCTGGAGAGCGACTTCGGCGCCAACATGGGCAATCTGCCGACGCTGAAATCGCTGGTGTCGCTGGCCTATGACTGCCGACGTTCCGAGATGTTCGTGAACGAGACCATCGCGGCGCTGAAGATCATCGATCGCGGCGATCTCACGCCCGACGAGATGATCGGCTCCTGGGCCGGCGAGCTCGGCCAGACGCAGTTCCTGCCGACGCACTACGTCAACTACGCCGTCGACTATGACGGCGACGGGCGGCGCGACCTCCTGCGCAGCGAAGACGACGTGATCGGCTCGACCGCCAACTACATCGCCAACGGATTGAAATGGCGGCGCGGCGAGCCCTGGCTGGAAGAGATCAAGGTGCCGCAAAACCTGCCATGGGATCAGACCGACCTCAGCGTGCAGCTGCCGCGCTCGAAATGGGCGCAGTTCGGCGTCACCTATCCCGACGGAAGGCCGCTGCCGAACGACAATCTCGCAGCGTCCGTGCTGCTGCCGATGGGACGCTTCGGACCGGCCTTCATGGCCTATGCGAATTTCGCGGCCTATACCGAATGGAATAACTCGCTGATCTATTCGACCACCGCGGGCTATCTCGCCACCCGCATTGCCGGCGCGCCTCCGATGCGCAAGGCCAGCGGGCCGGTCGCGCAACTGCCGTTCAACGAGCTCAAGGAATTGCAGCAGCTCTTGGTGCGCGCCGGTTTCAATGTCGGCAAGATCGACGGCGTGCTGGGCCAGCAGAGCCGCACCGCCGTAAAAGCGATGCAGATCAAATACAGCCTGCCGGCCGATTCCTGGCCGACCGCCGAGCTCCTGGCCCGCATGCGCGGCGGCACGGCACAGGTGCAGCCCCAGGCGACGGTGCGGTAGAATTTTCGCACCGCACAAGCCATTTTCGCGATTGTATTATTCCATGAGGCTCCCATGTGAGTGGCTCAGGTTTTCGCCTGAGATCTCCCATCATTGAAGCGAGCATCACATGTCCTTCTACGACGCCGTCGTCCCCGCCTATTTGCAAATGCTGAACAGCTTGACCGGCCTGCTCTCCAAGGCCGAGGCGCATTGCGCGGCCAAGAAGATCGACCCGAGCGTCATGCTCGGCTCGCGCCTCTTCCCTGACATGCTGCCGCTGTCGAAGCAGATCCAGCTTGCCAGCGATTTCGCTGCCAAGGGCTGCGCCCGGTTGACTCATAGCGAGCTGCCTTCGATGCCCGATACGGAAAAGACGTTCGAGGAGCTGAAGCAGCGGCTCGCCAGGACCATCGACTATGTGAAGTCGTACAAGCCGGAGCAGTTCGAGGGCGCCGACACCAAGGACGTGACCTTCCCGGCGGGACCGGACCGGACCATGACACTCAAGGGCCAGCAGTTCTTCAGTGGAGTCTCGCTACCGAACTTCTATTTCCACGTCACGACCGCTCACGGCATTATGCGCCACAACGGCGTCGAGATCGGCAAACGCGATTTCCTCGGCGCCAACTGATTTGCTGGATCGCACGACCGCGTAGCGGAATTCTGCTGCCGCGGCCGAAAATGCAGATGAATCATGCTGCGCGGTGCCTGCCGCGCAGCTCGCCTGCACTTTCCGAATGGCTCATCCCTTGCGCCTGATGTCGCAATGCACAAGTGTTCCAGACCTCTTAACCCCTGGAAGCACATCAATGAGCCGTCCGACCAAATTGTTTGAGACCTACAAACTCGGCCCGATCACGCTGGCCAACCGCCTCGCGATGGCACCGCTGACGCGCAACCGCGCCGCGCCCGGCACCTTCGTCCCCTCGCCGCTCGCGGCCGAGTACTATGGCCAACGCGCTTCCGCGGGCCTCTTGATCACCGAAGCGAGCCAGGTCTCGCAGCAGGGCCAGGGCTATCAGGACACTCCCGGCATCTACAGCAAGGATCAGGTCGCCGGTTGGCGCAAGGTGACCGACACGGTGCATGAGCGCGGCGGCAAGATCTTCATCCAGCTCTGGCATGTCGGCCGCATCTCGCATGTCGACCTCCAGGCAGGTGGCGCAGCCCCGGTGGCGCCGAGCGCAATCCGCGCCAAGGGCAAGACGTTCGTGAACGGCACCTTTGCCGATGTCTCCGAGCCCCGCGCGCTCGAGCTCTCCGAAATTCCCGGCATCATCGACGATTTCAAGCGCGCCACCAGGAATGCGCTCGAGGCTGGCTTCGACGGTGTCGAGATCCACGGCGCCAACGGCTATTTGCTCGACCAGTTCGCCAAGGACGGCGCCAACAAGCGCACCGATGCCTATGGCGGCTCGATCGAGAACCGCGCGAAATTGATGCTGGAAGTCTCCAGGGCCGTCGCGGCCGAAGCCGGCGCCGATCGCACCGGCATCCGCATCTCACCGGTGACGCCCGCCAACGATATTTCGGATTCCAACCCGCAGGCGCTGTTTGACTACATCACCGACGGCCTCAACGCGTTGAAGCTCGTCTATCTCCACGTTGTCGAAGGCGCCACGGGCGGCCCGCGTGACTTCGCGCCGTTCGATTATGGGTCCTTGCGCAAGCGCTTCTCCGGCACCTACATGGCCAACAACGGTTACGATTTCGATCTCGCCAGCAAGGTACTGGACGCCAACGCCGCCGATCTGATCGCCTTCGGCAAGCCGTTCATCTCCAACCCCGATCTGGTCGAGCGGCTGAAGCAGGGCGCAACGCTGAACGATTGGGACAAGAACACGTTCTACGGCGGCGGCGCCAAGGGGTACACCGATTACCCGACGCTGGCGGCCGAGCCGGCGGAGTAGGTCCACGTGATCGCTGTCATGCCCCGCCTAGTTGCGCAATTGCGCACGGGGGCGGGGCATGACAGTACGCCCCGGCCTCGCATAGCGGCGATGCGTATGCGCTCCAGATGCACTTTTGGATCGGTCACACCACGTCGAACTTGACGCCTTGAGCAAGCGGGAGCGTGCGGCCGTAATTGATGGTGTTGGTCGCTCGCCGCATATACGTTTTCCACGCGTCGGATCCGGACTCGCGTCCGCCGCCGGTCTCCTTCTCGCCGCCGAAGGCGCCTCCAATCTCCGCGCCGGATGGGCCGATATTGACGTTGGCAATGCCGCAATCGGAGCCACGCGCCGACAAAAATGTTTCCGCTTCGCGCAGATCGTTGGTGAAGATAGACGACGACAGCCCCTGCGGAACCGCATTGTGCAATTCGAGCACGGCATCGAAATCGCGATACTTTATCACGTAGAGGATCGGCGCAAAGGTCTCGTGCTCCACCGGTCCGGTCTGCGCCGCGATTTCGACCAGCGCCGGGCGGACATAGTAAGCGTCAGCCGCCCCTTCGATGGCAATGCGCTCGCCACCCTGGACTTGCCCTCCGGCAGCGTTCGCAGCCTCGAGCGCACTCTGCATCGCGCGATAGGCCGCGCCGTCGATCAGCGGACCGACCAGGTTACCGCCTTCCAGTGGAGAGCCGACGGTCACGGATGCATAGGCCTGCTTCAGGCGCGGCACAAAGCTGTCGTAGACGCTCTCGTGGACGAAGAGGCGACGCAACGTCGTGCAGCGCTGTCCCGCCGTTCCCATCGCGGCAAAAGCAACGCCACGCAGCGTGAGATCGAGGTCGGCCGTCGGCGCGACGATCGCCGCGTTGTTGCCACCGAGCTCGAGCAGCGCCCGGGCGAACCGGCTGGCGAGCCGCGGACCCACCGCACGTCCCATCGTCGTGGAGCCGGTGGCCGAGACCAGCGGCACCTTCGCATGGTCGACGAGCACCTCGCCGATCGCACGGCCGCCGAACAGCACCGCCGCGAGACCCTGCGGCGCGCCTCCGCCGGCGTCATTGAAGCGTTTGAGCGCGCGCTCAAACAGGGCGTGTGTCGCAAGCGCGGTCAGCGGTGTTTTCTCCGACGGCTTCCAGACGAGGCTGTTGCCGCACACGAGCGCCAGGGCTGCGTTCCAAGCCCACACGGCGACAGGAAAATTGAACGCAGAGATGATGCCGGTGACGCCAAGCGGATGCCAGCTTTCCATCATGCGATGCTCGCCGCGCTCAGTCGCGATCGTCAGGCCGTAGAGCTGCCGCGACAGGCCGACCGCGAAATCACAGATGTCGATCATTTCCTGAACCTCGCCGAGACCTTCGGAGACAATCTTGCCGACCTCGATCGACACCAGTCGGCCCAGAGCCTCTTTGCTGGCGCGCAGTTCCTCGCCGAACAGCCGCACGAGCTCCCCTCGTTTGGGTGGCGACACCAACCGCCAGCCGAGGTACGCCGCGTGCGCCTGTTCGATCACGCCGCCAGCTTTGGCTGCGCCGATCTCCATGACGCGGCCAATGATCCCGCCGGTGATCGGCGTACGAACGACGAGGGTGCCCTCGGTATAGTCGGAGCGCTTGACGCCGAGCGCGGCGAGAAGCCTGTCGACTTCGCCGGCAAGATCGGGATTGGCGGTATGCGTCTGCGGTGCTGATTTGACGGACATGGCGGTTTTCCAAATGTTGCAGTTGATCTTAGTTCCGTAGCGCGATCGCGCGCCCATTCCGCAAGGCCGGAATGCAATGTGCTCCCAGGAAAGCCATGGCGGTATCCATCTCGCACAGGACCATGCGCAGGACGGCTTCGGCGCCCGCCTCTCCGCCGGCCGCAAGACCCCACAACGGCAAGCGGCCGAGAAGCACGGCTTCCGCGCCCAGCGCAAGATATTTGAGGACGTCGGTGCCGCGCTGGACGCCGCTGTCGGCCAGAATCGTCAGACGCCCCTTCACCGCGCCGACAATCGCCGGAATGCAATCCACGGGGGCTGGCAGACAATCGAGATTGCGCCCGCCATGGACCGAGACCACGATGCCATCGGCACCGATCTCGACCGACTTTTCGGCATCCTCCACCGCGAGCACGCCCTTGATGGTGAGCTTGCCTGGCCAGATCTCGCGCAGCCAGCGCATGTCGTCCCAGCTCAGCCGAGGCTCGAGCCGGACCGCCTCGGCGATATCAACGCGGGTGATGGCGGTGCGAAATGCGTCCGGATAGTGACCGTAGCTCGGCACGCCCTCGCCCATGAGATAGCGCGCGAGGACCCCGAACAGCCAACCTGGATGCAGTGCCACGTCAATCATGCTGCGCAGCCTCGGCTTGAAGGGAATGCCGAAACCGTTGCGAGCATTATACTCCCGGTTCGGCGAGACCGGCGTATCGACGGTGACGAGCAGGTTGTCGCAACCGCAGGCGCTCGCACGCTCCAGGAGGCGTGCGGTCAAGGCGCGATCGCGCCAGACATAGAGCTGGAACCAGAGCAAGGCATCCGGCGCGCCGCGCCGGATCGTCTCCACTGATGTCACCGATTGCGTCGAGATGCAGACGGGAATGCCGACGCGCGAGGCGGCGCGAGCAAGCTTCGTCTCTCCATCATGCGAAACGAGACCGGCGAGCGCCGTCGGCGCGACAACGAGGGGCGCGGCGATCCTCCGGCCGAACAACACCGTGTCGAGATCGCGCCGGTCGTGCCCCGTCAGCACCGCGGGCAGCAAGGTTATGGCGTCAAGCGAGGCACGCAGGCGCGTCAATGCGGTTTCGTCCTCCGAGCCGCGATCGATGTACTCGAACAGCCCGCGCGGGAGGAATCGTCGCGCGCGGCGGCGATAATCGCTGGCATTGAGGAGCATCGACATCGGCGTTTCAGGCCGCGTAGCGTTTGAACTTGGACTTGGAGATCGAGGTTGCGGCGACGTGAACGTGCTGAACGAGCTCGGCCTCGACACGCTCCGTGGTCCAGCGCGTCGTAGGCACGGAGATGTTGACCGCGGCGATAGGCCGCCCGTGCTCGTCGATGATCGGCGCCGCAACGGAAATATCGCCCATGACGCTTTGGTTGATCTGGATCGAATAGCCGCGCTTGGCGGCGAGACGCACCTGCTCCGTGAGCTTACCGGAATCCGTGATCGTATAGGGCGTAAGTGGCTCAAGCCGCGTACGCTTCAAGAGGTTCTGTTGCTCCGCCTCAGGAAGGGCCGCCAGGATTGCGATGCCGGAGGCCGTGAAATAGGCCGGCAGCCGGCTTCCGATCACGAAATCGATATGGATCAGGTGCTGCCCGGGAAAGCGCGCCACGAACACGACCTCGTGGCCGTCGAGCTCATGCAGGTTGCAGGTCTCGCCGAGATTACGGCTCATGTCGAGCAGATAAGGCGAGGCTTTGTCGATGAGCTCGTTGGCCTTGAGATAGCTGTGCGAGAACTGCAGCACTTTCGATGTGAGGCCGTAATTGCGCGTGCCCTCGATCCGCTTGAGATAGCCGAGCGTCTCCAGCGTATAGACCAGGCGCTGGGTGGCGCTACGGTCGAGTTCGGCGGCGCGCGCAATATCGGCGAGCGTCATGTAGCGCCGCGGCCCGTCGAAGGCATGCAGAACCTGGAACGCCTTCTCGGTCGAGCCGACGAACAGGGACGAGCGTGCCGGTTCGATGCCCTTCTCGATGCGCTTTTCTGCGCGAGATTTATCCGAGCTCTTGGCTTTTACAGCCTTCCTTGATCCGCCCTGGCCGCTACGCGCCATGTCGTCGTCCTTTCGTCACCCAACGTTTTCGGTGAGCGCCAGCTGCTTCTTCAGCTCAGCACGGAATGCCGAGACCAGCGCCGGCGCCGGCTGTACCAGCGGGGCCAGCATGCGCGGTGCGTCGACGCCGATCATCTCCATCACCGCCTTCATCGGCCCCGGATTGGTTTCGGCAAACGCCATGTTCATGAACGGGATCAGGCGCCGGTGCAGGCGCAGCGCCTCTGCCGTGCGACCCGCAATAGCCGTCTCGTAGATCGCGCGCCAGGCGCGCGGCAGAAGACATGCGGTGACGACGATGCCGCCAGTCGCGCCCGCCGCCAGATGCAGCGGAAACAGGCTGTCCTCGCCGCTCAGCACCGCAAAGCTCTCGTCGACACCCGCCACGACCTGAAGGAAATGGTACATGTCGAGATTGCACGCCTTCATACCGATGATGTTGGGATGCCTGGAGAGCTCATGCAGGATCCTGGGCTCGATCGCGATCCGGGTGCGATAGGGAATCTCGTAGATCAGGACAGGCACCGGCGAAGCATCGGCATAGCGCAGGAAATAGTCGCGAACGCCCGCCTGAGTCGGGTTGGTATAATATGGCGTAAGAACCAGCAGGCCGTCCACGCCCTCGGCTGCGAATTCACGGCCCGCCTGCAAGGCATCGTGGAAGCCGGTGTCGAGCACGCCCGCGATGACCGGGCCCTTGCCCGCCATCGCCTTCACCGACAGGCCAGCCATCTTGATCCGCTCGGCTCTGGCCAGCGCGCCGTATTCGCCGGTGCCACCGAGCGGCACCACGCCGTCGATGCCGTGCTTGTTGAGCCAGTCGAACATAGAAGACACCGCGCCGGCATCGATGGTGTCGTCGGCCTTGACCGGGGTCGGAACGGCCGGGAACAGGCCGCGGAGATTGATGGCAGTGAGCATGACGCGAGAACCTCTGGTTGAACGGCGGCGCTTCTATCTCGCGGCGGCACGCCGGCGCAGGCGTTCGGCGACGAAGATGAGAAGCCCCATGAAAACGAACAGGCAGGTCGAGACGGCGGCGATCGTGGGTGAGACCTGAAGCGTCACCTCGTCCCAGAACTGTTTCGGCAGCGTCGCGTTGAGACCGCCGGTGGCGAACAGCGCGATGGTCAATTCGTCGAACGAGGTCGCGAACGCAAACAGGAACGACGACATCATGCCGGCGCCGAGGATCGGGAAGGTAACGAAGCGCAGCATCGCGAACGGGCGCGCTCCAAGGCTCTGCGCGGCCTGATCGAGCCGCGTGTCGTAATTGCGCAGCACGGCCATCATGGTCATGACCACGTAAGGCACGGCGACGACGGTGTGGCCGAGAACGAGGCCGACGGCGCTGCCGACGAGGCCGATGCGCGCGAAGACGTAGAACAGGCCGACCGCGATGATCATGCGCGGCACCACGATCGGCGACAGGATGAAGGCGAGCCACGCCGCCTTGCCGCTGATATCGCTTCGCACCAGCAGGAACGCGGCCGGCGTGCCGATCAGCATGGCGAGCAGGCCGGTGCCGATGCCGACCAGAAGAGAGCGCAGCAGGGCCTGGGTCCAGACCGGCGAGTTCAGCACCGTCTCGTACCAGTGCAGAGTAAAGCCCTGCGGGGGCCAGTTCAGGCCGCCGGTGCCGAATGACAACGGAATCATCAGAATCGTCGGGGCGCTGATGATGAGCAGCATGGTCCAGACGAAGGCCTGCAAGCCGAGGCCAGCCTTGTCAGGGTTGCGGTCGCGGCGGCGCGACGGCCACAGCAGAATGATCCGGTCCGAGATGGCGCCGAGCAACGTGAGCAGCGCATCGCCCATCTTCGTGACCGGTCCTGACAAACGCGACGGCTTTGCAGTGCGGGCTGCGGATGCGCCGGTCATGGTCGACAGGCCGAGCAACCGGTCATAGGCGGCAAAGACGACGAGGACGACGACCAGCAGCAGCACCGAGATCGCACCGGCGAAGCCCCAGTTCATGGTCTGCTGGACCTGGTCGATGATGAGCTGCGTGATCATAGTCTCGCGGCGTCCGCCGAGCAGCGCAGGAACGATGAAGAAGCCGATCGCGGTGACGAACACCATGATTCCGGCAGCGGCAACGCCGGGCAGCGACAGCGGAAAATAGATCTTCCAGAACGCCATGCCCGGACGCGCCCCGAGCGTGGCGGCGGCGCGCGGCAAATTGCGGTCGATATTCTCCATCACCGAGAGCATGGTCAGCACGGCAAGCGGCAGCAGCGCATTGACCATGCCGACGAGGACGCTGCCGAAATTGTAGAGCAGGCTCGCAGGGCTCGAGATGATGCCGAGCGAGAGCAGCAGCTTGTTGATGACGCCGTTCCGGCCGAGCAGTACGATCCAGGCGAAGGCGCGAACGAGAAAGCTGGTCCAGAACGACAGCAGCACCCAGAACAGCAGCGTCGCCTTGCGCTCCTTGCCGACGACCGAGATCAGATAGGCAATCGGATACCCTGCGACGACGCAGACCAGCGTGGTGGCCAGCGAGATCTTCAGCGTGATCAGGAGAACGTCGAGATAGACCGTTGAAGCAAAGAGCTGGCGATATGGCGCCAGCGTGAAGCCATTGTCGCCATAGACGCTGAGCAGCAGCAGCTGGCCGACGGGATAGATCAGGAACAGCACGAGCAGCAGCACCAGCGGCGCGCCCATCGCGACCCGCGTCCAGGCCAGCCTCTGCGATATCGCGCGCATGCCGGCCAAGCTCAGATCCCCCTCCCGTCATGAATGGCGACGGCATCCGCCGCGTGCCACCCGAGCGACAGGCGCTGACCGATCTCGTAAGGCGCAGATCCGCTGCGGGTCGGATGCGCAGCCACGAGCTGCGGCAGGCCCGCGGTCTCCGGCGCGATATAGAGCCGCGTCAGGCTGCCGCTGATCATCACGTCGGTAAGCCGGCCGGACAGCTGGCCGCCCTCGCCGACCACGAGGTTCTGCGGGCGCACCATGACCTTGACCGGCTCGCCGGCGGCGAAACGAGAACCATTGCCGACCGCGCGCGAGGACGCGAGCTGCTCGGTGAGGACGATGTCGAGCTCCTCGCCATCGACGCTGTGCACCGTGGCGCTGAGCAGATTGGACTCGCCGAGGAAGTCGGCAACGAACACCGAGCGCGGCCGGAAATAGAGATCCTGCGGCGTGCCGAGCTGCTCGATCGCGCCCGCATTCATCAGGCAGATGCGATCCGACATGGTCATCGCCTCTTCCTGGTCATGGGTGACGTAGACGATCGTGGTGCCGAGCTCGCGATGGATGCGCTTGATCTCGAGCTGCATCTGGTCACGCAGCTTCTTGTCGAGCGCGCCCAGCGGCTCGTCCATCAGGATGATGGCGGGGCGATAGACGATGCAGCGCGCCAGCGCGATGCGCTGCTGCTGACCGCCGGACAATTCGCGCGGATAGCGCTTTGCGACATGCGGCAGGCGCACCGTCTCCAGCGCCTCCGCTGTGCGGCGGCGCGCCTCGGTATCGGAGACTTTCCGCATCTTGAGGGGAAACGCGATGTTGTCCTCGATCGTCATGTGAGGAAACAGCGCGTAGTTCTGGAACACGACACCGATGTCGCGGTCATAGGCGGCGCTATGCGTGACGTCGGTGTCGTCGATCAGGATCTGTCCCTCGTCGGGATGGGCGAGACCCGCGATCAGGCTGAGCAGCGTTGTCTTGCCCGATCCGGACGGGCCAAGCAGGGTGAGGAATTCGCCCTTGGCGACGTCGAGGCTGGTCGGCGCAAGCGCGACGAAATCGCCATAGCGCTTGCACAGCTCACGAATGCGCAGGCTCGACGAGACCATGGGCCGCTCCGATCCGGTCGAGCCGCTCAAGCCAGGATCCAGCTGTTGAAGCGCTCGATGACGGCGGCCTGGTTGTCGTACCAGTACTTCGCATCGATCTTCAGCCCGGCCTTGATGTTATCAGGATAGGTCGGGCAGTTCTTGGCGACCTCCGGCTTGACGTAGTTGAAGGCCTCCGGCTGCGTGAGGCCGGCCGGGAAGAATTCGACGAGCGCCGCCTGCCGCTTCGGATCGGAGGCGAACTTGATGAACTCGCGGCAGGCATCGGCGTTCGGCGTGCCTGACAGGATCGACCAATTGTCGGCGCCCCAGATACCCTGGTTCCAGACGATCTCGACGGGCGCACCCGCTGCCTGCGCGGCCTGCGCGCGCGACACCCAGGTCGGGAGCATCTCGATCTCGCCCGAGGTCAGCATCTGCTCGACCTGCGCACCGCTGGTCCACCACACCGCGACCTGGGACTTGATCTTGTCGAGCGAGGCGAAGGCCTTGTCGAGATCGCAAGGGTAGACCTGCGCGGTCGGCGCGCCTGCACCCATCAGCGCTTCCTCGATCGTGTCGAACGGATGCTTGCGCACCGAACGACGTGCAGGGAAGTCCGTCACGTTCCAGAAATCCGACCAGGATTGCGGCGCCTTGCGTCCCTTGAAGGCGTCGGTGCGATAGGCCAGCACCGTGGTGTAAACGTTGGTGGCAACTCCGTAGGGCGAAGCGTATTCGGCCGGGAGCGACTTGACCACCGGCTCCGCTTCGAGGCCGTGCTTCTCGAGATAAGGCTTGCCGCCGGTAGTCAGGATCTGGATCGCGGGCCAGGAGATCTTGGCCATGTCCCAAGTATAATTCTTGGTGTCGACCATGGTCTTGATCTGCGCGACCGGCTCGGCATTGGCCTGCACGCCGACGACCTCGATTCCGGTCGCTTCGGTGAACGGACGGTAGAACACCGCACCATAGGCCTTGGTGTAGATGCCGCCATCGTCGCGCACGACGATGCGTTTTCCAGCAGCGCGGGACGGCGACCAGACGGACGGCGCGGCAAGCGCGACGGCGCCGGCTCCGGCGCCGAGCAGAAGGCGGCGGCGGGAAGTGATGAGCTTCGATGCGTTGGTCATGTCAGTCCCCTCTCTACGATGTTGGATTGGTCGGCGAAGTTGGGGCCCCCTCAGTCGCCGATGACGGCGGCAGAACGCGGCCAGGATTGAACAGACCGGACGGGTCGAATGCCTGCTTCACCGCCCGCATGAGAGCGAGCTCGACCGGCGGCTTGTAGCGGGTCATTTCGCCCGTCAGCGTGCGCCCGACGCCATGCTCGGCACTGAAGGTGCCGCGCAGGGAACTGGCGACATCGTTCATGACGCGGCGGATCCTTTGCGCTGTCTCGTCGCGCTCCGGCAGTGCGTCCCATTCGGCAAAGCTGAAGAAGGGGATGAAATGGATGTTGCCGTCGCCCATGTGGCCGACGATGACGAATGTCAGATCCGGCACGATCGCGCGCACCGCCGCCATGGCCTGATCGATGAAAGCAGGCACGTTGGAGACCGGCACGGCGGTGTCCGACGTCAGGCCGACACCGGCCTTCTTGTTGGCTTCCGACACGCTGTGACGCACAAGCCACATCGCCTTGCGCTGTGCCTCGCTCGACGCGACGACGCCGTCGCTGACGAGCCCAGCCTCCAGCGCCTGTTCGAGCACCGTCTGCATCGTCGCGGCGAGCGCGGCGGCATCGCCGGTGTCGGAGAGTTCGATAAGCACGTGCCAGGTGTTGATCTCCGCGACCGGACAACGCCGGCCCGGCACCTGCTCCAGTACGAGCTCGATCTGCTTCGCATTCATCAGCTCGAACGCGGACAGCCGCGAGTTGCAGGCCGCCTGGAACAGGCCGAGCACCTTGAGCGCCTGATGCGGACTGTCGACCGCGAGCCAGGCGACGGCTTCCGCCGTCGGCAGCGGATGCAGCTTCAGCACCGCGCCGGTGATGATGCCGAGCGTGCCCTCCGAGCCGATAAAGAGATGCTTGAGGTCGTAGCCGGTGTTGTTCTTGCGCAGCGCGTAGAGGCCATCCCAGATCGAGCCGTCCGGAAGCACGACCTCGAGACCGAGCACATTATCGCGCGTGTTGCCGTAACGCAGCACGCCGGTGCCGCCGGCATTGGTGCCGATATTGCCGCCGATCTGGCACGAGCCTTCCGCGCCGAGGCTGACCGGATAGAGCCGGCCGGCGGCCGCCGCAGCTTCCTGGATGGTTGCCAGCACGCAGCCGGCATCGACCACCATGGTGTTGTTGACGGGATCGAGCGAGCGGATCCGGCGCATGCGCGTCAACGCGACGATGACAGGCGGCTTACCCTGTCCTGACGGCGTCGCGCCGCCGCACAGGCTGGTGTTGCCGCCCTGCGGCAGCACCGGCGTTTCATGAGCGACACAGAGACGGACGATCGCCGCGACCTGCTCCGTGGTCGAGGGCAGGACCGCACAGAGCGCCGGCGCGCGAAACCGGCCGCGCCAATCCTCGGTCAGGCCCGCGAGATCCTCCTCGCGCGTCAGCACGGCCGTGTCGCCCAGCAGCTGCCTGAACGCCTCGATCAATGCCATTCACCCGCCTCCGGAACGGACCGACGCCAGCCAATTAGCCCTAGCGCAAATAATCGAAATGCGATTACTTCGATCGCATTATGCTGATCATGAATTCAGCATGACAGGGAGTCAAGCGGGGTGGCGCGCCGTCATGTCCCGCGAAGGACCCTCGCGACCAAGAGCGCGAGGGGTATGCTCCCTCGATTGTGGAAAAAGCGAATCAAGCACGCCGTCACGAACCAAGCTTGATCGATCAGCCGCGAACAGGTGCCCCGTATTGCTGGGCCCTCGCATCCTTGCTCTAATGCGGCGATGGATGACAGCGAGACACTCGTTCGCCGCGCGACTGAAGCGTTCAATGCGGGCAAGCCGGACGAAGCGCAGCGTCTGTGCGAAAAAGGCCTTGCACGCGCGCCTGCCGATCCGGTGCTGCATCATCTGCTGGCCGCCGTGTTGTTCTCCAGAGGCGTCCTGGCCCCGGCCCATGCGCATATCGACGTCAGTCTTGCCAAGCGGCCCAACAACGCGCCAACCCGGCTGCTGGCCGCCCGCATCGCGCGCAGCGAAGGCCAATTCGACGCCGCGCTCGAACATCTCGATGCCGCGATCGCGACCAGCCCGCAGCGTGAGATGTTCATCGAGAAGGCACGAACGCTCGATATGGCCGGACTGCGAGACCAGGCGCGCGGCGCCTGGCAGGCGATCCTCAAGGTCATCCCTGGTCATCAGGAAGCAACGGCCCGGCTTGGACGGCTGACGTGGGAGGATGGCGATGCCGCCACCGCCGCAAACCTGCTCGCGCAAGCGGTCGCAGCGAGCGCACCGGCTTCGGTGTGGTTCGATCTCGGCGTTGCGCGGCAGGATCTGCGCGATCACGCCGGCGCTGCCACCGCCTACCGCAAGGCGCTCGAGATCAAGCCCGATCATGCCGAGGCCGCACTCAATCTCGGCATTGCCCTGCAGGAGGGTGGAGACGTCGACGCCGCCATGGGTGCCTTTGCCCAGGCCTATCGCCTGCGTCCACAGCTGTTCGGTTCGATCGCAATGGCGCTGACGTCGGCCTCGCACGGCCGTCTATGGCTCGACGAGGACGGGCTGCGGCGCGCTCTAGCGCGTTAGCCGGCCACGTTTCGCGCGAAACTGCTTGCGGTAGACATTGGGCGCAGCCAGAACGTCGGCGACGACCTTCGCGTAGGATTGCCGGTGCGCCTCGTCGAAGGGCTCGAACACCAGCTCGGGCGCCTGCCGCGGAACGGCAAAGCATTGCGCAATCGGCGTGCCCTTTTCCAGGACACCAGAGAATTCAGGCTTGATCCAAACGGCCGGAAAATTGATGCCGCCATCGTGGAAGCGGTCGGCGTCGACCAGACCCGACACGAGGCGGAACGGCAGATCATCCCGGTTGACGGGATGCGTTGCGAACAGCGACCAGCCGGGCTCGAGCTCGATGGTCCAGAAGCTGTTGAACTTGATAGCGGAGCGTCCGTTCGCGAAAGGCGCAGCAGCAAACTGCGCGGCGGGATGGAAGCTCAGAGGCGCACGCGGATGCCCCGCCGTTTCAGGCTCGGGGACCTCCCAATCCCACGAAAATTCGCCGGCCTCGATCCTGATGTCGCACGGCAGCGGAATCATGACACCGTAGGCCATCGCATCGACGAAGGGCGGGCATTGCTTGACCGTGCGGATGTCCCGGCCGTGGATGTCCGAATGCGCCGTCGCCGGCATGGCCCGCAGCCAGTCTGGCAGGGCGCTGCGTGCGGGAAACGGCCGCAGCAGATGACCGGCCAGCTTTGGATCGCAACGGAAAATCATGCGCATGGCGAAGTCTCGCGTCTGGATCCGAGT
The DNA here is from genome assembly GCF_015291645.1 of Bradyrhizobium sp. CCBAU 53340. Lineage (NCBI taxonomy): Bacteria > Pseudomonadati > Pseudomonadota > Alphaproteobacteria > Hyphomicrobiales > Nitrobacteraceae > Bradyrhizobium > Bradyrhizobium sp. CCBAU 53340. Next base: position 6,288,701 of record NZ_CP030055.1, read on the forward strand.
CATTCAGAACCGGATTTTGGCCAATTCAGATCACCGCCGCCGATAAGGCAATAGCCAATAAGACAAAAGGCCGGGATTGCTCCCGGCCTCCTGCTCTCATGAACGGACGGGACGAGCCCGCCCATCATGATGTCTCGCGAATTACTTCGCTTCGGCGCGCTTCGGCGGCGACGCCGGCCACGACTTGATCAGCGTGTCGTAGTCGACGGTTTCGCCCTTCGGCTTCTCGTTCGCCAGCTTGCGCTGGGGAGCGATGTTGCCGTCCTTGGCCGACTTGTCGTACCAGAATTCGGCCGTCTTCTTCGGGTTGAGCTTCGGACCGCAGGCACCCTGCACGCCCGACTTCTCGAGACGCTCCATGACCGAGTCCTGAGCGGCTGCCAGCGCATCCATCGCCGCCTGCGGCGTCTTCGCACCGGACGACGCATCGCCGATGTTCTGCCACCAGAGCTGAGCAAGCTTCGGATAGTCAGGCACGTTGTTGCCGGTCGGGGTCCACTGCACGCGCGCGGGCGAGCGGTAGAACTCGATCAGACCGCCGAGCTTCGGCGCGCGTTCCGTGAAGGACTTGTCCCAGATGTCGGATTCACGGATGAAGGTCAGACCGACATGGCTCTTCTTCAAGCTGACCGTCTTGGAGACGATGAACTGGAGATAGAGCCAAGCCGCCTTGCGGCGATCGACCGGGGTCGACTTCAGCAAGGTCGCCGATCCCACGTCCTGGTAGCCGAGCTTCATGCCGTCCTTCCAGTACGAGCCGTGAGGCGACGGAGCCATACGCCACTTCGGCGTACCGTCCGCGTTCATCACGGGCAGACCGGGCTTCACCATGTCGGCGGTGAAGGCGGTGTACCAGAAGATCTGCTGGGCGATGTTACCCTGCGACGGAACCGGACCGGACTCCGAGAAGGTCATGCCCTGTGCCTGCGGCGGAGCATACTTCTTCATCCAGTCGAGATACTTCACGATCGAGTAGACCGCCGCCGGACCATTGACGTCGCCGCCGCGCTCGACGCTCGAGCCGACGGGACGGCAGCCTTCCATGCGGATGCCCCATTCGTCGACCGGCAGACCGTTCGGAATGCCCTTGTCGCCGTTGCCGGCCATCGACAGCCAGGCGTCGGTGAAACGCCAACCGAGCGACGGATCCTTCTTGCCGTAATCCATGTGACCATAGACACGGGTGCCGTTGATTTCCTTGATATCGTTGGTGAAGAACTCAGCGATATCCTCGTAGGCCGACCAGTTCACGGGAACGCCGAGATCGTAGCCATACTTGGCCTTGAACTTGGCCTTGTAGTCGGGGTTGGTGAACCAGTCGTACCGGAACCAGTAGAGGTTGGCGAACTGCTGGTCGGGCAGCTGATAGAGGTGACCGTTCGGCGCGGTCGTGAACGACTTACCGATGAAGTCGTTGACGTCAAGCATCGGGTCGGTGACGTCCTTACCGTCCTTCGCCATCCAGTCGGTCAGGTCGACGGCCTGGCCATAGCGGAAGTGCGTTCCGATGAAGTCGGAGTCGTTGATCCAGCCGTCATAGACGTTCTTGCCGGACTGCATCTGGGTCTGGATCTTTTCGACGACGTCACCTTCCTGGATGATGTCGTGCTTGACCTTGATGCCGGTGATTTCCTCGAACGCCTTGGCGAGCGTACGGGATTCATATTCGTGGGTGGTCAGCGTCTCGGAGACGACGTTGATCTCCATGCCCTTGAAGGGTTCAGCGGCCTTGATGAACCACTGCATTTCCTTCAGTGCGTCGTCCTTCGACAGGGTCGACGGCTGGAATTCGCTGTCGATCCACTTCTTGGCGGCGGCTTCGTCCGCGCGCGCCGGCGCGGCGATCGTCACTGAGGCCGCAATCAGCGCGACCGCGCTGGTCATGGTCAGAAGACTGTCCTTGGTCGTTCGCAAGTGTCGCATCTAATTTCCTCCGGTTGCAGCGACAAACTAAAATCCAGGCCCGGGTAGACCCCGGATCTGCTCTTTCTCGCCTGGCTCAGACGGTGCGAAAAATCACCGCGCCTGAGACAAGCGAAATCACGGTTGCGAGCCACAGGCTCGTAATCTCAAACCCCTCCTCTCCGATCGGAATCGTCGCGATCGGGTCAGTGCCGACCAGACCGATCCACACCAGGTGGATCACGGCGGCCACGATCAGCGAGATGAACAGCCGGTCGCCGCGCGTCGTCGGGATGCGCAGAATCCCGACACGCTCGGCCTCGGGATAGGTGGCGGCGAGCCAGGTCATCACGGCCAGGGTGCAAGCCAGCGCCGCAAAGAAGATCGCGGTCGGCAGCGTCCAGGCCATCCATGCAATGGATTCCATCGTTGCCCCCTTACACCCGGCCGAGCGCGAAGCCGCGCGCAATGTAGTTGCGGACGAACCAGATCACGAGCGCGCCCGGAATGATGGTGAGCACCCCGGCCGCCGCCAGCAGGCCCCAATCCATGCCGGCCGCCGATACCGTGCGCGTCATCACTGCGGCAATCGGCTTGGCGTTGACCGATGTCAGCGTGCGCGCCAGCAGCAATTCGACCCACGAGAACATGAAGCAGAAGAAGGCGGCGACGCCGATACCGCTTGCAATCAGCGGCACCAGGATCCGGACGAAGAAGCGCGGGAAGGAATAGCCGTCGAGGAAGGCGGTCTCGTCGATTTCGCGTGGCACGCCGGAGACGAAGCCTTCCAGGATCCACACCGCCAGCGGCACGTTGAAGATGCAGTGCGCCAGCGCGACCGCCCAGGGCGTATCGAACAGGCCGATCGCCGAATAGAGGTTGAAGAACGGCAGCGCATAGACCGCCGCCGGCGCCATGCGGTTCGACAGCAGCCAGAAGAACAGATGCTTGTCGCCGAGAAAGCGATAGCGCGAGAATGCGTAGGCCGCAGGCAACGCCACCGAGATCGAGATCAGGGTGTTGATAACGACGTATTCCAGCGAGTTGATGTAGCCGGAGTACCAGCTCTCGTCGGTGAAGATGCGCTTGTAGTGCTGCAACGTCGGCGCATGCGGCCACAGGGTCATCGTCGAGACGATCTCGCCGTTGGTCTTGAAGCTCATGTTGACGAGCCAGTAGATCGGCAACAGCAGGAAGATCAGGAACAGCCCCATGACGAGGCGGCGGCCGGGGATCGAATGCATCAGGCCACTCCTTCCTTCGGCTTGAGCGCGGGCGCGGGCTGGAGCACGCCTGCAGGCTTGGGCTCCGCCGCCGGCTCCTTCTCCGTCTGTGCCTTACGCTCGACGCCTGCATTGGTCATGACGGTGTAGAAGATCCAGCAGACGATCAGGATGATCAGGTTGTAGACCAGCGAAAGCGCGGCGGCCTTGCCGAGGTCGAACTGGCCGAGCGCGATCTTGACGAGCTCGATCGACACGAAGGTGGTCGAGTTGCCGGGCCCGCCGCCGGTGACGACGAACGGCTCGGTATAGATCATGAAACTGTCCATGAAGCGCAGCAGCACCGCGATCAAGAGCACGCGGTTCATCTTCGGCAGCTGGATCGCCTTGAACACGGCCCAGCGCGAGGCGCCGTCGATCTGGGCGGCCTGGTAATAGGCCTCGGGGATCGACTTCAGGCCGGCATAGCAGAGCAGTGCGACGAGGCTGGTCCAGTGCCAGACGTCCATCACGATGACGGTGACCCAGGCGTCGATGTCGTTGGAGACGTAGTTATAGTCGAGCCCGATGTGGTTGAGGACATAGCCGAGCAGGCCGATGTCGGGCCGGCCGAAGATCTGCCAGATCGTGCCGACCACGTTCCACGGAATCAGCAGCGGCAGCGCGAGGGTGACGAGACAGGCGGCGACTGTCCAGCCCTGCCGCGGCATCGACAGCGCGACGACGATGCCGAGCGGCACCTCGATTGCAAGGATCACCAGCGAGAAGAACAGATTGCGGCCGAGCGAGGCCAGGAAGCGGCTGCCGAGATCGGTCGAGGGATCGAGCAATTCCTTGAACCAGCCGACGCCGTTCCAGAAGAACTGGTTGTTGCCGAAGGTGTCCTGCATCGAATAGTTCACCACCGTCATCAGCGGCAGCACTGCCGAGAAGGCGACGACCAGGAACACCGGCAGCACCAGGAGCCAGGCTTTTTGATTGACGGTCTTGTCCATCAGGCGGCTCCTTCCACCAGAAGGCTGTCGGCATAGACGTGGATGTGTGCCGGATCGAATTTCAGACCGGCGTTGCCGTCGGCGCCGGTAAAGCCTGCGGGCGCGCGCGCCGCGAGCTTGGCCTCGCCGAGCCGCGCACGCGCAAAGCGGATGCGGCCGAGATCGTCGATGCGCTCGATCTTGGCGGTGAGCAGGCCGGGTCCGGGCGCGACGACCTCGACGAATTCCGGGCGCACGCCGATCTCGATCTTGGCGTTGGCCGGAAGGTTGTCGTAAGCGCGGTTGAGCCCAATGACATGGCCGCCAATCCGCGCCTCGCGCCCCTTCACGTCGGCCGGCAGGATATTCATGCCGGGCGAGCCGATGAAATAACCGACGAAGGTGTGGGCGGGCTTGTCGAACAGCTCGGCCGGCGTGCCGCTCTGCACCACCCGGCCATCGTGCATGACGACGACGGTGTCGGCGAAGGTCAGCGCCTCGGTCTGGTCGTGGGTGACGTAGATCATCGTGAGGTCGAGTTCGCGATGCAGCGCCTTCAGCTTGGAACGGAGCTGCCATTTCAATTCAGGGTCGATCACCGTCAGCGGCTCGTCGAACAGCACGGCGGCGACGTCGGAGCGGACCAAGCCGCGGCCGAGCGAGATCTTCTGCTTGGCATCGGCCGTGAGCCGCGTCGCCTTGCGGTTCAGATAGGGCTCGAGGTCGAGCAGGCGGCCGATCTCGGCGACGCGCTTGTCGATCTCGGCCTTCGGCATGCCGCGGTTCTTCAACGGAAACGCCAGGTTCTGCCCCACCGTCATGGTGTCGTAGATCACCGGAAACTGGAACACCTGGGCGATGTTGCGCTTCTGGGTTGACAGCGGTGTGATGTCCACCCCGTCGAACATGATCTTCCCACGCGACGGCGTGATGATGCCCGAGATGACGTTGAGCAGCGTGGTCTTACCGCAGCCGCTTGGGCCGAGCAGCGCATAGGCGCCGCCCTGCCGCCAGGTCATGGTCACGGGCTTCAGCGCAAAGGTTTCCTGGGGCGCATCATTGCCGCCGTAGGAATGGGCGAGATCGACGAGGTCAATGCGGGCCATATCGCATTTCCCCTTTACGAGCTCGGCGCGGCGACCAGACGGTCAGCCGCATCGAAGACGAAGACATCATTGGGATCGAGCACGGCATCCAGCGTCTGGCCCGGCTCGAACTCATGCACACCGTGCAGCACCGCAACCCAGTTCGATCCGTCGCGGGTCAAATGCACGAAACTCTCCGAACCGGTGATCTCGGTCACCGTGACCGTGGCATGGAAGGCATGACGGTCGGCCTGGCCGTTGGCGAGACCGAGCTGATGCGCGCGAAAACCGACGCGATAGGCGCCGTCGGCGAGTGAGGAATAGAGGCCAGAAGCGGGTGCAGCCGCGCCACCGGCATAGGCGACCTGCCCGTTCTTCTTCTCGATGCCGACCAGGTTGAGCGGCGGATCGGAGAAGACCTGGGCAACACGCAGCGTCTGCGGCCGGCGGTAGACGTTGGCGGTCTCGCCCATCTGGAGCGCCTGCCCCTCCCACATGCAGACCGTGTTGCCGCCGAGCAGCAGCGCCTCGGTCGGCTCTGTCGTGGCATAGACGAAGATCGCGCCTGATGCCTCGAAGATGCGCGGCAACTCGGCGCGCAGCTCCTCGCGCAGCTTGTAGTCGAGATTGGCAAGTGGCTCGTCGAGCAGCACGAGGTCGGCGTCCTTGACCAGGGCGCGCGCGATCGCGGTGCGCTGCTGCTGGCCACCGGAGAGCTGGAGCGGCGTGCGCTTCAGGAACGGCTCGAGCCGCAGCAATTTTGCGGCTTGCGCCACGCGCGCCTCGATCTCCTCGCGCGGCTTGCCCTGCACGCGCAGGGGCGAGGCGATGTTCTCGTAGACCGTGAGCGAGGGGTAGTTGATGAACTGCTGATAGACCATCGCGACCGATCGCTGGCGCACGTCGGCGCCGGTGACGTCCTTGCCGTTGACCAGCAGCTTGCCGGTGGTCGGCTTGTCGAGGCCGGCGAGCAGCCGCATGATCGAGGTCTTGCCCGACAGCGTCGGCCCGAGCAGCACGTTGAGCGTGCCGCTCTCGAGCGTCAGCGAGACATCGCGGATGTGCTCGACACCCTCGACGGTCCGGGTCACGTGATCGAGTGTCACGCTCATGAGCGTCCTCCTGCTTCCAGCAGCGGACTTTGCGACACGGCGTGGGTGCTGATCCAGTCGTCCAGGGCGGCAATTTCACCGGCAGATAGTCGCAGACCGAGCTTGGAGCGGCGCCAGACGATATCCTCAGCGGTCACCGCCCATTCGTTGGTCATCAGATAGCGAACCTCACGTTCGGTCAGAGTTGCGCCAAAGGCCTGGCCGAGATCGGCGGCCGACTTTGCGTCACCGAGCAGCTTGATGGCACGGGTGCCATAGGCGCGCGCGAGGCGCCGCGCATGCTCATGGGTCAGGAAAGGATAGCCGCGCTGGAGTTCGGCGATCAAACCATCGACGGCCGACACATCCATGTCGCCACCGGGCAGCGGCCATTTGCCGGTCCAGCCTTCGCGCGCCTTCGCGCTGCGAAGATAAGGTGCGAGCCGTTCCAGCGCCTCTTCGGCGAGCCGGCGATAGGTCGTGATCTTGCCGCCATAGATCGAGAGCAGCGGCACCCCGCCGGGGGTGTCGAGTTCGAAAACATAATCGCGGGTCGCGGCCTTGGCTTCGCTGGCGCCGTCGTCATAGAGCGGCCGCACGCCGGAATAGGTCCAGACCACGTCCTCTGATGTCACCGGCTTGGCGAGATATTCGCTAGCGGCCGCACAGAGATATTGGATCTCCTCGGCCGTCGCCTTCACCTTGGAAGGATCGCCGTCATAGTCGCGGTCGGTGGTGCCGATCAGCGTGAAATCATCCTGATAGGGGATGACGAAGATGATGCGGCCGTCGGCGTTCTGGAACATGTAGGCGCGATCGTGATCGTAGAGCTTCTTGACCACGATGTGCGAGCCCTGCACCAGCCGCACCTTTGCCTTGGCGTTGACGCCGGCACCGCGCCCGAGCACGTCCTCGACCCAGGGGCCGCCGGCATTGACCAGCGCACGGGCCTGAATCTGCGAGCGCGCGCCGGTCAGCGTGTCGATCATGCTGACGGTCCAGACACCATCGGACTGCGTGATGTCCGTCGCGCGGGTGCGAGTGCGGATCTCGGCACCCTTGTCGGCCGCATCACGCGCATTGAGCACGACCAGGCGGGCGTCATCGACGAAACAGTCGGAATATTCGAACGCGCGGCTGTAGCGATTCGGGATCAACGGACGGCCGACCTCGTCGCGCCGCAAATCGACGGAGCGCGTCGCCGGCAACAGATGACGGCCGCCGATGTGATCGTAGAGGAAGAGGCCGAGGCGCAGCAGCCAGGCCGGGCGCAGGCCGGCGTGATGCGGCAAAACGAAACGCAGGGGACGGATGATGTGGGGCGCGATGCCCCAGAGGATCTCACGCTCGATCAGGGCCTCGCGGACCAGGCGGAACTCGTAATATTCGAGATAGCGCAGGCCGCCATGGACCAGCTTGGTCGACCAGGACGACGTCCCGCTCGCCAGATCGTTCATTTCGCACAGGAAAACCGTGTTGCCGCGGCCCACAGCATCGCGCGCGATGCCGCAACCGTTAACACCGCCTCCAATGATGGCGAGGTCGAAAATACGCTCCAACAGACGCATCCCCCGGCGAGCGCCCGTTCAGTCGAGCGCCTACTTTCGTTTTTGATTAGATCACACCGAAAAACGAAAGCAAGATGAAAGAGAGACGAAAGGAAGCGAAAGCGGAACTTTTTCTCCATCAAGGTGGCGCGGAAATCAGCAAGCAGATGGGCGATTTCCGAGGCATTGGGCACGATTGACCGGCACGCTCGCCCCCTGGCTTGAATGGTAGCAACATAGCTACATATACTTTTCAAGGGCGCCGCACCCGGGAGCGATGACGATGGTAACCACCCTCACCAGCCGAGAATTCAATCAGGACACCGGCGGCGCCAAGAAAGCTGCATCGCAAGGACCTGTCTTCATTACGGATCGCGGTCGTCCGGCCCATGTGCTGCTGACGATCGAGGATTATCTACGTCTGAGCGGCGGACATATGAGTCTTGCCGAGGCCTTGGCGCAAACGAGTGCGGACTTTGATTTTGATCCGTCTCGCATATCCGGCGGCGTGTTCAAACCCGCCGACCTCGATTGATGTTTCTGCTCGACACCAATGTCATTTCAGAGCTTCGGCGACCGGATAAGGCCGATCGCAATATCGTCGCCTGGGCCAATGCAGTTCCTGCTGCGAATTTCTTCATGTCCGTCATCTCGGTTCTCGAGATCAAGCTTGGCGCGCGCTTGGTCGAGCGCAAGGACGCGGCACAAGGCGCCATCTTGCGCACTTGGATCGACGCTCAAGTCTTGGCGCGCTTCGAGGGCCGCATCCTGGCCATCGACACGGCTGTGGCGCAGCGTTGCGCGCAACTTCACGTTCCTAATCCGCGAGCTGAACGGGACGCTCTCATCGCAGCGACCGCGCTCGTTCACGGCTTGACGGTTGTCACGCGTAACGTGAAGGATTTCGAACCGACGGGCGTTCCGCTGCTCAACCCGTGGGACGGCGCGTAAGCCCCTACCGCAGCCGCACCACCGGGGCTGCTTCAGGCGCGGCGTCCTGCACATCGGCCGGAGTCTCGTCGACGTCAGCCCCCTTCGGCATCGCCTCCACCACTTCAATGCCCTTGCTGTGGCAGATGGTGGCGAGGCGCTCGGGCAGCTCCTGGTCGGTCACGAAGGTCTGGATCTGGGTCATATGCGCGATCCGGACCGGCGCGCTGCGGCGAAGTTTTGTGGAATCGGCCACCAGCATGACGCTGCGGGCATTGGCGATGATGGCTTGTGCCACCTGCACCTCGCGATAATCGAAATCGAGCAGTGCGCCCTCCTCGTCGATCGCGGAGGCGCCGATGATGGCGTAGTCGACCTTGAACTGGCCGATCAGCTGCGTCGCGGTCGAACCGACCACGGCGCCGTCTGCACGTCGCACCGTGCCGCCGGCGACCACCACCTCGATCCGGGGATGGCGATAGAGCAGCATGGCAACGTTGAGATTGTTGGTGATGACCAGCAGGTCTTCATGCGAGGTCAGCGCGCTCGCGACCTCCTCCGTCGTGGTGCCGATGTTGATGAAGAGCGAGCAGCCGTTCGGGATCAGCGAGGCGGCGGCGGCTCCAATCGCCTTCTTCTCGTCGGCGGCGACGAAACGGCGCGCCTCGTAGGCGAGGTTTTCGACGCCGGAGGCGATGATCGCGCCGCCGTGGATGCGGGTGAGCGAACGTCGTTCGCAGAGATCGTTGAGGTCCTTGCGGATGGTCTGCGCCGAGACTTCGAAGCGGCGCGCCAGCTCCTCGACCATGACGCGGCCCGAGGCGCGGGCAATGTTGAGGATTTCAGCTTGGCGATGGGTCAATCCGGTCACGGCAATGGCCTCAAATTAGAATGATGCATGGTGCGGCTTCTCGTCCGCGCGGTCAATGCGCGCGCCGATCACGGTTAATGGATGAAACCCTCCCCACGCCGTTTCTACCAAGTCATCTCTTACCAATTCAAGGCGCGCGCGAGCCGCGCGAGCAGCTCGGGATCGTCGAAGGCGCTGGCGGAAGCGACCGCCCCTGCTCCAACCAGGTCAGCATCGCTGAGGCTGGTCCGGATGCCGATCGTCGCGATACCAGCGGCGGTCGCCGACCGCACGCCGGAGCGGGAATCTTCAAAGGCAATCGAGGCGGCTGCGCCGGCGCCGACGAAGCGCAACCCCTCCTGGTAGGGCAGCGGATGCGGCTTGCCGTGCGGCAGTTCGTCGCCGATCACGAGGGCCTTGAAGCGGTGCGTGATGCCGAGGCCGGACAGCAGCAGCTCGGCATTGAGACGCGGCGCGTTGGTCACGGCGACCATGGGAATGCCGGCGCCATCCGCACGGTCGAGCAGCGCCATCAGGCCGGGCAGCGGTTCGATCTGCCCCGCCACCAGCGTTCGGAACACTTCTTCTTTCTCACCGAGGATCTCGGCGCGGCGTTCCAATGTCTCGTCAGGCAGGAAGCGCTCGCCGATCGACAAATTGGCAAAGCCTTGCAGTTCCCTGGAGAAGCGCGCGTGGTCGAAGACGTGACCGCGGGGACCGAGCACCTGGTTGAACGCCTTCAGGTGCAGCGGGTCGGTGTTGGCGAGCGTGCCGTCGATGTCGAACAGCAATGCTTTGCCCAGTGCCTGCATCATTTCGTGATTCCTCTCGCGCGCGGCGCAGCGATACGCGAGGCGTATCAATTTGCGCCGGCTGGCGCAATGTCGCGCATTGTGGAGGTGGCGACCTGACGCTCGACAAACTCGAATGCGGCTGCAACAGTAGACGCAAGATCAAGAACGGAGGATATGATGACACTTAATCGCGATCATGTGGCCCCGGCAGACGAGAAAGCGATGGCAGAAAAAGTCGAGGCCTTTCGCCTCGCCCAGATCGCAGCCGATCCAAAGGCGCTCAGCGCGCTGTGCGCGGACGATCTGAGCTACAGCCATTCCAACGGCTTCCTCGAGGACAAAGCGGCCTTCGTCGCCAATGCCACAGACGGCAAGACGACATTCCTGTCGATCGCGTACAAGGATCCGACCATCAAGATCGTCGGCCCTGCCGCGATCGTACGCTTCCACTGGATGGCCGAGATGATGACCGACGGAAAGAAAGTGGCAAACAGCCTTCACATCCTGATGAACTGGCAGAAGCAGGGCGACGAGTGGAAGCTGCTGTCGCGCTCGGCGACGAAATTGTGACGATGGCTCTTACCCTCTCCCTTGTGGGAGAGGGTGGCATAGGCGGCCTTTGGCCGCCGTTCTTAAGAACGCCGATGCTCTGCATCGGCTATGGCATAGCGGCGAGACGGGCGAGGGGTATCTCTCCTCGCGAACGATCTTGCGAGTTGGAGAGCTACCCCTCATCCGGCGCTTCGCGCCACCTTCTCCCACAAGGGGAGAAGGAAAAGGCAGCGGCATCAAGGGCTGCAAAAAATTCCGACCGCGCTCCGCGCGCTTGGAATGAAGGCCGCTATGCCGCCTCTCTCACATCGCCATTCACCAGCTTGCGCGCAGCGCGCTCGGCTTCGCGGGCATTGCGGAAGAGCTGTCCTTCGAGGCGATTGAATTGGTGGGACGAGGCGAAGAAGCGGTAGCCTCCGTCGCCGCGAACGACGATGCCCGCGGTCTCTGAATTGACTTCGATGATGTAGCTGTCCGGCATGGCCCGTGGATTCCTCAGTGCGGGCAAATAACGGCAAGTCTGCCCAAAGGTTCCTAGGCAAATCAGCCGGTTTCCACCCCGAATCGACGCGCAACTGAGTACGCTCGGACCTCATCCGTTTTATGACCCGTTCTTGGCAAAGACGCGACGTGTTGAGGGAGCGGCGTCGCGCTTCGCTGTGCTGCAAGTCTTCGTGAGATGAGACAGAGCGCCGCGCGCGATTACGTCGCGATCGGCGGATCATTTCGCTGGATCGCTTGCGGATGGCCGTTGTCGTCGATCGAGACGTAGGTGAAATTACCGTCGGTCACGAGAAGCGGCCGGAGCTCACGCCGCCGCAGCGCCCAGGCTTCGAGATGGACCGTCATCGAGGTACGGCCGACGCGGACGAGATGGGCATAAACCGAGACCAGATCGCCGACATAAACCGCTTTTCGAAAATTCATCGCGTCGATCGCAACGGTGACCGTGCGCGACTTCGCGACCTTCGAGGCGAACACACCGCCGCCGACGTCCATCTGGCTGAGCAGCCAGCCGCCGAAAATGTCGCCATTGGCATTGGTGTCGGCGGGCATCGCCAGCGTGCGGATGCAGAGGTCGCCGCTCGGCTCGGCGTCGGGCTTTTCGGTCATGTGTCGCTCACTTGAAATTGTCCCAGCCCGGATCGGGCGCGAAACGCCCGCCGAATCGCTCGGCAAGCCCGCGCAAGGTGGATACAATATTTTCCACGCCGCGCGTGCGCGCATAGTTCAGCGGACCGCCGCGGAACGGCGCGTAGCCGGTGCCGAAGATCATGGCGCCATCGACGGCATCGGGGTCGTCGACGATGCCTTCCCGCAGAGCCGCGACGCAGACATTGGACATCGGCAGCACCAGGCGGTCGATCATCTGGTCGGTGACGCGCGGGCCGGTCTCGGGCAGTGGCGCCTTCTCCGCCTTGCCGTCCTTCCAGGTGTAAAACCCTTTGCCGGTCTTGCGGCCGAGCTCGCCCTTGGCGACCTTGTCGCGCAGCCAGGCCGGCGTCGGCGGCAGGAGATCGCCGAACCTGGTACGCAGCATGTCGCCGACGTCGAGGCAGATGTCGAGCCCGACCTGGTCGGCCAGCTCGATCGGCCCCATCGGCATGCCGAACTGTTCGGCCGCGGCATCGATCAGGCGCTGGTCGGTCTTCTCGTCCAGCATCACCATCGCTTCCAGCATGTAGGGCGTCAGCGCGCGATTGACGAGAAAGCCGGGTGAGCTCTTCACGGCGAGCGGCAGGCGGTCGATCGCGCCGACGAAGGCGAGCGCCTGCTTCAGAACTTGCGCATCGTTGCCGTCGTGGCTGACGACTTCGACGAGCTGAAGCCGCGACACCGGATTGAAGAAATGCAGACCGACGAGGCGCTCCGGCCGCGTCAGGGTGGTGCGCAGATCCTGAAGCGGGATGCTCGACGTGTTGGTCGCGAGGATCGCGCCCGGTTTCATCTTCGGCTCGAGGCCGGCATAGACCTTCTGCTTGAGCTCCAGCTTTTCTGGCACCGCCTCGATGATCAGATCGGCGTTGCGAACGCCCTCTCCGTCCATATCAGGGATCAGTCGATCGAGCGCATCGCGTACTTCGGTGGGTTTGCGGATGATCTTGCCGTAGAGCTCGGCGGCGCGCTTCACCGCGCCTGCAATCGGCTCCGCCTTCATGTCGGCGAGCGAGACGCGCAGCCCCTGCCCCGCTACCCAAGCCGCGATGTCGCCGCCCATGGCGCCGGCGCCGATGACGTAGACGTGCTTGATCGTGTTGCCGGGGCCCGCCGCCTTCTTCATCTGCTCGCGCAGGAAGAACACGCGGATCAGATTCTGCGCGGTCGGCGTCACCATCAATTTCGCGAACGAAGTCTGCTCCGCCTTTAACATCGCGGCCTTGCTGCCGCCATGCGTCTCCCAGAGATCGATCAGCGCGTAAGGCGCCGGATAATGCTCGCGAGGCGCGGCCTTCGCGGCCTCGGTGCGCATGCGCTTGGCAAGCAGCCCGCGCACCGGGCCGAGATTGGCCGCGCGGGTGAGCAGGCCGGGCTTGGCCCGCTTCAGGCGGCCGAACAGCACATCCTTCACCGCGCCCCGGACGTGACGCTCCTGCGTCACGCTGTCGACGAGGCCGAGGGCTTTGGCGCGGCGCGCATCGATGGTGCGCCCTGTCAGCATCAGCGCCATCGACTGGGTTGGATTGACCAGCGCGGTGAAGCGCGCCGTGCCGCCGAGACCGGGATGCAGGCCCAGCATCACCTCCGGAAAGCCGAAGCGCGCGCCATCGATGGCGATACGCGACTGGCAGGCGAGTGCGACCTCGAGGCCGCCACCGAGGCAGAAACCGTGTATGACCGCGACCGTCGGCAGCTTGAGCGCTTCCAGATGGTCGACCACCGCATGCGCGGCACGGATGCGGGTTTCGACCATTTCGGGATCGGACGCGCCGCGAAACTCGTTGACGTCGGCGCCGGCAATGAAGCCGGACGGCTTTGCCGAGCGAATCACGAGGCCAGCGGGACGCTCGGTCTCGATCGCGGCGAGCGCTGCGTCGAACTCCTCCATCACGTCGGCGGAGAGCGTGTTGGCGCTGGAATCGGCGCGGTCGAACAGCAGCCAGGCGACGCCGTCGGCATCGCGCGTCAGCTTGAAATGCTTGTACGGACCGTCAGCCGCCGGCTGGGGTCCAAGCGAGAGCACGCGGTCGCCGAGCGCGGTCATGATCTTGGAATCCATGGTCACACCGCCTCGATCAGCATGGCGCCGCCGAGCCCGCCGCCGATGCATTCGGTGGCAATCCCGCGCCGCGTGCCGAGCCGCTTCATCGCGTTGACGAGATGCAGCACGATGCGGTTGCCTGATGTGCCGACGGGATGGCCGAGCGAGATGGCGCCACCGTCGACATTGAGTTTTTCGCGGTCGATCTCACCTGCCGCACCGTCGAGCCCCAGGATCTCGCGGCAAAATTTGTCGTCGTTCCAGGCAGCAAGGCAACCGAGCACCTGCGTCGCGAACGCCTCGTTCAGCTCCCAGGTCTCGACGTCCTTGACGGTGAGGCCATTGCGCGTCAGCAGCGGTGTCGCCGACATCACAGGACCGAGGCCCATGATGCTGGGATCGAGCGCAGCCCAGTTGCTGTCGACGATCGCGGCCTTGGGCGTCAGTCCGTGCTTTGCGACAGCCGCGTCGGAGGCGAGGATCACCCAGGACGCGCCGTCTGTGATTTGCGAGGAATTGCCCGCGGTGACCTGCCCCCACGGACGCTCGAACACCGGCCTCAACTTTGCCAGTGTCTCGGCTGTCGAGTCCGGGCGCACGCCGTCGTCATGGTCGAAGAATTTTCCGTCGCGGGAGAACGCGGTCTCGACCTCGCCTTTCAGAAAGCCCTCCGCCTGCGCAAGCGCAAGCCGGCGATGGCTCTCGGCGGCGTAGGCGTCGGACTGGGCGCGGGTAATGCCGAAGAGATGGCCGACGACCTCGGCGGTCTGCCCCATGTTGAGTTCGGTGATGGGGTCAGTGAGCCCACGCTCCAGGCCAATGATCGGCTTGAGATAGCGCGGGCGCAGCCTGAAGGCGGCGGCGAGCTTGGCAGCCACGCCCTTGGCGGTGGCAAGGCCGGCGAACCAGCGCACGCCGGAGTTCGGCCAGACCAGCGGCGCGTGGCTGAGCGCCTCGGTGCCGCCGGCGAGGATCATGTCGGCATGGCCTTCGCGGATGTAGCGGTAGGCAGTATCGATCGACTGCATGCCGGAGCCGCAATTGATCTGCACCGTGAAGGCGACCATGTCCTCGCCCATGCCGAGCCGGAGCGCCGCAACGCGGGCCGGGTTCATCTCGTCGGCGATGACATTGACGCAGCCGAGGATCACCTGGTTGAAATCATCAGGTGAAAACGGCTGGCGCGCCAGCAGCGGCCGGCCGCATTGCACGGCGAGATCGACAGGCGTGAACGGTCCCGGTCCCGAGCGTGCCTTCAGAAACGGCGTCCGGCTGCCGTCGATGATGAATACCGGTCGCGCCATCAGCTCGCCGCCCTCTGCTCACCGAGTTCCTGGAAGAACTGATGCACATCGCCGGTTTTCTTGTAAATCGGCGACAGCGCCTCGGGCGCAAAATCGTCGACCGCGATCACCTTTGTGACGGCTTCGTGCGCTGCCGCCAGTTGCTCGCCTTCGGCCTGCGTGATCACGCCCATGGTGACGGCGGCCTTCCAATCGCCGATCTGCGCGGCGCGCATGCGCCTAGCGATGGCGTCGGCCCCCACGACCAGCTTGAATGCACGCTCCAGCCGGGCGAAGCCGCTGTCGTCGTCGACATAAGCGAGATCCGGCGTCAGGCGCTCGCGCGCGGCCGACGGCTCCAGCACCAGGCTCGCGCATTGGTGCACGACGCGGTCGGACGGGCCGAGCACGCGGGCGCCGAACGGCTGAACCACGAGCTTGAGAATCGCAGCGACAAAGCGATTGGGCAGATTGGCGAGGATTTCGGCAAGCCGGATCTCTATCGTCTTGAAGCCGGTGGCCATGCACCATTCCAGCGCGGCAAAATCCTCCTTCTGCCGGCCCTCGTCCTGCCAGCGCTTGAGCGCGGCCGACAGCAGATACAGCTCGGAGAGGATGTCACCGAACCGCGCCGACAGCATCTCCTTGCGCTTCAGCGCGCCGCCGAGCGTCAGCAGCGCCATGTCGGCGCAGAGCGCAAATGCCGCGGAGTAACGCGAGAGCTGGCGATAGAACGGCGTGGCATCGCCCGCATCCGGCGCAAGTGCGAAGGCGCCAAAGGTCCAACTGCGGCCAAGGGCGCGGAACAGAGTTCGGAAGCTGTGACCCACATGCTTCCAGAACGCCTTGTCGAACGCGGTAAGCCCGCGCGCGCGATCGGTGTCGGCCAGCGCATTCATCTCGTCGAGCAGATAGGGATGGGCGCGGATCGCGCCCTGCCCGAACACGATGAGGTTGCGGGTGAGGATGTTGGCGCCCTCGACCGTGATGCCGACAGGCACGGCGCGATGCAGATTGCCGATGTAGTTTTGCGGTCCGTCGATCACCGCCTTGCCGCCATGGATGTCCATGGCGTCGTCGATCGCAACCCGCATCCGCTCGGTCGCGTGCAGCTTCATGATGCCGGAGATGACGGCGGGATGGACGCCGGCGTTGAGCGCTGCGCAGGTGAGCCGCCGCGCCGCATCGAGCTGATAGGCGGTGGCGACGATGCGCGCGAGCGGCTCCTCGACACCCTCGAATTTGGAGATGGAGATGCCGAATTGCTCACGGATCCGGGCATAGGCGCCGGTGGTGCGCGCGGCATAGGCGGCGCCGGCGGCAGAGAGCGACGGCAGCGAAATGCCGCGTCCAGCGGCGAGTGCCGTCATCAGCATCTTCCAGCCTTGGCCGAGGCGCTCCTTGCCGCCGATCACATAGTCGAGCGGAATGAAGACATCGCGGCCCCGGTTCGGGCCGTTCTGGAATACCTGCATCGACGGCAGATGACGGTGGCCGATCTCGACGCCGGGCAGATTGGTCGGGATCAGCGCGACCGTAATACCGAGCTCTTCCTGATCGCCGACCAGATGATCGGGATCATAGGCCTTGAAGGCGAGGCCCAGCAGCGTCGCGACGGGACCGAGCGTGATGTAGCGCTTGTGCCAGTTGAGGCGGAGGCCTGTGACCTCGCGCCCCTCGAAATTGCCTTTGCAGATGATGCCGGTGTCGACCATCGAGGCGGCGTCGGAGCCGGCTTCCGGGCTTGTGAGCCCGAAGCAGGGAATGTCGCGGCCATTGGCTAGCCGCGGCAGCCAGCGTTCCTGCTGCTCCTGCGTGCCGAAGCGCATCAGGAGCTCGCCGGGGCCGAGCGAGTTCGGCACCATCACGGTGACGGCCGCCGCGATCGATCGGGTCGAGATCTTGCGGACCACTTCCGAATGCGCATAGGGCGAGAAGCCGAGGCCGCCATAGTCCTTCGGGATGATCATGCCGAAGAATTTTTCGCGCTTGATGAAGGCCCAGGCCTCCTGGGGAAGATCACGCCATTCCCAAAAGATCTTCCACTCGTCGAGCATGGCGCAGAGCTCGTCGACCGGACCGTTGAGGAAGGCCTGTTCCTCGTCGGTCAATTTCGCCTGCGGGATCTTGAGGAGCTTCGACCAGTCGGGATTGCCGGTGAAGAGATCGGCATCCCACCAGACGTCGCCGGCCTCCAGCGCCTCGCGCTCGGTGCCGGACATCGACGGCAGCACGCCGCGCGCCCAGGCGAAGATCGGTTTTGTCAGTTTGTCGCGGCGGAAGCTCATGGCGGACCTCATGCAACGGCGCGGTGACAGGCATTTTAGCGGAAAGTGGCCGGGGTGAGTGAACATCTCCGCGGCAAAATGATGCGAATTGACGCGGCCGGGCGGCCGCCCCCCGGGGACCATAACGGCCCGGGCGTGGTGGCAGTTCCGGGAGGGGGCATGGGTACAATGTCTCCCCACGTCATTCCGGGGCGCGCCTCTTGGCGCGAGCCCGGAATGACGGTGTGGAGAGAATACGGCCGGCCTAATCCGGCCGGACCATCTCGAACATGTTTTCCGGCTTGATCTCGAAATAATCGCCGCGGCGCCCCGCGCGCGTGATCGGACGGGCCGCAGCGGTCTGGTAGACGCCGTCCTTGATCATGGCCTTGTCGATGTGGACGGCGACGACCTCGCCGAGCGTCAGCCAGGCATTCGCCTCCTTGCCGTCGGCACCCTTGAGGCGGATGATGTCGGAGACCTTGCACTCGAAGGCGACGGGGCTCTCGCCGACGCGCGGCACGTTGACGAGCTTGCCCGGGACTGCCGTCAGCCCTGCGAGCTTGAACTCATCGACTTCGGGCGCAACATGCGCCGCGGTCGCGTTCATTTGCTTGGCCAGATCCATGGTGGCGAGATTCCAGACGAACTCGCCGGTCTGCTGGATGTTCTCGACCGAGTCTTTCCAATGGGTGGAGGAGAAGCCGATGATCGGCGGCACGTAGGCGAACGCGTTGAAGAAGCTGTAGGGCGCCAGATTGACGTGGCCCTTGGTGTCGCGGGAGGAGATCCAGCCGATCGGCCGCGGCGCGATGATGGCGTTGAAGGGATCGTGCTTGAGGCCGTGGCCCTTGGAGGGCTCGTAGAAGTGCAGGTCTTTCTCGGTCACGCTGGCTTTCCCGTGCTCGTCATTGCGAGCGAAGCGAAGCGATCCAGAATGCCCCCCGCAGAGACAGTCTGGATTGCTTCGCTACGCTCGCAATGACGGAGTGTGTTGATCCGTCCTGGCCCGCCACCGGTCGGTCAGCCCCGGGGCGACTAGCCTGCTTATAGGAGGAAACCCGCCCGCCCGTCAGTGGCGCGGCGACAGACCCGCGATGACGAAATCGATCATCTGGTCGATGGTCGGGCCCGGCTTGGTGGCGCACTGGGCAATCATCTGGGGGTGGAAGAAGCGCATCATCGCTGTGCAGGCGCACAGCGAAGCCAGTTGCAGGTCCGGCGCCTCGAACTCGCCGGAGGCGACGCCCTGCGCGATCATCTGGCCGACCACGCCGGCGATGCACTCCATATGGTTGACACAGACCTCCCAGTCCTCCTGCATCGCGATCTCGACCATCTCGTGCAGCTTGTTGTCACCGACATAGCGCTCGGTGTTCATACGATGGACGGTGGTGAGCAGTTCGCGGAAGCGCTCCTTGACCGGACCGGGCCTCGCCACGATCCGCTGCGCTTCGAGCTCGACCTCGCCCATCAGGCCCCGCGCCACCGCCTGGTGAATCGCCTTCTTCGATTCGAAGAAGCGATAGACGTTGGCGGGGCTCATCCGGAGCTCCTTGGCGATGTCCCCGACCGTGGTCTTCTGATAGCCGATCTGGCGGAACAGCCGCTCGGCCACCTCGAGGATACGATCCCGGGTGTCGCCTTCGATATGTTCCGCAACCAGTGTCATGGATCAGGACTCGTTCGTCTGTAGTCTTCTCATTTATTCAGCCGCTTCAGCAAGCGGAATTGCGCGCTGCTCATCGCTCCCATGCTGCGGCGCGGCAGGCTGTTCCGGCGTGCCCGCCTCGTCCAGGCTCTTCCTGAACCACAGGGCGTAGAGACCCGGCAGGTACAGAAGCGTCAGGAAGGTCGCGACGAACAGTCCGCCCATGATGGTGATCGCCATCGGGCCCCAGAAGGCCGAGCGCGACAGCGGGATCATGGCGAGGATCGCGGCGAGCGCCGTCAGCACCACCGGACGGGCGCGACGGACGGTCGCCTCCACGATGGCCTCGCGCCGGGTCAGGCCGTGGCTGACGTCGGTCTCGATCTGGTCCACCAGAATGACCGTGTTGCGCATGATCATGCCGGCGAGCGCGATCAGGCCGAGCAGCGCCACGAAGCCGAACGGCTGGTTGGCGACATTCAGACCGAGCGAGGCACCGACGATGCCGAGCGGCGCGGTGAGGAACACCAGCGTCAGGCGCGAGAAGCTCTGCAGCTGGATCATCAGCAGCGTCAGCATCACCATGACCATCACCGGGAAGAGGATGAAGATCGAGGCATTACCCTTGGCCGATTCCTCGAACGCGCCACCCGGCTCGATGCGGTAGGCCGGCTCGAGGTAGTCCTTGATCTGCTGCAGCTTCGGCGTGATCTGGTTGGTGACATCAGGTGCTTGCACACCGTCGACGACGTCGGAGCGCACGGTGATCGCCATGTCGCGGTTGCGCCGCCACATGATCGGCTCCTCGTGCGAATATTCGATCTTGGCGATCTGCTGCAGCGGCACGGCGACGCCGTTCTTCGAGGTGATGGTGAGATCACCGACGCCACCAAGGTCGAGGCGTTCGGACGGGATGGCGCGGGCGACCACCGCGACCTTCTCGATGCCGTCACGCACGGTCGTCACCTGCGCACCGGAGATCAGCATGGACAGCGCCTGGGAGACATCCTGCGGCGTGAGACCCATGGCACGAGCACGATCCTGGTCGACGACGAGCTTCAGGTAGGGCGACTGCTCGTTCCAGTCGAGCTGGACGTCCTTGACGTTCTTGTTCTGCCGCATGACGTCGCGAACCTGGTAGGCGATCTCGCGCACCTTGTTGGCATCGGGGCCGATCACGCGGAACTGCACGGGGAAGCCGACCGGCGGACCGAAATTGAAGCGGTCGACGCGGACGCGCGCTTCCGACAGGAAGCCTTCGGCCGCCGCATTCTCGATCTTGGCCTTGACGCGCTCGCGTGCCTCGACGCCCTTGGCGACGATGACGATCTCAGCGAAGGCCTCGTTGGGGAGCTGCGGGTTGAGACCGAGCCAGAAGCGCGGCGACCCCTGGCCGACATAGGACGTATAAGTCTGGATGTCCGTGTCGTCCTTGAGCAGCGTCTCCGCCTTCTTCACGGCCTTCTCGGTGACGTTGAAGGCGGTGCCCTCGGGCAGCCGCAGCTGGAGGAACAATTCGGGCCGCTCCGACAGCGGGAAGAACTGCTGCTGGACGTGACCGAAGCCGACGATCGAGGCGACGAAGACGCCGACGGTCGCGGCCACCACGGTGATGCGGTGATTGACGCACCATTGCACGATGGCGCGCAGGCCGCGGTACATGCGGGTCTCGTAGACCGCGTGCGGATCGTGATTGTGATGCACCTTCATCTCAGGCAGCAGCTTGACGCCGATATAGGGCGTGAAGATCACCGCCACGAACCAGGAGGCGACCAGCGCGATCGCCACGATCCAGAAGATGCTGCCGGCATATTCTCCGACCGCCGAATTGGCAAAGCCGATGGGGAGGAAGCCAGCGGCCGTGACCAGCGTTCCCGTGAGCATCGGAAACGCAGTGGATTCCCAGGCAAAGGAGGCCGCACGCATGCGGTCCCAGCCCTGCTCCATCTTCACCACCATCATCTCGACCGCGATGATGGCGTCGTCGACGAGCAGGCCGAGCGCGATGATCAGCGCACCGAGCGAGATGCGGTGCAGATCGAGCGACATCGAGTTCATGACGATGAAGACGATGCCGAGCACCAGCGGCACCGACAGCGCGACGACGATGCCGGTGCGCCAGCCGAGCGCGAGGAACGAGACGAACAGCACGATCCCGAGCGCTTCCATGAAGGAGTGCACGAACTCGCCGACGGCGTGCTCGACCACCTTGGGCTGGTCGGCGATCAGCGAGACATCGATGCCCTGCGGGACCGCCTTCATGAACTCCGCGGTCGCCTTCTCGACGTCCTTGCCGAGCTCGAGGATGTTGGCGCCCTTGGCGGTGACGACGCCGATGCCGATCGCGGCCTTGCCTTCCTGGCGGACGACGAAGCTCGGCGGATCGACATAGCCGTGGGTGACGGTGGCGATGTCGCCGAGGCGGAACACGCGGCCGTTGCTCTCGACAGGGGTCTCGGCCACGGCCTTGACGCCGTCGAGCGCACCGGTCACGCGCAGCGGCACGCGCTGCGACGAGGTCTCGACCGTGCCGGCGGGGGTCACATTGTTCTGCTTGGCGAGCGAATCAAACAGCGCCTGCGGCGTAATGCCGAGGGTAGCGAGCTTCGCATGCGAAAACTCGACAAAGATGCGCTCGTCCTGGTTGCCGTACATGTCGACCTTGGTGACACCAGGCACCTTGAGCAGGCGCTGGCGGAAACCTTCGGCGACCTTCTTGAGCTGGGCGTAATCGGCGCCGTCGCCGGTCATCATGTAGAGGATCGAATCGACGTCGGAGAACTCGTCGTTGACGACCGGCCCGAGAATCCCTGCGGGCAACTGGCCCTGCACGTCCACCAGCTTCTTGCGCAGCAGATAGAAGAGATAAGGCACGTCCTTCGGCGGCGTGGAATCGCGGAAGGTAACCTGGAGCGCTGTGAAGCCCGGCTTCGAATAGGTCTGCACCTTCTCGAAGTAGGGCAGCTCCTGGATCTTCTTCTCGATGGGATCGGCGACCTGGGCCTGCATCTCCTGCGCGGTCGCGCCCGGCCACAGCACCGAGACGTTGACGACCTTCACGGTGAAGAACGGATCTTCGGCGCGGCCGAGCTTCTCGTAGGAGAAGAAGCCGGCGACGCCGAGCACGAGCATCAGGAACAGGACCAGCGTCGGATGGCTGACGGCCCAGGCCGAAAGGTTGAAGCGCTTCATCGCACTCTCCGAAAGAAAAGATCCAATTGCCCAAACGACAGCCGCTCTGTTCAAACCGTCGTCGCGAGGCAGCGAAGCAATCCAGGGGGCTGGGCAGGTTCTGGATCGCTTCGCCGCTTCAGCCTTTGCGTAGGGGCAAAGGCAGAAGCTCACCTCACACGACGTAGCTCGTATTGTTAGGCATGACCCTTACGGAAAACCGCTGCACACTTTTCCGGGGTCATGCCTTTAGAAAGACAGTGACGACACGACCCGCACCTTCTGGCCGGGATCGAGCTTTTGCACACCGAGGGCGACGATCTTGGCGCCCTCGTCAACACCACCGGTGATGACGACGTCATTGCTGTCGTAGGCCTTCACGGCGACCGGCTTCAGCGCAACCGCACCGTTGTCGTCGACGACATAGAAGGACGGCTTGCCGCCTTCGTTGAACAGCGCCGACAGCGGCAGCCGCGCGACGCGCTCGGTGGCGGCGTCCGACAGTGTCAGCGTCGCGGTCATGCCGAGCGCGACCTTGTCGTCGGCCTCAGGCAGCGAGAATTTTGCCAGATAGGTGCGCGTGGCCGGATCGGCGGCCGGCGCGATCTCGCGCAGCTTCGCGACGTATTTCTTGTCCGGCTCGGACCAAAGAGTGACGCTGGCGACGCCCGACTTGGCGCGTCCAACCAGCGTCTCAGGGATCGCGACGACCGCTTCCTTTTCGGCAAAGCGGGCGACACGGATCGAAGCCTGGCCCGCGGCGACCACCTGGCCGGGCTCGATCAGCGTTGCGGTGACGACGCCACGGGCGTCGGCAACGAGCGTCGCGTAGGAAAGGGAATTCTTGGTCAGCTCGACCGAGCGGACGGCGCGGTCGAGGCGCGCGCGGGCTTCGTCGGCGGCGGCGCGGCTCGAATCCATCGCGGCGTCCGTGGTCCAGCCCTTGGCTTTCAGATCCTTGGCGCGCTGCTCGGCCGCGGCGGCCTGGGCCAGCACGCCGGTTGCGGCGGTCTGTTCGGCGACGGCCTGCTCGGCCTGGAGCTTCAGATCGACCTCATCGAGGGTGGCGAGCGGCTGGCCGATCTCGACGGTCTGGCCGACTTCAACGAGGCGCTTGTCGACCTTGCCTGCGACGCGGAAGCCGAGATCGCTCTCGATGCGGGGCCTGATGCTGCCGACGAAGCTGCGCTCCGGGGTCTCGGCATCATAATGGGCTGTTGCGACCAGGACCGGGCGCGGCGGCTCGGCCTTTTGCGCCACGGTATCATTGCATCCGGCCAGCGCGGCGGCCATCAGGGCCAGCGACACACCCGCCAAGAGCCTGGAATAGCTGGACAAAACGGACCGAACGAACATCGGAGGACACTCCTGCGTCTGCATGAGAGGAATGTCGACTAATCACTGATAAAAGTCAATAATCGTCAGTCATCAGGAATGCGTGATCGCTAAGGGGTGGTAAGAATGGCAGGACAGTAGTCAGGAAGGTGCTATCGTAGGGTGGGCAAAGCGTAGCGTGCCCACGCATTTTTCGCAGTCGTGAGAGATGGTGGGCACGGCGCAAGAGCGCCTTTGCCCACTCTACGAGACCGTTTGCTCGGCTTACCGCCCCTGTTCGGCGAACTCGTGCTTGGTCTCGTGGCGACCGACGAAGACCAAAATGCCAGCGAGGAGCGGCAGCACGGCGAGCACCAAGAGGCCTGTCGAGGTCTGACCGGTGGCCTCCTTGACCCAGCCGATCAGGTAGGGGCCGCCGAAGCCGGCGAGATTGCCGATCGAGTTGATCAGCGCGATGGCGCCGGCGGCTGCCGTGCCGGACAACCAGGCGGTCGGCAGGGTCCAGAACACACCGAAGCAGCAGAACACGCCGATCGCGGCGACCGTCAGCACCACCATCGTCAGAGTGGGGTCGGTGAGATAGGAGGAGACGCCAAGCGCAATGGCGGTGAGCAGCAGCGGCGCACCGACATGCATGACGCGCTCGCGCGTTGAGTCCGAATGGCGCGCCCACAGGATCATGGCGATGGTGCCGAACAGATAAGGAATCGCGGTGACGAAGCCGGTCTGGGCGTTGGTGAGGCCGAACGCTTTGACGATCTGCGGCAGCCAGAACTGCATGCCATAGAGCGCGCCGACGAAGCCGAAATAGATCAGGCTGAGCGCGATCACCTTCGGCGAGGACAGCGCCTCCCCGAGCGAGACGTGCTTCACCGCCTGCTTGGCCGCGATCTCCGCATCGAGCTTCGCCTTGAGCCAGGCCTTCTGCTCGGCCGAGAGCCAGTCCGCCTTCTCCGGTCTGTCGGTGAGATAGAACCAGGTGACGATGCCGAGCAGCACCGAGGGGATGCCCTCGATGACGAACAGCCACTGCCAGCCTTTCAGGCCCATTGCGCCGTCGAGCCCGAGCAAGAGGCCCGAGACCGGCGCACCGATCACGGTCGAGACCGGCACAGCGATGGCGAAAGCCGCGAGGAACCGGGCGCGATACTCGGCCGGGTACCAATAGGTGAGATAAAGGATGATGCCGGGGAAGAAGCCGGCCTCGGCGACGCCGAGCAGGAAACGCAGCACATAGAAGCTCGTGACACCGCTGGTCAGCGCCATCAGCGCCGAGATGATGCCCCAGGTCACCATGATGCGGGCAATCCAGCGGCTAGCGCCGAACTTCTCCAGCGCGAGGTTGCTCGGCACCTCGAAGATGAAATAGCCGATGAAGAAGATGCCCGCGCCCCAGGAGAAGATCAGCGGGGTGAACTTCAATTCCGCGTTCATGGTGAGCGCGGCGAAGCCGAGATTTACGCGATCGAGATAGGAGAAGAAGTAGGCCAGCACCAGGAACGGAATCAGGCGCCGGGAGATGGCGCGGATGGTCGAGGTCTCGATTTGGCTCCTGGTTGTACCGGCCGAACCGGCATAAGTCGTGGTCTGGCTCATCGCTTCCCCCCGGGTTGTTGCTTTTATGGGCTGATTGCGGTTTTCAGCATCGCGGACAAAGAGTCAATGGAGCAAGCAATGCACGGGACGCAACCGGCCAACACCGTTGCACCGCTCCAGGCATCGCTGATCCGCCTCGCCTTTGCGCTGGTCGTGATCGCCTGCGGCCTCTCCTTGCGCTGGTACGGCTTTCCGCTCGGCCTGCCCGCCGTCGTGGTGAAGTACGGCGGCTCGCTGCTATGGGCGACGATGGTGTTTCTGCTGGTCGGGGTGTTGCTGCCGCGGCTGACACGAACGCAGCTTGCGGCGATCGCAATGCTGATCGCGATCGTGGTCGAGTTTTCACGGCCGGTGCACACGCCGTGGCTCGATGCGTTCCGGCTGACGACGGCCGGGGCGTTGTTGTTGGGACGGATCTTCTCGCTGTGGAATGTACTAGCGTATGCCGTGGGGATTGCGTTCGGCGTTTGGATTGATCGGCTCTCGACGACGCACGGTCTCGTAGGGTGGGCAAAGCGAAGCGTGCCCACCACAAGCAGATGGTGGGCACGGCGCTAACGCGCCTTTGCCCACCCTACGAGACCGACGCCGCGGCGAGTAGCCTTCACTCCGCCAGCTGAAACCGCTCGAAGCGATCCAGCTCGTCCTCGATCACGCGCTTCAGCTCCTTGCGCCCTGCCGTCTTCTTCCCCTGCCCGACCCACGTCCACTTCTGCATCAGCACCTTCTTCGCCTGCCGGTCGGTCTTGAGATCGAGCGCGGCGACGATCTCGTCGCCGACAAGCACCGGCAGCGCAAAATAGCCAAGCTTGCGTTTGGCCTTCGGCACATAGGCCTCGAACAGATGGTTGTAGCCGAAGAGCAGATTGGTGCGCTTGCGCTGGATGATCAGCGGATCGAACGGCGAGAGGATGTGGACGAGATCCGGCGGCGCCTCGGCGGGCTCAAGCGCCGCAGGCGCGGCCCAATGCTCCTGCCTGCCGGCGCCGTCGATCGCGACAGGCACGAGCTCGCCGCGCCGGACGCGCGCAGCGATCAGGCCTGCGACCGCCTTCTTGCTCGGCGCATCGAGATGGCAGACCGAATCGAGGCTGACGACACCCTGCGAGCGCAATGCGCGGTCGAGCAGATAGGCCGTGATCTCCCTGGGCGAGGCCGGCTTGGGCAGCCTGTCCCAGCCGAAATGCCTGACCATCAGATCGTAGGTCTTGAGCATACCCTGGCGCGCGCCGATGGTCACGACGCCCGTGTAGAAGGCAAGCTGAAGCGCGCGCTTCGAAGGCTTGCGGCTCTGCCAGAGATGCTCCTTCTCGGTGAGCACGTCGTCCTCGATGTCGCGGATGGTCAACGCACCGGCGCGCAACAGTCGCATCACCTTGCGCATGTCGGCCGGCGTCACCGAGGCATACCATTTATGCCCCTCCCGCTTGTGCTCGCGCATGGCCGGCAGGAAGAAGCGAAAATCATCCGACGGAATATAGGACAGTGCGTGGGTCCAGTACTCGAACACGCTCTTGTCGACGCTCTGGGCATGACGCAGATCGGCGCGGCGGTAGGACGGGATGCGGCTGAACAGGATGTGGTGATGGCAGCGCTCGATCACGTTGATGGTGTCGATCTGCACATAACCGAGATGGGCGACCGCATCCGTGACCGCCTGCGACCCCTCCCCGAACGGTGCGCGCGTATCGAGGCGCTGGGCCCGCAGCCAGATCTGCCGGGCTTGTGTCGTCGGGAGCGGGAGGGGTTTTGGTGCGCGGGGCATTGCGGGAGCAATGTAGCGGGATTCGCGCCGATCAGAAGAAGAACGAACGAAAGACAGGGTAGAGGAAAAGCCGCGCTGCCGTCTGCTGACAGCGCGGCTGGACGGCGAGGCCGAGGCCTATTTCATCATCATCGCCTTCTGCGCCTTCATGTAATGCATGCAGGCGCCCTTCATCTTGCCATTGCTCATGTCCGTATTGGCCATGGCCATTTCCTTGTTCGCCGCCATCTTGGCGGGCGTGTCGGCCGGGCCGGTCATCATGGCCGTCGACTTCATCATGTTGTCGCTGGTGCACGCCATCATCGCGGCCGACGCGGGAGAAAAGGCGAACGCGACAAAGGCTGCGGCGGTGAGCAAGGTCTTCATCGAGAAGTCTCCTTAAATAAAGCGAAACCGGCGTCATGCCGGCATCCGCAGTTACGCATTCTCTGGCGAGAACGTTTCGCGGAGAAGACATTTTTCTTGCTGCAATGCGAAGCGAGACGACGTCAGCGACTGTCGCTCGGCGCCTTGGGCCGGTCGCTGAGGCTGCCGGTGGCGATGTCGGGCTCACAAATGGCCTTGCCGCGCCCCTCCGCCTGGCAGCGATAGACGCTGCCGGTGAGGCGGTCCACCAGCCACACGTTCTCGTCGGTCGGGGCCTCGAGGCCGACATAGCGGCTGGTGAGGCCCGTGATCAGCGTCGAGAGCAGGATCGCCACCGCGATCATCGCCGCACCGATATAGATGGGCATGGCGTTCAGAGACACAGTCCGATCCGGCGGGCCACTGCGATAGAATTGGTAGTCACGCTGAAAGTCACCTGGCCTCGGCACTGGACGGAACTCGGCTCCCCTTCGTCTACGATTGTCGGATGAAGCTGTTGCTAGGCGCGCATCTGGCCGAAAGCTTGTCCACGGGCGGACCATGCCGCGACCGCTTTGCGACGAACGGTGTACACAGGTTTCAGCCATGCCTCCCGCGGCTCACTTGAGGCGCAGCGGTTCCCCAAGAGGACCAGCGTAACCGGAAGCCCCGGGCTACGAACGTGATGAAGATCACATCTGAGCCTTTGAACCTTCCTTATCCTCGCAGCATCAAATCGCCATCAGGCGTCACAGCGAGGATACGACAATGACCCATTTCAATAAGTCTTTTGGACTGAAGGCGATCACGCTCACCGCCGCGCTGTCGTTGACGGCCGGCCTGGCTTTCGCCGGCGATACCAACGTCTCGTCCAGCCAGATCCTGGATGCGTTGAAGCCGAAGCCGATCACCCGCGGCCTGTCGGCCGGTCCGCAAGCCGACCCGACGGCGCAGGCCAAGGAGACGACGTTCCTGAATACCGTGCGCAACCGGCCGACCCGTTCGCTCTCGCTGGGCGAGCGCCAGGAGATCGCCGAGCTCGCGGCAACCAAGCCGAACATCGATCTCGAGATTCAGTTCGACTACAACTCGGCCGACATCGCCAAGACCTCGGTGGCGTCGGTGCAGGCGCTCGGCAAGGCGCTGTCCGATCCGTCGCTGAAGGGCTCGACCTTCGTGGTCGCCGGCCACACCGATGCGATCGGCACGGAGGAGTATAATCAAGGCCTCTCGGAGCGCCGCGCCGACACGATCAAGAAGTACCTGGTGCAGAACTACGGTCTCAGCAGCAACGATCTCGTCACCGTCGGCTATGGCAAGACCAAGCTGAAGGACACCGCCAACGGTGCCGACCCGATCAACCGCCGCGTCCAGGTCGTGAACATGGAAACCAAGACGGCGTCCAAATGATCTGAAAAGCAGCCGCGACAATCGACAAACCGCCTGCCGCGAAAGCAGGCGGTTTTCTCTTTGTCAGATCCAGCTCTGAAACAGCATCAGCCGGTTGAACGTCTGCATCGAGGTGCCGACGAAGGCGGCTGAAATCGGCAGCATCACCGCAAAGCCGATCGCGGTGAGGCCGACATAGAACCACAATGCCCACCGCGGAAGGCCCTTGCGCAGCACATAGACGAGCGCGAGCGAGACTGCCGTTGCGGCCGGCAGATAGTAATAAATGAAGCCCAGCGTGCGCGGCAGCAGCGCCCAGGCGAGCCAGGAGCCGAAATAGAATGCCCCGATCAGGAACGCATCCCAGCGACGCGCGACGATGAAGTCGCGCAGCACCATCACGAGCGCGAGAAGCGCCGGCCATGCGACCAGCGGGTTGCCGAGAAAAACGATCGCGGCGATGTTGTCGTCGGTTGTCTTGTCGAACAGGAACCACACTGGCCGCGCCAGCAGCGGCCAGGATGGCCACGAACTCATATAAGTATGGCCTGCGATCGCGGTGGTGGTGTTGTCGGCAAAGATCCGGCGCTGTGCCTCGAGCAGGTCAGGCAGTGACAGCCCGTAAAGCGGAACAAAAGCGGGGAGATAGGTTGCGGCCGGCAACAGCACGAAGCAGAGCACGGCATGGTGCGCCCTGAATTCGGGCCAGAGATCGGGTCGGTACCAGTCTCCGGGCTTCGGATCGGCAAACAGCGTGTGCCAGCCCTGCATCAGGCGGATCACGACCACGATGACGATGCAGACACCGAGCGGAAACAGCCCGCTCCATTTGCAGGCGGCCGCGAGACCGAACAGGCTGCCCGCGAGCGCGAACAGCGCCTGCGGCCGCTGTCGTCGAAAGCCGTGCATGAAGGCTGCAATTGCAAGCAGGCCGAAGCCGAGCGCGAAGATGTCGAGCATCGCGATGCGCGCCTGCACATAGAGCATCTGGTTGAACGCTGCGATCAGCGCCGCGGCGATCGCAGGCTCCTGCGATCCGAACAGCGCGAGGCCGCACAGATAGACCGCCACGATCGCGAGCGCGCCGAACAGCGTCGCCGGATAGCGCCAGCCGAACGCATTGTCACCGAACGCTGCGATCGACGTCGCAATCAGCTCCTTCGCCAGCGGCGGATGCATCGGATTGAGCATCGGCTGCGACGGCGTGGCGCCCAGCATCTGGCGCGCCGCCGGCACGTAATGCACCTCGTCGAAGACGAATTTTTCCGGCGTCGCCAGCCCGATCAGCAGCGCGAGATGGGAAGCTAGGAAGATCGCGACAGCGATCACGGCGCTTCGCGACACCTTCGGAACCGCCTGTGCTTCGCGCGACTGCTGTGGGACTATTTTGCGTGGCAAATCTGCGTCACCGCGAATAAAAACAAACTCAGCCGATCCATTGAACGCATTCTGCCGCAACTGTCACTAAGCTAACGCTCGTCCCGCGCCGTTTGTGATAATTCTGCCACAACACAACCGTGCGCGATCCGGTACGATCAGGGACCCTCGATCGGTTATGAAATGAATTTACGTTTTCTGCTTTTCCCCATCCTGCTGTCGGCCGCACTATGCGCTGCGCCTTGTGCGCAGGCGCAGACGCGCGTCGGCGAAGCCGTCCTTGTCCAGAAGGAGGTGGTCCGCGTCGCCGCGACCACGACGCCGATCAGCGTCGGCGACAGTATGCTGCGCGACGAGACCGTGCGCACTGGCGCCGACAGCGCCGCGCGCTTCGTGATGGCCGACAGCACCAATCTGTCGCTCGGACCGAGCGCGACGCTGAAGCTCGACCGCACCGTCTTCAACGACGAGCACAGCTATCGCGACGTCGCGATCCGGATGGCCACCGGCGCCTTCCGCTTCGTCACTGGACATTCGGAGAAGACCGCCTACAAGATCACCACGCCGCTCGCCACCATCGGCGTTCGCGGCACCACGCTCGACATCCTGTCCCAGCGCGGTCGCTCGGTCGTCGTGCTGCAGGAAGGCGCAGCCAGCGTGTGCACGCTGAACTTCCAGTGCACTCAGTTGACCCAGCCGGGCGACACCGCCGTCATCACCTCGACTGGCGGCAAGGTCTCGATCACCAAGACCAACACGCCGCCCTGGACCTTCGCCGCCAATTGCGCCGCGAATGCCGGCCTTTGCGCGGTCAATCAATACGCCGACGCCTCACCGACCGTCACCCCCGCTGTCCATGACGACGGCATGCTGTGCGGGCGCTGACGATGATGAAGCCCGGCTTCAAAAGGCTCGCCCTCGCCGGCGCATTGGCCGCAACCGCCGCGCTTGCGCTATTCACGTTCAACACACGTCCGGCCTCTGCCGCGAGCTCCTGCGGGTCGGATTGCGATGGGCCGCCGACGCCTTACCCGTCGCCGAGCCCGCTACCGAGCCCGCCGCTGACCGGCGCCGATTCCAGCGGCAATTCGATCGATGGCCTCGCGGGCCAGCGCTTCAACCAGATGATCACCAACCGGGTGCTGGGCACGGTGCTGCTCGGCGTCAACGAGCAGATCAATTGCAGCGACTGCGTCAGTGCGTTCGGCTCGGCCGGCTCGTTTTCGGCCGGCATCCACGGCCGCAAGGAGCTGACGCCGAACCTGTCGCTGCTCGCCGGCATCGCCTACACGCAATACAGCGAGGGCGGCTACCACATCACCAGCGCACCGATCGGCGCCTTCGCGTTGCGTTATGACTTCACCGTTTGGGGCTCGTCGCGTCCGTTCTTCGACGTCGGCGCGATCCTGACGCCGTGGGAGAAGGCGAGATACACCCGCAGCTACAACACCAGCCTCGGCCCGGTCAGCGTGACGGGTTCGACCAACGCCGCGAACTACGCCGTCTACGGCCGCGCCGGCTGGATGAGTCGTCTGTCCCCGCGCGACGAGGTCGCGGCCTCCGTCGAGGTCTGGCAACTCTGGCAGCGCGTGTCAGGCTATGCGGACAACACCGTCGCGTTCAATCCGTTCGACGCCACCATTGCTGACGGCACCGACCGCACCAGCCTGGTCAAGATCGGCGGCCAGTGGACCCATCTCTTTGCCGGCAATATCGAGACCAACATCAACGGCGGCTGGGTGCAGTCATTCGCAAGCCACAGCGGTATCGTCGCCACCGTGACCGGCGACGGCACGGTGGTGCCAACGATGGGCAACCAGGGCTGGTTCGAATATGGCGGGCGCCTCGGCTTCCGCGTGCAGAAGGGCTGGATCGTGGACCTCTTCGCCAACGGCACGCTCGGCCCGCAGCCGGTTGGCAACACCATCCACGGCGGCGTCGGGCTGAGGATCAATTATTAGCGGTAAGATCTAGGCTGGATCTTGTTGGGTGGGCAAAGCGCAAGCGTGCCCACCGCCTGTCTCAAGCGGAGAAAGACGGTGGGCACGGCGCGGTGCGCCTTTGCCCACCCCACGGCACCTGTGTTGCCGTCACGACTGCACTTATGTTTGCGTCACGCCGCAGACTTCCCCTCGAACGCTCGCCGCAGGACCTCCACGTCCAGCTTCACCATCTTCATCATGGCCTGCCAGGCGCGGGCGGCGGCAGCCTTGTTGGGGCTCGACAGGTACTCGAACATCACCTTCGGCACCACCTGCCAGGCCACGCCCCAGCGATCCCTGAGCCAGCCGCACTGCTCTTCCTTGCCGCCATGGGCGAGGAACGCATTCCAGACGCGGTCGACCTGGGCCTGGTCGTCGCATTGGATCATCAGCGAGATGGCGTGCGTGTATTCCATCTTCATGCCGCCATTGAGCGCGACCAGGGGTTGCCCGGCCACCATGAACTCGACGACCAGCACCGAGCCCTCCTTGCCGGACGGCCCGTCCGAAACGTTGCGCTGAACGTGCGTGATCTCCGAATTCGGAACGAGCGAGACGTAGAACTTTGCGGCCTCCTCGGCATCGCCGTTGAACCACATGCAGGGCACGAGCTTGGACATTGCGAATGCTCCTCTTCAGCTTTCGATCAGGCGTTCGCCATGGCGGGCTTCGGAGGGACAGCCGCCATGTCCAGCCAGTTCACGCCCCACATATGACCATCCGGATCCTCAAAGCTGCGGCCATACATGAAATCATATTCGTCAATCGGGCTGGGATCGGCCACCCCACCGGCAGCCGCGGCCTTGCCGACGATCTCGTCGACCTCGCGCCGGCTATCGGCGGAGAGGCAGAACAGCGCCTGGTTCGAGGTCTTGGCGTCAGCGATCGGCTTCGGCGTGAACTGACGGAATTTGTCGTGCGTCGTCAGCATCGCGTAGATGGTCTCGGAAAAGACCATGCAGCTTGCCGTGTCGTCACTGAATTGCGGGTTCCTGGTCGCGCCGATCGCCTCGTAGAAGGCGGTCGCACGCTTGAGGTTGGTCACCGGCAGATTGAGGAAGATCATCCTGGGCATCGAGAGCTCCTTGGGCGGGGTTTCTGCCCAAGGACGGATGGCTGGGCCGCCATCCGACACCGCTTTCGAATTTTTTGACGTTCGCCTGCGGGGTTCTGTCGCATCGACCCCCACGCGGGGATCCCGGCCTTACTTCTTCTCGTTCGGATCCCGATGAACAGGGTCGATCCACAGCACGGTTTCGGGCTTCTCGACCGGCTCGATGTCGAGATTGATCGCGACCGCCTCGCCGTCGCTGCGCACCAGCACGCATTCCAGCACCTCGTCGGGGCTGGCATTGATCTCCTGGTGCGGCACATAGGGCGGCACGAAAATGAAGTCGCCCGGACCGGCCTCCGCGGTGAATTGCAGGCTCTCGCCCCAGCGCATCCGCGCCTTGCCCTTCACGACGTAAATCACGCTTTCGAGGTGGCCATGGTGATGCGCGCCGGTCTTGGCATCGGGCTTGATGCTGACGGTGCCCGCCCATAATTTCTGCGCGCCGACGCGGGCGAAATTGATCGCAGCCGCGCGATCCATGCCCGCCGTCGACGGCACATTGGTATCGAGCTGATTGCCGGGAATGACGCGCACGCCGTCATGTTTCCAGCGATCGTCGTGATGATCGTGGTCATGGTGGGAATGACTGTGGTCATGGCCGGTCATTGATCTTGCTTTCTGTTGGTTCCGTGCGCGGCAAGCTAACCAA
Organism: Bradyrhizobium sp. CCBAU 53340; assembly: GCF_015291645.1. Taxonomy (NCBI): domain Bacteria; kingdom Pseudomonadati; phylum Pseudomonadota; class Alphaproteobacteria; order Hyphomicrobiales; family Nitrobacteraceae; genus Bradyrhizobium; species Bradyrhizobium sp. CCBAU 53340. The sequence goes on from NZ_CP030055.1 coordinate 6,322,772, forward strand.
AGCCGGCCTATCAAGCCATACCAAAATCGGAACCCTCATAGTCGCCAGATGTTGTCTTCGCGAGCAATCTCGAAGGAGAGTTTCATGGGTAGCACCAGCGACAAGATCAAGGGCAACGCCAACGAAGCCATCGGCAAGGCGAAGCAGGGCATCGGAGAAGCCGCCGGTTCCGAGCGCTTGCAGGGCGAAGGCGCCGTGCAGGAAGTGAAAGGCAAGGGCCAGAAGGCCATGGGCGATGCCAAGGACACCGCGAAGGAAGCAATCGATCGCGCCGCTGCGGCGGCCCGTCGCACAACCGAGTAACATGCGTTCGACTGAAAGCGAAAAGACCGGCCGCAGGGCCGGTCTTTTTTGTTTGTGCGATTATTTCACGCCGAGCAATTCGACGTCGAACATCAACGTCGCGTTCGGCGGGATCACGCCACCGGCGCCGCGCGCGCCGTAGCCGAGCTGCGGCGGGATGATCAGCGTGCGCTTGCCGCCGACCTTCATCGTGGCAACGCCCTCGTCCCAGCCGGCGATGACGCGGCCCTTGCCGATCGGGAATTCGAACGGCTCATTGCGGTCGACGGACGAGTCGAATTTCTTGCCCTTCTGGCCGTTCTCGTAGAGCCAGCCGGTGTAGTGCATCACGCAGATCTGGCCGGGTTTCGGCGAGGCGCCGGTGCCGACGACGCTATCGGTGATCTGCAGTCCTGAAGCTGTGGTCATGGTCTTTCCTGCGGTCTGGGCCGAGGCCGTGGTGGAAACGAATGTCGACGCATTGCCGATCAATGTGATCGCGAGCGCCGACATGATGGCAAGGAGCACGCGCTGGAAACGCTGCATAAAACACCTTCCGTTTGAGGCGGAAGGTGTCTAGCGCAACGAGCATGCGGTTTCCACCCCCTTTAGACCTCGATATTTTCCAACCGCACCGGCAGCTTGCGAATACGCTGGCCGGTGGCGTGGAAGATCGCATTGCAGATCGCCGCATTGGTGCCGACATTGGCGAGCTCGCCGAGCCCCTTTGCACCGGCCGGGTTGATGTGATCGTCCTGCTCGGAAAGCAGGATCACCTCGACATCAGGCACATCGGCATTCACGGGCACGAGATAATCGGCAAAATTGTCGTTGACGTAGCGCGCGGTGCGCTCGTCGATCTCGGTCGCCTCCAGCAGCGCCGAAGACATGCCCCAGATCAGGCCGCCCATGAGCTGGCTGCGCGCCGTGCGCGGGTTCATGATGCGGCCGGCAGCAAAGGCGCCGACCAGGCGAGGGCAGCGAATCTCGTGCGTGAAGCGGTTGATGCGAACCTCGACGAACTCGGCTCCGAAAGCGTAGGCGATCTTGTCCTTTATGGCCGCGCCGCCGACCAGGCGCGCGTGACCGCTGTGCATGGCCTTGAAGGAATCCAGCGGCGCGCCTTCCGGTTTCCACTCGCCATATTCCTCGACCACGCCGACGCTGAGCGCGTCGAATGCCTTCTCCAGATCGAGGGGACGGTCACTCTTCGCCGCCTGGGTCGTCGGCGTCTGGCCGATGCCGACGGTTTCCTTGGCCTTATCCGTCAGACTTTCGTTGGGCGTGACCGCCTTGAACAGACGCTGGCGGATCTGGTCACACACCATCATCACGGCCGAACAGGTGCTGGCCGTCGAATTGGAGCCGCCCGCGACCGGCGCCGGCGGCAAGTCGCTGTCTCCAATAAAGACAGAAACCTTCTCGAGGGGTACGCCGAGCCGCTCAGAAGCGGTCTGGGCGATGATCGTGTAGGCGCCGGTGCCGATCTCGTGGCCGGCGATCTCGACCCGGGTCCGGCCGTCGCGCTGGAGACGCACGCGCGCGGCCGAGGGCGCCATCTGTGTCGGGTAGCAGGTGGCGGCACACCCATAGCCGATCAGCCAGTCGCCGTCGGACATTGATTTTGGCGCGGCCGAGCGCCGCGCCCAACCGAAGGCCTTCGCGGCTTCGTCGAAACACGCCATCAGCGACCGCGACGTATAGGGCTTGCCGCCGATCGGTTCATTGGTGGTGTCATTGATGCGGCGGAGTTCGACCGGATCCATGTTGAGCTTCGACGCCAGCTCATCCATCGCACTCTCCAGCGCGAACAGATACGGCACCTCCGGCGGCGAGCGCATGAAGCCCGGCGTGTTGCGGTCGGCGCGCACGATCGACACGAGACTGTCGACATTGGGACAGGCATAGAGGCGCGTCGTGGTTTTAGTCCCGCCGACGCAGTAGGGGTCGGCGCGCGACGACACCTCGGCGCCCTCGTGCCTGAGCGCAACCAATTTGCCGTCACGGTTCGCACCGAGCTTGATCTCATGACGCGTCTCGGCGCGATAGGTCGCAATGGTAAACCCCTGATCGCGGGTCGGGATCAGCTTGATCGGCCGGTTCAGGCGCCTGGCGATGCCGGCAATAATGGCGGTGCGCGGCGTCATCGAGCCACGTGAACCAAACCCGCCGCCGACATAAGGATTGACCACCCTCACCTTGTCGGCGTCGATGCCGAGCTGCTCGGCAACGCCATTCTTCAGGCCATAGACATATTGGCTGGGCTCGTAGATGACGAGATTGTCGCCCATCCAGGCGCAGCTCGTCGAGAACAGCTCCATTGGATTGTGGTGCTGTGTCGGCGTGTCGTAGGACGCGGTGAGCTTGACCTCGGCCTCCTCGAACGCCTTGGCGAAATTGCCGACCTGCGGATCTTCCTTGAACTGCGCATTCTGGCCTTTTGCGGCGGCTTTCGTCGTTCCCGGCGAATCGAAACTGGCGCTTGGCGTCATCGCCGTGTAACTGACCTTGACGCGATTGGCGGCCTCGCGCGCGGCTTCGTAGCTCTCCGCGACGACCACTGCGATGATCTCACCGTCATGGGCGATGTCGGCCGACTTCAGCGGCTGGATCGTGGTACCGGCATAGCCGCCATTGCTGAAGAGTTTTGACTCCTTCAGATCAGGCGCATTCTCGTGCGTGACGATGTCGATGACGCCACGGACGTGTTTGGCATCGTCGAGATCGAAGCTGTTGATGCGCCCCCTGGAAATCGCACTGGTGACCAGGAATGCATAGGCCGGGTTGTCCAGCGGCATATCGGACCCGTAGGTCGCCCGTCCCGTGACTTTTGCAGTCGCATCATAGCGCGGCACGGGCTGGCCCATATTCGCCTTCGGCTCGGGAGCGGCAGCGGTCATGGTCAGATCTCCATCGTTACGGCCTGCTGGAGCGCGCGAGCCACAACGCGCTTGCCGAGCGCGATCTTGAAGCTGTTATGCTGGCGTCCCTTGGCGTCGGCAAAGGCGGCATCCGCGGCGCGCTGCGCCAGACTGTCGTCGAATTTTTGTCCCCTGAGCTGCGCTTCCGTCTCTCGCGCGCGCCAGGGCACCGTGGCGACGCCACCAAGCGCGACACGCGCGTCCCGAATGGTGCCGTCCTGCACATCGAGCGCGACAGCAGCCGACGAAAGCGCGAACTCATAGGATTGCCGGTCGCGCGCCTTCAGATAAACCGAGCGCGGCCAGCGGCCCGAAATGACGAAGGCGGAGATCAATTCGCCCGGCTGAAGCGTGGTCTCGATTTCCGGCGTATTGCCCGGCGCCTTGTGCAGTTCGGCAAACGGCATGCTGCGAGTCCCGGACTTGCCGGTAATCTCGACCGTGGCGTCCAGCGCGATCAGCGACTGGGCGAAATCGCCTGGATAGGTCGCGATGCACTGGTCGGATGTGCCGAGCACCGCATGCATGCGGTTGAAGCCATCCATCGCGGCACAGCCGGAGCCCGGATTGCGCTTGTTGCAATTCGCGTAGGAGACATCGCGGAAATAGCTGCAACGCGTCCGCTGCATCACGTTGCCGCCAAGCGTTGCCATATTGCGCAGTTGGGCGCTGGCCGCGAGTTTCAGGGAATTGGCGATGACCGGATAGTTGCGCTGGATCTCATCATGTGCGGCAACATCCGACATCTTCGCGAGCGCGCCGAGACGCAGGTTACCCTCGCCGGGCCAGATCGCCGACCAGCCCTGCGCCAGCGGATTGATGTCGACGATCGCAGCCGGCCGCATCACGTCGAGCTTCATCAGGTCGATCAGCGTGGTGCCTCCGGCGAGCGGCTGTGCCGTCGCCTGCGTCAGCGGATTGTTGGCGGCCGCGGCGACGCCGAGCGCCTGTACGGCCATGTCAGGGTCTGTCGCCCTCTGATACGAGAACGGTCGCATGGGCTAGCCTTTCAAGATCTCGGGCGCAGCCTGCTTCACGGCGGCGACGATGTTCGGATAGGCGGCGCAGCGGCAGATGTTGCCGCTCATATATTCGCGGATGTCCGCATCTGTACCGGCATGTCCCTCCTTCACGCAGGCGATCGCCGACATGATCTGGCCGGGCGTGCAATAGCCACATTGGAAGGCATCGTTATCGACGAACGCCTGCTGCATCGGGTGCAGCCGGTCGTTGGTCGCAAGGCCCTCGACGGTCGTGATCTCCTGGCCCTCGGCCGCGAGTGCAAGCGTCAGGCAGGAGACGACGCGGCGGTCGCCGATCAGCACCGTGCAGGCGCCGCACTGGCCGTGATCGCAACCCTTCTTGCTGCCGGTCAGTCTGAGATGTTCGCGTAGCGCATCCAGCACCGTGGTGCGCGCGTCGAGACTGAGGCGCTTGTCCTGACCATTGACACGCAACGTGACGTCGACGGGAAGCGCGGGATCCTGGGCCGCCGGCATTCGCGCTTCACGCGCGGCCGCGCGCGCAGCGAACGGAACAAGGGCGCTGCCTGCGGCACCGGCCATGAAGGCGCGCCGGTCGAATCCGGATGGTCGGGAACTTGAATGATCGGGCATGGACGGCCTCCGCCGCTTCGAAAACAGAGCGGCGCACGCCTGCACTGCTCACGACCCACCAACTTGGGGCCATGAGCTCCGTTCCGAACGGGAAAGGGCGACGCAGCCCGATGCCACGTCGCCCCTCCGTCAACTTTTCCTGAACTCTTCGCCAGGAACCGCGCGATCAATAGCCCAACGCGCAGCCGTCCTTGCGCGGATCGGAACCGCCGGTGAGCGTACCCTTGTCCCAGTCGATCCAGATCGCCTGGGCCCCGCCAAGCGGACCGACCACGCTGGTGGTCTTGTGGCCGAGCTTCTTCAGGCCCTCGACGATCTCAACCGGCACGCTGTCCTCGAGCTGGTACTGGCCCTCGTAGTGCAGGCCGCGCGGCATGTCGATCGCCTCCTGCACGTCGCAGCCATAGTCGAGGATGTTGGTCAACAGATGGGTCTGGCCGGTCGGTTGATACTGTCCGCCCATCACTGCGAATGACATTGTGGAACGGCCGCCCTTGGTGAGCAGCCCCGGCATGATCGTGTGCAGCGGACGCTTGCCACCTTCGATGCAGTTGGGATGGCCCGGCTGAATGCGGAAGCCACCGGCGCGATTTTGGAACAATACGCCGGTCTTGTTGGAGACGATCGCCGAGCCGAAAGAGTGCGCGACCGAATTGATGAACGAGCAGACGTTGCGATCCTTGTCCACGACCGTGATGTAGATGGTCGAGGGATTCATCGGCGGCGCGACATTGGGCAGGTCGAGCGTGCCGTCCATGCGGATCTTGCTGATGTACTCGTCGGCAAAGCCCTTCTCGAGCATCTCGGCGACGTTGATCTTCATGTGCTCGGGAGAGGCGACATGCATCTCGCGATTCATGTAGGCGATGCGCGCAGCTTCCGCCTCGAGATGGAAGCGCTCGACGCTGACGGGCGCATAGTTGGTCAGGTCGAAGCGCGAGAGGATATTGAGCATCAACAGCGCGGTCACGCCCGGGCCGTTCGGCGGGCACTGCCAGACGTCGTAGCCCTTGTACATGGTGCCGATCGGCGTCGTCGTTTCGGTGGTGTGCGCGGCGAAATCGTCGAGCGTGTGCAGGCCGCCGATGCCGCGCAGGGTCTCGACCATGTCCTCCGCGATCTCGCCCTTGTAGAAGGCATCGCGGCCGTCCTTGGCGATCGCCCGCAGCGTCTTGCCAAGCTCGGCCTGGCGGATGACGTCGCCGGCCACCGGCGGCTTGCCGCCCGGCAGCAGGTAGCGCACGGTGTTGGTGCCGTTCTTCAGCTTCTCGAACTGGTTCTTCCAGTCGAACGCGATGCGGGGCGCAACGACATAGCCTTCCTCGGCCGCCTTGATCGCCGGCTGCAGCAGCCGGTCGAAGCCGAACTTGCCGTGGTCGCGCAGCACGGTGGCAAACGCATCGATCACGCCGGGGATCGAGACCGCATGCGCGGAGGTCAGCGGCACGGAATTGATCTTGCGCTCGAGATACCAGTCGGCATTCGCCGCCTTTGGCGCACGGCCGGAGCCGTTATAGGCGATGATCTTGCCCTCACCGCGCGGCTGGATCAGCGCGAAGCAATCGCCGCCGATGCCGGTCGATTGCGGCTCGATCACGCCGAGCAGCGCCGAACCCGCCACCGCCGCGTCCACCGCCGTGCCGCCCTCGCGCAGCACCTCGATCGCGGCAAGGGATGCCTGCGGATGCGAGGTCGCCACCATCGCATTGGTGGCGTGGACCGTGGACCTGCCGGGGAAATGGAAGTTTCTCATCGAATTCTTGCTCTTTCTCAGACCGTGGGCGCGGATGGCACGCCATCCCGGAAAAACCCGGCTTACATGACACATTCCGGCCCACCCGGGCAATGCTGGCATGCCACGGAAATGGCTGCCATCCGCCGGGAATAGAGCTGCTGGTTGCGGGTTTTCTGGGCGCCGGCCGCCTGCTAAACGGGCGCATGATTTACAAGGTCTGCGCGTTCTACCAATTCGCCGCCCTGCCCGATTACCGCGAGCTGCGCGAGCCGCTGCGCGCGTTCTGCGCCGACCTGTCCCTGAAGGGCAGCGTGCTGCTGGCTCAGGAGGGCATCAACGGCACGATCGCGGGCTCGGGCGAAGCGATCGACGCCTTCGTCCACGAACTGGCGCACGGGGCGATGTTCGGCGGCAGGCTCGACCATCTCGAACTGAAGTGCTCGACCGCCGAGGCCATGCCGTTCGGCCGGCTCAAGGTGCGGTTGAAGAAGGAGATCGTCACGCTGGGCGACCCCGCCGCGGACCCGACCCGGCAGGTCGGCATCTATGTCGAGGCCGCCGAATGGAACGCGCTGATCTCCTCGCCCGACACGCTGGTGCTCGACACCCGCAATGCCTTCGAGGTTGCGATGGGCACGTTCGAGGGCGCGGTCGATCCCGACATCAAGAGCTTTGGCCAATTCAAGGAATTTGCCGCGGCAAAGCTAGACCCCGCGAAACACAGGCGTATCGCGATGTTCTGCACCGGCGGCATCCGCTGCGAGAAGGCCAGCGCGCATCTGCTGGCGCGCGGCTTCGCCGAGGTCTACCACCTCAAGGGCGGGATTCTGAAGTATCTGGAAGAGGTGCCGGAGGCACAGAGTCGCTGGCGCGGCGAATGCTTCGTGTTCGACGAGCGCATCGCACTTGGTCACGGATTGCGCGAGCGGGGCTTGCGCGAACAAGTCATGTGCGAACAAGACATGTGCGAACAAGACATGTGCGAACAAGTCATGTGCGAACAAGTCATGGGGCAGGCAAGTGACGAGTGAGATCAAGACGCTCGCCGAGCGCATCGACACGCTGGAGACGCGCCTCGCCTATCAGGACGACACCATCGAGGCGCTGAACCAGACCATCACCGCGCAGTGGAAGCAGATCGACACGCTGACGCGCCAGCTCGCGCAGCTCAGCGAGCGGCTGCAAGAGGCCGAGGCGAATGCGCCGGGGCCCGCCAACGAGCGCCCGCCGCATTATTGAGCGGAACTACTGGCCGGATGCCTTGGGCAGCAGGGTCGTGACCTCGCCGGACATCATCAGCCGATCGCGACCGCCATCCTTGGCGGCATAAAGCGCCTGGTCCGCAGCCTCCACCAGCGAATCCGTGCCCGCGGTACGTTCGAAGGCCGGTCGGCAGGCTGCGCCGCCCACCGAGAGGGTGACACATGCAGCCGGATTGGAAGCGTGGACCAGACCCGCATCGTGAACGGCGCTGCGGATCCGCTCGCCGACGCGGGCACAGCCGGCGGCATCGGTGTTCGGCAGCAGCATGGCGAATTCCTCGCCGCCATAGCGGGCCGCAAGATCACCTGTCCGCTGCACCTCGGCCGCGATGACCTTCGCCACCACGCGCAAGCAGGCGTCGCCTGCGGGATGGCCATATTCGTCGTTGTAGGATTTGAAGTGATCAACGTCGATCATCAGGAGGCCGAGGCTGGAACGGTCGCGATAGGCACGCGCCCATTCCTCCTTCAGCCGCTCGTCGAAACGGCGGCGGTTGGCAAGGCCGGTGAGACTGTCCTCGATCGCGAGCGTCTCGAGCCTGGTCTCCAGATTCTTCTGCTCGGTGATGTCGCGCGAGATCGCGACCACGCCGTCGACAGTGCCGTTGTCCTTGCGCGTCACCCGCATGGTCGATTCCAGCCAGACCTCGGACTTCTGCCGGTGCACGTTGCGGTAAGTGAGGCGCGCTTCGTCCATGTCGCCGCGCTTCATGGCGTCGACGATCGCCTGCACATGCGGCCGGTCTTCCGGATGGATGCCGGCGAGCGCGTCGGTGCCGATCAGCTGATTGGGGCGCCAGCCGACGACGCGGTTGGACGACGGCGAGACGTAGCGCAGCCGCTCGTCGAGCCCGATGCGGGTGACCATGTCGCTGGAACCTTCCGCGAGCAGGCGGAAATGCGCCTCCTTCTCGACCAGTGCCGCCGCCATGCGCTGGCCGCGTTGCAACTGCCGCACCAGCACCGCGCCGATGATCGCGATCAGCATCACCAGCGCGACCACATACAGCATGCGGGAGATCGCTGCGGCCCGCCACGGAGCGAGCAACTCGTCCTGGTCGACAGTGGCGAGCACAAGGAGCGGGTAACGGCCAGAGCGCTTGAAGAAGCTGACGCGTTGGGCGCCGTCCAGCGGCGATTTGAAACGATAGGCGCCGCTCGGCCGTTGCAGGCTCGGGTCGCGGAACAGCGGCGCGTCGGCGACGCTGCGTCCGACGAACCGCTCGTTGTTCGGATTGCGCGCGATGATTAGGCCGTCGCCATGCACGAGCGCGACCGAGCTGTTGCGCCCGATCTCGAACTGCTCGTAGAAGTGCGAGAGATAGCCGGCGCTGATGGTTGCGAGCACGACGCCGCCGAAGCTGCCATCCGGCTTGTTGAAGCGCCGTGACAGCGTGACGACCGATTGCCCGTCGAGCACGCTCTTCACGGGGTGTCCGACATAGGCGTCGCGCTTCGGCGAGAGCTGATGGTGACGGAAGAACGTATCGTCGCTGAGCGTCGATGCGATGGTCCCGGGCGAGGTCAGCCAGTTACCCTGGTCATCGATGATGGCAAGGCTGTGGATGCGCGCGACCGCCGTCTTGCGGGCTTCAAGGACCTTGCCGAGCTTGGCGATGGTGGACGGGCCGGTGCCGTCCATCTCCAGCCGACTGACGACACCGACGACGCCGGAATCCAGGAGGTCGAGGCTGTCCTCGGCATGCTGCGTCAACGAGCGCGCGACGTTCGCCATCTCGGTTTCGGCGCCCTTGAGCACCGCGTCCCGCGCCGCCCATTCACGCCAGCCGCTGACGCCGAGGATTGCGACGCAAGTGAGCACGACAAAAGCTGCCGCGCGCAATGGCAAGCGGCTCAGTCCGGCTCTCTGTGAGGCGAGGCTCATGCGGCAGAAGTCTCCAATAGCCGGAAACTCTGCCGCTTCTGTTATTGAACCCTGAAGCATCCGCCCGGATTCGCATTCATCTACGGGTTTTCCCGTACTCCTACGGACCGGGGCTTCTGCAGATCGCTAACAAGGTCTTATCAAGACTATCGGAAACTGGCGGCCTCCCGCTCGCTAGCTGAAGATCGACTTGACCTTGTCCCAGAGCGAAGGATGGTCGGCCTCTGCGTCCGCCTTCGACGGCGTCGGCTGCGTGGCACTCACGGGATCGGAGGCGGGAAAGGTATCTTCCAACCCGGTATCGAGCTTGGCGTGGCGGTCGGCCGCAAGCGCTTCGTGCAGATTTTCGGCGTGCTTGTCATGCGGCGCGGGATTGAATGTCTGAGCCATGGAATCCTCCTCCATTGGCGGGTCAACGCGACGCATTTGCGCTGGTTCCCCTGTTCCGCTTCTGCCCGCGGCGGTGTATCAGGAACCCCGGATCTGCATCAGGAAGTCTCGTGCCCCAAACTGCAACAAAGCCTTTCATCGACGTCCTCGCCGGCCGACGGCAAACCATCCCGCCGATGTGGATGATGCGGCAGGCCGGCCGCTATCTGCCTGAATATCGCGAGGTCCGGGCCAAAGCCGGTAGCTTCCTCGATCTCTGCTTTAACCCGGAGCTCGCCGCCGAGGTCACGCTGCAGCCGATCCGACGGTTCAGCTTCGATGCGGCGATCATCTTCTCCGACATCCTGGTGATCCCCTACGCGCTCGGCCGCTCCGTCCGGTTCGAGGTCGGCGAAGGTCCGCGGCTCGAGCCGCTGGACGATCCGGCCAAGGTCGCAACGCTCGCCGCGCAGGCGGACTTCGGCACGTTGCAGCCGGTGTTCGACGCACTCAGGATCGTGCGCGGCGCGCTCGATCCTGAGGTCGCGCTGATCGGCTTCTGCGGCGCGCCGTGGACGGTTGCGACCTACATGGTCGCGGGCCAGGGCACGCCCGACCAGGCGCCGGCGCGGATGATGGCCTACCGGCATCCGGAGGCGTTCTCGAAAATCATCGACGTGCTGGTCGAGACCTCGATCCGGTATCTGCTGGCGCAGCTCGAGGCTGGCGCCAACGCCTTGCAGATCTTCGACACCTGGGCCGGCGTGCTGCCGCCGGCCGAGTTCGCGCGCTGGTCGACCGAGCCGACACGGCGCATCGTCGAGGGCGTGCGGGCGAAGGTGCCGGATGCCAGGATCATCGGCTTCCCCCGCGGCGCCGGCGCGCAATTGCCTGGTTACGTCGAGGCGACCGGTGTCAATGCCGTCAGCATGGACTGGACCGCGGAGCCCGCCTTCATCCGTGAGCGCGTGCAGAGCCGCGTCGCGGTGCAGGGCAATCTCGATCCGCTGGTGCTGATCACGGGCGGCGATGCGCTCGACCGTGCGGTGGACGATGTGCTGGCGAACTTTGCCCAAGGTCGCTTCATCTTCAATCTCGGCCACGGCATCCAGCCGGCGACGCCGATCGCCCATGTCGAGCAGATGATCAAGCGGGTGCGTGGATAAGATACTAGCGGACGCTCCATGTCGTCATGGCCAGGCTTCAACGAGCGGAGACCAAAACCGCGAAAACAACCCCATGCACCGTACAAATCGTTGGGGGATTTCGCATGATGCGGTCATGCGATTTTTCCGAAGATCATTTGACCCGTCGGGCAAAACAGGCGCATACTGCGATCGTCACCCGGGTGGCCCCTGACGCTCGGCCCAACGCAGCGAATCGCGAGATGAGCGCCGGGACTTGATCGCGCGCGTCACCGCTCGATGAAGCGGTCCGTGGCAGAGAGCGCGCGGCCGGTCTCGTCACGGGCGGTGAACACAACGTCCCCCTGCCCGGCGTCCGCTGCCGTCAAGGTCACGCGCAGAGATTCCGATGCGTCGGCGGCGATCTCGATCGGAGCGAGGCCCTCGTTACCGACGATGGACAGCCTTCCGTCGATGCCGCTGACGGACAGCGTGTAGCGATGAGGGCTCGACGATTTGTTGAGCAGCTTCACCGTGTAGGCATTGCGCAGGGAACCGTCCGACAGGCGAACGGCGACGGGATCGCGATCGTGTTGGACCGACAGGGTCGCGGTGGTCTTCATCGCGAACGCAACGCCGATCGTTCCGGCCAGTGCAAGGCAGGCCGCCGTAAGGCCGAGCGTCTTCGGCCGCAGCAGACGGTTGCGAGGAGGCTCCTTGCTGCGCCCCCGTTCGATATTGGCCCAGCTTTCGTAATCGATCAGACCGCGCGGGCGCCCGAGCTTCGCCATCACGCCGTCGCATGCATCGACACAGAGGCCGCAATTGATGCATGCGAAATTCGGACCCTCCCGGATGTCGATGCCGATCGGACAGACCGCGACACACTGGCCGCAGTCGACGCAATCGCCTGCCGTCTCACCGCGCAGGCGCAATTCGGCCGCCTTCTTCGCGGAGGTCCGCTGCTCGCCGCGGTAGTCGCGATAATTGACGGTATAGGCCTCCGGATCCCAGATCGCGCCCTGCAGGCGCGGCCAGGGACACATGAAGGTGCAGACCTGCTCGCGCGCAAAACCCGCAAGCCCATATGTCGTGCCCGTGAACACCAGGATCCAGGTCAGGGCGTTGGCCGACAGATTGCCGACAGCCAAGCCGCGCAGCAGGTCCGGCGCGTCGGTGAAGTAGAAGATCAGCGTGCCGCCCGTCACCAGCGAGATCAGAAGCCACGCCGCGTGCTTGGCGACGGTCTGGGCAACCCGCTTGGGCGTGAGGGGCGCTCCGATGTTCTTGAGACGCTGGCGTCTGTCGCCTTCGATCAGGCGCTCGACGAGCAGGAACAGATCGGTCCACACCGTCTGGGGACATGCGAAGCCGCACCAGAGACGTCCCGCCAGCGCGTTGGTGAGGATCAGGAGCGTCGAGGCGAGCACCAGGAGGCCGGTGACCAGATAGAGATCCTGAGGCCAGATCTCGACGAAGAACGCGTAGAGGCGCCCGTTGGCGAAGTCGAGCAGCACGGCCTGGTCGGGCGCGTTCGGCCCGCGATCCCAGCGGAGGAACGGGGTGACGTAGTAGATCGACAGAGTCAGCAGCAGGATGGCCCATTTGATCCTTCGGATGGGACCCTTGGCGACCTGCGGAATGACGGGCGAACCGGCAGCGGCTGCTGCCTTGGCCCGGGTCTTCGCGTGATTGATCTCGATGGTGATGGCCATGACGCGCGGTCAATTCACGGCGGCGAAGCCGAGCGAGGCGCGGACCCCGGCCTTCATGAGATCGGGGGTCCAGGCCGGCTCGAAGGTCATCGTCACGTCGACGGAAGCGACCCCTGCAACGGTCGACGCCGCCGCCTGCGCTCCTTCCTTCAGGAAGGACGTCGCGGGACAGCCGGGCGTCGTCGCCGTCATCGTGATGCGGACCGCCCCGTCTGCGACTGCGATGTCGTAGATGAAACCGAGATCGACGATGTTTTCGCCGAGTTCAGGATCGATCACGACGCGCAGCGCGCCGCGGATGTCGTCGACCAATCGGTCCGTCATAATGGCGCCCTCACGGTCAGTTCGTAGGTGGCGCCGTCAGGGCGAAATCCACCGAGCCAGCGAAAGCCCCGCTTCTCGAGCTGAGGAAACAGGAACACCGGCTCTCGCCGCAGAAGAGACGTCAGCGTCTCGCCAGGCCCGAGCTTTTCAGCCGCAGCGAGGATCCGGACCATGGGCTCGGGCGGATCGAGGTCGCGGTTGTCGAGCTCCACGACGGGCTCGGGCCAGGGTACGAAGGGCGAATTGCTTGCGACGATCGATGTGGTTTCCGGCTCGGCTCCGACAGGCGTGAACAGCACCTCCCATTCACCGCCTTCGAGTTCGCTTGCCGAATGAGCGAAGCCCTTGTCGGCCATGACGGTGAACAAAGGGACCGGCTTGAACGGCGCGTAAAGGCGCAGACCCTGCCCCTGTTGGAGACCACCGACCGCGGCCATGATGACCGAGAACGGCTCGCCTCCGGCACGCAGGATCGGACGGGCATCGACATCCAAATAGTCTGTCATTGCGAACTCCTCAGGTTTTGGCGAACAGCAGGTGCGGCGCAACGGCGCCCGCCGGCAGGCGCAACGGCGAGGCGACATCTTCCAGCCGCCGGATCCGAACGATTTCGCGGACGATCCCGACGACCCCGACGGTCATCGCGGCCGCGGCCATCCGGAACGCGCCCGGCTCTGCCGCCAGCAGAGCGAGCGTCCCCATCCAGACGGAGACGTAGTAGATCGTGAACCACTTGCTCGCCCTGCTTTCCGCGACCAGGTCCTGGACGCGGGGCGTCGGCGCGCGCCCCATCACCGGTCCGTAGGTCTCGAGCCAGGTGAGAAACGCGACGATCTTGTAGAGCTTGGCCAGGACCAGCCCCGACAACCAGCCGAACGCCACCAGGAAGGCAAAGGCACCCAAATAGAGCGGCAGTGTTCGCGTCGAAACGAGCACGATTCCCAGCAGCCCCGTAGCCGCCAGACTCGCGAATGACAGCATCGCCATCCGCATGTTGAGTTCGAGATGGCGCCGCTTGCGGCTGCGGAAGATGGCGGCGATGTCCCGCCCGTAGAGAGCGGCGCAAGCCAGGCCGAAAAGTGCGGCGATCGAGAGCACAGTGTTCAGCCCCAGCTGGAAGCCTATGGCAATGGCACCGCCGCCGACGGTCGCCGCGATCGCGAGCGCGCCGGCGGCGAGCGTGAGGCGGCTCTTCCGGTCCTCGACGTCAGGCGCCAGCATGAACATGGACAGCAATCGGTAGCTGACGCCCATGGCCGTCAAGGTCAGCCAGCCGCCGAGCCCGGCCACCGCATGCAGCGGGATGCCCCGCGCCAGGACAGCATCGCCCATCCGCCCGGCCCATCCGGCCAATGCGAACGCGAACACCGCGCCGAATGCGGCCGTTGCGCAAAGCGAGGCCAGGCCAACCAGGACGAATCGTGCCGGTCCCGTCGGCCGCCGCCAAGCCGTTAGACCGAGATCGACCACGACGAGGCCGAAGCCGACGACCAGCAGCACGGCCCCGAGCGGCAGCAGCCATGGCGCGGACGGCAGGCGGGCGCCCAAAGCCATGAACCCGGCGAGCAGCGAGACCAGTCCCGCCGTCAACAGGACCAGGGCAGGCAGGGCCCATCGTTCGCAGAACAGAGGCTGTGCCACCAGGACAGGCACGAATTGGAAAAGCGCTCCGCACATCGCGATGCTCAGCCAACCGATGCAGACCACATGCACCAAAACCAGCGTGTCCGGTGCTGCCAGATCCGCAGCTGGGTGTCCGATGCCCGCGACCATCAGCGCGAGCGCGACCAGCAACCAGGTCAGCGCCGCCGCGAAGTAGGTCATCGTCCATCGGGAAATGCTGCCGCCGATCATGATCGTCTCGTCATCCCAGCCCAAATCGCGGCGCGATCGGTCGCGCCCTCGCCACACGTAAGCTTTCCGGGTTCCATGACGGGAAGCCTACCCGGGCGGGCCGCTGAGATCTTTGTGATGTCGCAAAGAAAGCAATATATCGCAGCGCGATACGGCCGAAGACCCTATCAGGCGAGGAAATCGCTGCGATTCACCCGGCTGAGCGAGGTTTCGAGCCGGAGATCGTCGCGCCTGATCTCTTCGACCGTCTCGAAGGTGAAACGGATGTGCTCGGCCGCTGCCGCTTCAGCCTCCTTGGTCTTGCCTGCGATCACGGCGTCCGCGAGCGCCAGATGTTGCTCCAGCAGCTGGTCGCGGACGCCCTCGCGCAAATAGAGCTGCGCGCGGCTGTAGAAGATGTTGTTGCGCAAGAGCTCGGCGAGCGCACGCATGACGTGGAGCAACACCACATTGTGGCTCGCCTCGTAGATGAGGAGGTGAAGGTCCACGTCGGCGTCGCCCTCCTGGGTCGGATCTTCAAGCTTGTGGGCCTTTCGCATCCGATCGGCGCAATCCCGGATCGCCTGACGGTCGAGATCGGTGGCACGCAGCGCGGCGAAGCGGGCGGCGTGCGCTTCCTGAATCCTGCGAAATTCGAAATAGTCGGCCGTGACACGCGGCTTGTCCTGCAACAGCGTAGCCAGCGGCCGCAACAGCGGCGACAGGAACTGGGCGACGAACGTCCCCGAGCGGGTGGTGGCGAGCAGGCCGCGCTTTTCAAGGATTTGCAGCGCCTCGCGCAGTGAGGGCCGGGAAATCTCCAGCTTCTCGGCGAGATCCCGCTCGGCCGCGAGCTTTTCTCCCGGCCGCAATACGCCTTCGAGGATCAGCTTCTCGATGTGATCGGCCATCGCTTCCGCGATTTTCGGGGTCCGGACGACGTTGCTCAAGGCGGCACCTATCCCTTTGGCGAAACGCGCAGATTCGTCGTCCGAGTATGGGGCTTTCGCACCCTCGGTCAAGCATACGCCCCACCGCCGATATCGGATGAACAATACTTCCCAATTGACAATTCTGGTTAATTAATTTTACCAAATCGCTCATCGGACAATATAGATGCCCAAGACCGCGAACCAGCGGCGGCAGATGAGGACAACGCGAGGAGATTTTCGTGGCGTGGAACCAGGCTTACGACCCCTTTAACAATCCATGGCTCTCGACCGCCGCGGCGGCGTTGCCGGTCATCGTGCTGTTGAGCGCGATTGCGATTTTCGAGATCAAGGCGCATTGGGCGGCGGCCCTTGGCCTCGTCACCGCCCTCGGCGTTGCGGTGTTCGCGTTCGGCATGCCGGCGGGCATGGCCGGGATGGCCGCGATCTACGGCGCGGGCTTCGGACTCCTGCCGATCGGCTGGATCATCATCAACATCATCTTCCTCTATCAGCTTCTGAACGAGAAGGGCGAGTTCGCTGTCCTGCAGCACTCCGTCTCCTCGATCAGTGACGACCGCCGCCTGCAGCTGCTTTTCATCGCGTTTTCGCTAGGTGCGTTCTTCGAGGGCGCAGCAGGGTTCGGCACGCCGGTTGCGGTCACCGCCGCGATGCTGATCGGACTTGGCTTTTCGCCGCTCGCCGCGTCGGGCCTGTCGCTGATCGCCAATACCGCACCGGTCGCCTATGGCGCGCTCGGCACGCCCGTGATCGCGCTCAGCGCAGTGACCGGGCTCGATCTCCAGCAGCTGAGCGGGATGATCGGACGGCAGCTGCCGTTCTTCTCGCTGCTCGTGCCGTTCTGGCTGATCTGGGCCTTCGTCGGCTTCCGCAAAATGCTCGAGATCTGGCCGGCGATTCTGGTGGCCGGCGTCTCGTTCGCCGTTCCGCAATATCTGGTCTCGAACTTCCATGGCCCGTGGCTGGTCGACGTGATTGCCGCAGTGGTGTCCATGGCAAGCCTCGCGCTGTTCCTGCGCGTCTGGCGGCCCGCGCATGCGATGAAGGAGATGCCGGCGCGCTATGGCACCCCGCTGTCCGGTGAAGCTCCCGCCGGCAAGACCACGAAGGCGGCGGTCGCCAAGGCATGGACGCCCTGGCTGATCTTCTCGGCCTTCGTCTTCGCCTGGGGCACGCCGCAGGTGAAGACCTGGCTCGATGGCATCTGGATCGCGAAGTTTCCCGTCCTCGGGCTGCACAACCTCGTGCTGAAGGCGCCGCCGGTCGTGGCCAAGCCGGTCGCAGAGGGCGCGGTCTATGTGCTCAATCTGCTCTCGGCGGCCGGCACCGGCATCCTCCTGTCGGCGATCATCTCGGGCCTGCTGGTCGGCTACGGTCCGTTCGGTCTGATCCGGATGTATGTGCGCACGCTCTATTTGACGCGCTATTCGCTCGCGACCATCGCCTGCATGCTGGCGCTCGGTTTCGTCACCCGCTACTCCGGCACGGATGCCACGCTCGGGCTCGCCTTCGCCAAGACCGGGGCGCTCTATCCGTTCTTCGGCGCGCTGATCGGCTGGCTCGGCGTCGCTCTGACGGGATCGGATACGTCCTCGAATGTGCTGTTCGGGGGACTCCAGCGCATCAGCGCCGAACAGATCGGCGTGAGCCCGGTGCTCATGGCCGCCGCCAACAGTTCCGGCGGCGTCATGGGCAAGATGATCGATGCGCAAAGCATCGTGGTCGCCTCCACCGCCACCAAATGGTACGGCCACGAGGGCACGATCCTGCGCTTCGTCTTCTTCCACAGCTTCGCGCTCGTCATTCTCGTCGGCATCCTGGTGCTGGGCCAGGCCTATATCTGGCCGCTCAAGCTGCTCGTGCCCTGATCGGAGGCTGGCGATGCGCTTGTCACAGTGTCACAATTTTCACGACTTCCGGCGGCTGGCGCGTTGCCGGCTGCCCGGGCCGATCTTCGATTACATCGACGGTGGGGCGGACGATGAGGTCACCCACCGGCGCAACACGGCGAGCTTCGAGCAATGCGACCTCGTGCCCAACGTGCTGCGCGGCGTGCAAGAGGTCGACCTCTCGGTCACCGTCATGGGGCAGAAGCTTGCGCTGCCGTTCTATTGCTCGCCGACGGCCCTGCAGCGGCTGTTTCACCATCGGGGCGAGCGCGCCGTCGCTGCGGCCGCGGCGCGCTACGGCACCATGTTCGGCGTCTCCTCTCTCGGCACGGTCAGCCTCGAGGAGCTGCGCAAGGCCCATGATACACCGCAGGTCTATCAGTTCTATTTCCACAGGGATCGCGGCCTCAACCGTGCGATGATGCAGCGCGCCAAGGAGGCCGGTGTCGAGGTCATGATGCTGACGGTGGACAGCATCACCGGTGGAAACCGCGAGCGCGATCTGCGGACCGGATTCAGCATTCCCTTCCGTCTGACGCTCGCCGGCATGCTCCAATTCGTGATCAAGCCGCAATGGGGCATCCAGTATGTCACCCACGAGAAGTTCAGGCTGCCGCAACTGGAGGAGCATGTCGACATGAGTGGCGGCGCGGTGTCGATCGGCCGCTATTTCACCGAGATGCTGGATCCGTCGATGAACTGGGATGATGTCGCCGAGATGGTGCGAAGCTGGAACGGGCCGTTCTGTCTGAAGGGGATCATGTCGCCGGCCGACGCGCGCCGCGCGGTCGAAATCGGCTGCGCCGGGATCATCCTGTCGAACCATGGCGGCCGGCAGCTCGACGGTTCTCGCTCCGCCTTCGACCAACTCGCGGAAATCGTCGATGCCGTCGGCGATCGCATCGACGTGATGATGGATGGCGGCATCCAGCGCGGGACCCACATCCTCAAGGCGCTCTCGCTCGGTGCCAAGGCCGTCGGCCTCGGGCGATCCTATCTCTATCCGCTGGCAGCGGCCGGCCAGCCCGGGGTGGAGCGGGCCCTCGGCCTGTTGCGGGCCGAGCTCGAGCGCGACATGAAGCTGATGGGATGCACCTCGCTCGGCCAGCTCTCGCGCGCCAATTTGCGCTTCAAGTCAGCGGCGTGAAACGCCGGCGCGACGGCGCATCAACGGGAGGCGGTCATGAGCAGCCCCTCCCGTCTTCTCCGTATATCCCCCTAGGGTGTCGACCTGAATTTTCTGATGTTTCGTCTCCTGCTATTGGGTGAGCGTGCCCTGCTGATATGGGAGTTGGAACATGACCGACGTTTATTTCCATTACTCCAATGCGGGCGGCTTGTTGATTGATCGAAGCGGCACTGCCGTGGACGACTTGGTGGAGGCATGCGAGCGCGCAGATGGTGTAGTGCGATCGCTCATCATGACAGCGAGCGCGGAAGATTGGCGCAGTTGGGTTCTCCACGTTACCGACAATGACGGCGATCAAATCTTCGACGTGCCGTTCGCAACAGTGCTCGGCAAGCCGCATTAGGAGGGCAACATGCTCGCGCGCACCGGATGCCACTTCGGCGATATTAAATTCATGTTGGACGCTGCAACTCTGCGCGAAGATCTTGCCGTTATGGAAAAGCAAATTCGTTTCAATCCCAACGACCGCGACCTCATCAACAAATATCTGACTTATTCTCGCAAGGTTCGTGAAATTGAATATCGCGAGAACGGTTATGTAACTGCACGGAAATCAGCCAACTCAACAACGCAGCCCGCCAAATCGGCTGCTTAGACAGCTATGACTGCTCTCATTGTCAGAGCTGGCGCGGCGCTCGCCGGAGCTATCTTGCCGGACCTTCACCGTCGCTTTGCTGTTCTCGAGGCTTATCACCTGCCCTGCGCGTGCTAGTCTGGTCATCCCAATCGGGATGCGTGACGCCACTTGCGACAATCGCAGCAACCGCAAAGACAACGCCTTTCGGCTGCAAACGATGCAGTGGCCTGCTGTGCGCGGGCCGAGCCGAGTTGAAAGGGATTGCCCTTGGAACCCTCACAACCCTCCGTCGTTAGCCTTCTCGAGAAGCGACTTGGCAGGCTTCATGCCAGGCAGAGGCTGGGAATCGAGGCCGACCACGAGGCTCAAATATTCGGTCAAGGCCTCAATTTCTTCCATATCGAGAACTGGTATTCGGTGCATTCCCTCATTCGTGGCGTGTTCAAGCTTTCCGGCCTCTACTGGCGCGGGGTGAAGAATGCGGCTGACGTTCGGGTCAACGAGACCGATCTCGTGTTTGCCTCATTACCAAGGGCATTCGAGGGCTTCACTCTGCTGCACATCAGCGACTTGCATGTGGACATGAACAATGCCGCGATGCAGCGCCTGGCGGAGCTTCTTCCGTCGCTCGCGTACGACGCCTGCGTGCTCACGGGCGATTTCCGCGGTGCCACGTTCGGTCCGTTCGATGCGGCCCTGGAGGGTATGGCGAAGATTTGTGCACTGCTGAGAGCGCCAACCTACGGCGTTCTTGGCAATCATGATACGATCCGAATGGTTCCGGCACTGGAGGACCTGGGCATAAGGATGCTCTTGAACGAGTGCGTGCCGATCTCGCGAGGCGACGAGCAGATCTATCTTGCCGGCATCGACGACGCTCATTTTTATCGGGTCGACAGCATTGAGAAGGCTGCCTCGGCCATTCCTCCCGACAGTTTCACAATCATGCTGTCGCACACTCCGGAAATCTATCGTCACGCAGCCCATGCCGGCTTCGACCTGCTCTTGAGCGGTCATACGCATGGCGGGCAAATCTGCCTTCCGGGATCGGTGCCGATCACGCTGGATTCGATGTTGCCCAGGCGGTTTGGGGCGGGACTTTGGAATTATCACCAGATGACCGGCTACACGTCGGTCGGGGTCGGCTCCTCCGTGGTGCCGATCCGGCTAAACTGTCCGCCTGAAATAACACTGCACCATCTTCATTCAGCTCACGCCGACATCAATAAGGGCGATCGCGAATATGCAGCCTGAACATTAGGCGGGAAAGGACAATTTCGCCCAGGAAGAATACGGCGACCACGACGACCACGTCGGTGGTCGATAGCGACAAACGTTTCCAACACATGAGCGCCGGTAGCAACGACTCCGGTACTTGATCGAGCCCCGTGGCCCTGCCGCTTGGCTTTATGCCAAGTCGACGTTTTGTGAAACTCGAAAGCAAGTCTCCGACCATCGCGCCTAGCCCGACTAGAAAGGCGGATGCGAAGTCCAGGCCAAGCAATGGGGACACGGCAGTGGTGACAACAATCGAAAGCAGCAAGCCTCGCAACGTCTTTGAGGCGCCGAACAGCGGGCGCCCGTCAATGAAACGATCCCCTCCGTCAAGAGCGCAGGCGAGGCGGCCTCCAAAGAGGCGCTTTGCAAGCACGGGCACACCATTGGCAACGGCAAGCAAGGTCAGCAACTTGAAAACGGGGAGAATCTGCATCCCAATGCGTATCCTTCCATCCAAGGCGGGTATTCACCCGCTCTTGAGCAAGCACATGGGCCCACGTACCGGGTTGATCAGGTCGTGCCTTACCGCGGCCGGCTACGCTCGATGATCCCGGCGGCCCCTTTGCCCAAGAGGTCCAGTCCGACGCTACGGCCGAGCTCGCGCGGACGGTTGGCGGGGCCTGTGCGCGAGGCTTCGATGATGGTGTTGCCGGAGAGGTCGAGCACGGAGGCGGTGAGCGACATCTGATCGCCCGCGATGGTCGAGAAACCCGCGACCGGCGAGTTGCAATGACCGTTCAGCACCCACAGCACCTCGCGCTCGGCGTCGGCAGAAGCGTGCGCGGCGGGATCGTCGATCGCTGACAGGATTTGTCGGGTCGGCCAGTCCAGCGCGGCGCATTCGACCGCGACGATGCCCTGCCCTGCTGCGGGCAGCATCTCCGCCGCGGTGAACTCATAGGCGATACGGTCGGCGAGACCGACGCGGTCGAGACCCGACCGCGCCATGATCAGCGCGTCGGCCGGCCCGACCGCGCCGCCGTCCGGCAGGCGCTGCTTTTCGCCATTGTCGAGCTTGCGCACGCGCGTGTCGGCGGCGCCGCGGAAGTGGATCACCTCGACCTCCGGAAACAGCCGCCGCGCATAGGCGGCACGGCGCACGGCGTTGGTGCCAATTTTAAAACCTTTGCCGCGGGACTGGCGCAGCGCTTCCAGCGTGACGCCCTCGCGCAGCACCAGCGCGTCGGTGGGCGGATCGCGCGACAGCGTGGCGCCGATGACGAGGCCGGGCGTGTCCTCATTGCCCGGCATGTCCTTCAGCGAATGCATCGCCGCCTGGAGTTCGCCGGCCAGCACCGCGGCGCGGATCTGCGCGACGAAGGCGCCGCCCTTGCCGCCATGGGGCAAGAGCTTGCTGGTCTGGTCGAGATCGCCCGTGGTGTCGAACTTGACGATCTCGACGTCGAGACCCGGCACGGCTGATGTCAGGCGGCGCGCGATCTCTTCCGTCTGGGCCAGCGCCATCGCGCTCTTGCGGGTGCCGATCTTCAGTCGCGTAGCCAAGTCCAAGTGCTCCTATTTCGCGTCCTGCAATATCATATCGGAGGCCTTCTCCGCGATCATGATGATCGGCGCGTTGGTGTTCCCCGAGACGAGGTCCGGCATGATCGAGCCGTCGACGACGCGAAGGCCCTCGAGCCCCCTCACCTTCAGCCGCTGGTCGACCACCGCGAGCGCGTCATTGCCCATACGACAGGTCGAGGTCGGATGGTAGATGGTGCTGCCACGGTCGCGGCAATAATCCAATATCTCGGCGTCCGTGGATACCTTCGCGCCGGGATCGTATTCGCTGACCACGAACGGCTTCAGCGCCGGCGCATTCAGGATCTTGCGCAGGATCTTGATGCCTTCGACGTTGGTGGTGCGGTCGGTCTCGGTCGACATGTAGTTGATGCGGATCTCCGGGGGCACTGACGGGTCCGCGCTCCGGATGCGCAAGGAGCCGCGGCTCTCGGGCCGGAGCTGGCACACCGAGGCGGTGAAGCCGGAGAAATCATGCAGCCGCTCGCCCATCTTGTCGGTCGAGAACGGCAGGAAATGCACCTGGATGTCGGGCGAAGCCAGCCGCGGACTGGTCTTGAAGAACGCTCCGGCCGTGCCGGCCGCGATCGTCAGCCAGCCTTTCCGGAACAGCGCATAGCGCGCGCCGGCCAGCGTGCGGCGGAGCGGATGGTTGACGGTGTCGTTGAGCGTGATCTTCTGCGAGCAACGCATCACGATGCGGACCTGCATGTGGTCCTGCAGGTCGTGGCCGACGCCGGCTGCGTCGAGCACCACCTCGATGCCGTGCTGGCGCAGGAGATCGGCTGGGCCTACGCCGGAGAGCTGCAGCAGCTGCGGCGAGTTGTAGGCGCCACTCGACAGCACGACCTCTTTCCGCGCCCGCGCGCGGCGCACTTGCGCACCTTGCCGGTACGCGACGCCGACGGCGCGGCGGCCCTCGAACAGCACGCGCTGGCCGAGTGCTTCGGTCTCGACCTTGAGATTGCCCCGCGCCTTCGCCGGGCCGAGATAGGCCACCGCCGTCGAGGCGCGGCGGCCGTTGCGCGTCGTGGTCTGGAACAGGCCGACACCTTCCTGCGTGGCGCCGTTGAAGTCGGGGTTATAGGGCAGACCGGTCTCGACCGCGGCATCGATGAAGGCCTTCGACAGCGGATCGGTCACGACCATGTTGGACACCGGCAACGGGCCACCCGCGCCGTGATAGGGATCGGCCCCACGCGACTGGTTCTCGGCCTTCTTGAAATAGGGCAACACGTCGTCATAGCCCCAGCCGGTGTTGCCGAGCTGGCGCCAGCGGTCGTAGTCCTCATGCTGGCCGCGCACGTAGAGCAGGCCGTTGATCGAGCTCGATCCGCCCAGCGTCTTGCCGCGCGGCTGGAACACTTGCCGGCCCTTGAGCTCGGGCTCGGGCTCGGTCTGGTACATCCAGTTGACGGACTTCTCCTTGAACAGCTTGCCGTAGCCGAGCGGCACGTGGATCCAGATGTTGGAATCCTTCGGTCCCGCCTCGAGCAGCAGCACGCTGTGCTTGCCGCCCGCCGACAGCCTGTTGGCGAGCACGCAGCCGGCGGAGCCGGCGCCGACGATGATGTAGTCGAACTCGGGATCAGACGGGGCGAGAGAGGGAGTTGCGTTCATGCGCTGTTTCTTCTTGTTGGCGTGGGCGTTTCCGTTTTCGTCACTAGCACAATCATTCCCGCAGACGCAGCGCCTCGACCAGCGACTTGAACGCACGGGCATATTCCGCGCCCGCCCTTGCGATATCGGCGCGTCCGGCGCAGGCGACCGCGGCCTCCGTCACCGCACCGAGCAGCAGCCGCGCCAGCGGCTCGACCGGCTGCCTGGCGATCAGGCCGGCGTCCATGGCGGCGGCAACGGCGCGCGGCATCTTGCCGCCAAAGTGTTTGGCGTCGATCTCGCGCCAGCGCTCCCAGCCGAGCACGGCCGGCCCGTCGCGCAAAATGATCTGGCCGGTCGGCCCCCGGGCGGTCGCGGCGAAGTAATGCTGCGTGCCGGCGACCATCGCGGCCAGCACATCCTTCTCGGTGCGCGCCGCGCTGTCGATCTCGGCGACGAGATCGCGGGAGACCTGGTCGAACACGGCTTCGAACACCGCCTCCTTGGTCTTGAAGTGATGATAGACCGCGCCCTTGGCAACGCAGGCGGCCTCCGCGATCTCGTCCATGGTGGTGGCAGCAAAGCCTTGCGTCCCGAACAGCCGCCGCGCCGCCGTCAGGATCGCCTCCGATGTCGCCGCCCGCCGCTCCGCCTGTTTCGCCATGGATTTGGTCTAATCGAATTCGCTTCGGGCGGCCAGTTGACTTTTCGACTGGCGGTCGGTATTTACCGACCAACAGTCGGTTTTATCGAGAGGTGCCGCCATGCCGAGCCGTGACGTCGTTGAAGCCTTTGCAAGGCGGCTGGAGAACGGGGAGTTCGTCGAAGCGATCGAGCAGTACTACACGCCCGATGCCGCGACCTATGAGAACAACGCCGCGCCAACGGTCGGCCGCGACAAGCTCGTCGCCAAGGAGCGGGGCGTGCTGGCGGCTTCCAAAGAGGTCAAGGCCGTGCGCGTCGGGCCAAGCCTGATCGAAGGCGACAATGTCGCGAGCCGCTGGATCTTCAGCTTCACCAACGCCGAAGGCGTTACGCGCACGCTGGAGGAAATCGCCTGGCAAACCTGGCGCGGCGACAAGCTGGTCGAGGAGCGGTTCTTCTACGACCCGAAGCAGCTTGGGCGGTGATGACCTCTCCCCGAACACAGGTGTCATCGCCCGGCTTGACCGGGCGATCCAGTACGCCGAGACGTTCGTGATCGAACCGAGACGCCGCGGCGTACTGGATGCCCCGGTCAAGCCGGGGCATGACAGCGGCGTTTCGCGGCGCCATTACGTCGCAGCCTCAACCTGAGACTCCGCATTTATATCGATTTGTTATCGATACCAGCAATTGAACACGCAGAAGTGGTCACAGGACCCGCCGCAAGCGGCGATAATTCATAGTTCGTCAAAGGTTTGCGGCGAATTTTCCCGAGCGAGCCGGACAAACGGCCCATGCTGCTGCAGGCCCTGGAATGCGGACTCAACTGACCAACTATGTCGCGCGGCTGTTCGCCGGCGATCTGTCAGCCTTTGGCGGTCCCGCAACCGACGAAACCGTCGCTGGCCATATCCGGGCCGAACAGATGTCGCTGCTGCTCGGCTATTCGGTCGGCATCATGCTGGCCAATGCCTGCAATGCCACCGTGCTCGCGATTGCGCTGTGGCAATCGCCGAACCGAACCTTCGCATTGATCTGGGCGGTCATCGTGGCCGGCGCCGCGATCGCGTTCGGCCTGCAATCCCATGCTTCGCGCCGGATCACGAAACCGCAATTCGTCTCCCGCCGCGCCATCCATCGGCTGGTGCGCAACGCCTTCGTTCTCGGCGTCGCCTGGGGCATCGTCCCCGTCGCCTTCTTCGCAGAGGCGTCCACCGGCGGCCAGCTCGTCATCACCTGCCTGTGCTCGGGCATGCTGGCCGGCGGCGCGCTGGCCTTTGCCACCATCCCGATCGCGGCCATCGCGTTCACGGCTCCGATCTTCGTTGGCATCGCCATCTGTCTCAGCCGAAACGACGATGTCGCCTTCCTGCTGATCGCCTTTCTCGTCGTGGTCTATGGCAGCGTGCTGCTGCGCGGCGTGTTCGTCAATTCGTTCGCTTTCGCGCGGCGGGTGATGCGCCAGATCGAGGCCGAGCGCACGGTGCGGCGGGACGCGCTGACGCAATTGCCCAACCGCGTCGCCTTCAACGAGACGCTCGATGCCGCCTTGAAACGCCTTGCGCTATCGGGCGAGGAATTCGCCGTGCTGCTGCTCGACCTCGATCGCTTCAAGGAGGTCAACGACCGCTTCGGCCATCCCGCCGGCGACGAATTTCTGGTCCAGGTCGCAAGCCGCCTGCAGCGCTGCACCCGCGCGGCCGAGCACGTCGCGCGCATCGGTGGCGACGAGTTCGCGCTGGTCATGGCCAATCTGACGCGGCCCGAAGATGCGCTCGAGATCGCCGAGCGTTTCGTCGCTGCCTTCAACGAGCCGCTCCTGATCGAGGGCTGCGAGATCTCCGGTGCGACCAGCGTCGGCATCGTGCTGGCACCGCGCGACGGCAACACGCAACTCGACATCATGAAGAATGCGGATGCCGCGCTGTATCGGGCCAAGAAGGCCGGACCGGGCACGATCTGCTTCTTCGAGGAGACCGACGACAAGGCCTCGCGCGACCGCAAGGCGCTGCAGGCGGACCTCGCAGGCGCCGTCGCGCGCAACGAGCTGTTCCTGGTATTCCAGCCGTTCCTTGATCTCGGCGCAAACCGCATCACCGGCTTCGAAGCACTGCTGCGCTGGCAGCATCCCTCGCGCGGCCTGGTGCCGCCGAGCGAGTTCATCTCCATCGCGGAGGAAACCGGGCTGATCCACGAGATCGGCGAATGGGTGATCCGGCGCGCCTGCGCGACGCTGGCCGACTGGCCGGACGACATCCGCGTCGCCGTGAATTTCTCGGCGGCGCAGTTTCACAACGCGAGCATTCTCCAGACCATCGTGCAGGCGCTGGCCGATGCCAAGGTCGCTCCGCGCAGGCTCGAGATCGAGATCACCGAATCGATGCTGCTGTCGAAATACGGTTCGGCCGTATCGATCCTGAACGCGCTGCTGGAGCTCGGCACGACGGTGGCGCTGGACGATTTCGGCACCGGCTTCTCGTCGCTCACTTACCTGCGCAAGCTGCCTTTCAGCCGCATCAAGATCGACCAGTCGTTCATCCGCGACATGCTGGTGCAGCCGGACTGCGCGGCGATCGTGAAGTCGATCATTTCGCTGGCACGGGACCTCAACATCGACGTCGTCGCCGAAGGCGTCGAGACCGCCGACCAGCTCGACTATCTCAGGCAGATCAATTGCGATGAGGTGCAGGGTTATCTGATCGGCCGGCCGGTGTCGGCAGATGGCGTGGAGGCGCTGCTCAAATCGAAAAAGCTGCGGGCGGTTTTCGCGGCGTAGCAAGTGACCCGTTACGGGCCTTCACGGAGTCTGCTAAACTCCTCGGGGCCGCGCATGATGGAGGCATCATATGCAACGTCAGGCCCAATACTGGTTTCCTGCAAAGCGCTACGGTTGGGGTTGGGGCTTGCCAATCACCTGGCAGGGCTGGGCGATCCTGGTCGCCTTCATACTTCTGATCGCCATCGGCGCGGCCATGATCCTCAAGCACTCATTGGCGGAGTTTATTGCCTATGTTGCCGTGCTGACCGCTCTCTTCGCCGGAGTTTGCTGGTGGAAGGGCGAGCCACCGCGATGGCGGTGGGGCGATGAATAGCGTACGCCTCCGCTCCCTCAAACCGCATCCGCCCGCAGCAGCGTGTCCACCGTGATCGTGCCCCGCGCGCGGGAGACGCAGGCACAGATCTTTGCATTGCTCTGCTTCTGGTGGTCGCTGAAGAAGACGTCGCGATGGTCGATCTCGCCGTCGACGGCGACGACGTCGATGGCGCAGAGGCCGCATTCGCCGCGCTTGCAGTCGGATATCACCTCAAAGCCAGCGGCGTTGAGCACGTCGAGCATGGAGCGCTCGCGCGGGATCTCGAGCTCGACGTCGGAGTCCTTCAGGCGCACGCGAAAGGTTTCGGTCGGCAGCGTGCCGCTGGAGCCGAAGGTCTCGTAGCGGAGATCGGCGAGCGGATGACCGGCGCCGATCCAGGCGTGGCGGGCGGCATCGAGCATGCGCATCGGGCCGCAGAACAGCGTCAGCGCGCCTTTCGGCAGCGATGCGAACAGGGCATCGAGATCGAGACGCTTGCCTTCATCGCTGGCATGGACGACCAGCCGGTCGCCGAGCATATCAGCGAGATCGTCGAGATAGGCGGCATCAGCGCGGCTACGCACGGCGTAATGCAGCATCACATCCGCACCACGGCGCGCGAGAGCCTGCGCGGCGCCGAGGATCGGAGTGATGCCGATGCCGCCGGCGATCAGGCAATAGTTTTCACGCTCCCAGTCCACCGCGACGAGCGAAGCCGGCCGGGTAATGTCGAGGCGCGCGTCCGGCGCAAGCTGCCACATGTAGCGCGAGCCACCGCGGGAATCGTCGGCGCGACGCACGGCGATCCTGAAGCCGTGCGGCGAGGCTTCGCCGACCAGCGAATAGGACCGCGTCTCCGGCAGGCCGTCGATGGTGACGCTGACATTGATGTGGCTGCCAACCGGATAGGCGGCACCATCGAACTGGTCGGGCCGGATCAGGAATTCGCGGATGCCGGGCGAAAGATCGCGGGTCGACACCAGCGTTGCGGGAATCCAGGTTTCGATGAAGCGCATGGCGTTGCCCTCAATCGGTTGCGGTCTTGATCAGCGCAAGCGCCGGCAAGAGGTCGAGATGGGTTCGGTTGCGCAGTGCCAGCCGCAGGTTTCGCACCGCAAGCCGGGCATGCTCGCGCATGACAGCTTCAGCGCGCGCGCCCTCGCGGTTCTCGATGGCGTCGATCACCACGCGATGATGCTCCTGCCCGATGATCAGAATCTGCTGCGCCTCAGGCAGCGCCGATTGCGCCATCACGAAACCGCTTGGGGAGGCGAACGGCAGCGCCGAGGCGCGGTCGATCTGCCGGATCAGCGGCGGGCTGCGCGACAGTTCAGTCAGAAGTGCGTGGAAGCGCGCGTTCAGCGTGACATAGGTCGAGAAGGCTTCGATCGAGATCGGCACCTGCCGCAGCAATTCGTCGATTGCGGCGAGACACTCCTTCAGCGGCTCGAGCTCGCGCGCGGAGACGCCGCGCTCGGCGGCAAAGCGCGCGGCGAGGCCTTCCAGCGTGCCGCGCAGCTCGATGGAATCGGAGATGTCGCGCTCCGAGAATGCCTTGACCATGAAGCCGCCGGAGGGAATCGCTTCCAAGAGCCCCTCCTCCTCCAGCCGCACCAGCGCCATGCGCACCGGGGTGCGCGAGGCGCCGGTGGTTTCCACAGCCTGGAGCTCGGAGATGCGCTCGCCCGGCCGCAGACTGCCATCCAGGATCTGGTCGCGCAGCGCCAGCTGCGCCTTCACCGTCTGCGAGACGGAGCGGTCGACCTCACGATCGGCCATGCTCTACTCCGCAGCCTGGAGATGCGTCGGCCCATTTTCCTTCGCCACCATCCTGTCAATCAGCTTGCGCGTCCACATCGCGCCGGCGTCGATGTTGAGGTTGTAGAAGATGCGATCGGGGTTCTCGTCCATCGCGCGCTGCTGCGCTTCGAGGATCAATTCGTCCTCGCGGAAGATGCCGGAGACGCCCTCGCGGATCTCGGTCGTGATGCGCTGCTCGCCGATCTGGTAGTTGCGGACGAAGGCCCAGAAATAATGGCAGGTCTTCTCGGTCTCCGGCGTGATGGTGTTGAGCACGAAGCCGTTGACGCCCTGCGAGCGGTCGCCCTCGGGCGCCCCGGTGCCTGTCGGCGCCACGCCGACGTCGATGGCGATGGTGCACGGCGCCTCGAAGCGGATGATCTGCCAGCGGTCGACGAGGCCGGGCTTGCCGAGCTGCTTGGCCCAGAATGGCGGCGCCTCGATGCCGCGCATCCAGCGCGTCACGGTCACCGTCTTCTCGCCATGGGTGACGTCGAACGGCGCTTCGGCCACCGCGTCATTGCCGATGGAGGAGCCGTGCACGAAGGTCTCGTGGGTGAGGTCCATGAGATTGTCGAGCACGAGGCGATAGTCGCAGTTCACACGAATGGTCTTGCCGTCGCCGGCCCAGGCCGGATCGTGGTTCCAGTGCATGTCGGGCACGAGCGCGGGATCCGCGAGTGCAGGATCGCCCATCCAGAGCCAGATGTAGCGATGGCGCTCGACCACGGGATAGGCGCGCACGCAGGCCGACGGATTGATGGTCTCCTGCGAGGGCATGAAGGTGCAGCGTCCCTGCGCATTGTATTTCAGGCCGTGATAGCCGCAGACGACGGTGTCGCCTTCCAGCCGGCCCTTGGACAGCGGCACCAGGCGATGCCAGCAAGCATCCTCCAGTGCGGCCACCGAGCCGTCGGCTTTGCGATACATCACGACGTGCTTGCCGCAGATCGTCCGCGGCAACAGCGCCGGCTTCACCTCGGCATCCCAGGCGGCGGCGTACCAGGCATTCATGGGAAAGGGTTTTGTCACCGGCGATCCTCCTGAGCTTCTGTATGCGTTCTGTATACAATATAGGAAGGTGAGAATCTTTCAAGACTGGTTTTTACGTACTATAACACCTACAACCTATAATATGTATACATTCCGACAAAAAACTGGGGAGGCAATGTCATGGCCGGGCTTGTCCCGGCCATCCACGCATCGCCGCCTGGCACCAAGAACGTGGATGCCCGGGACAAGCCCGGGCATGACAGCCTCTCGCGAGTATAGAGATGGTGCGGTTCTGCGCGTCGGCAGTTACGCCCCGAACACCTTCGCCAAACCGGCCTGGGCTTCTTCCTGAATCCGCTTCAGGTGATCGGTGCTGCGGAAGCTTTCCGCGTAGATCTTGTAGACATCCTCGGTGCCGGAGGGGCGTGCCGCGAACCAGCCGAAATCAGTCTCGACCTTGATCCCGCCGAACGGCTGGCCGTTGCCGGGCGCCTTGCTCAGCGTTGAGCGGACGGGATCACCGGCGAGGTCCTTGAGGCCGAGTTGTTCGGGCGTGACGGATTTCAGGATGTTCTTCTGCGGCCCGGTCGCGGCAACGTCGATGCGGGCGTAGTGTGGCATGCCGAACTCGGCGGTGAGATCATTGAACAGCTGGCTCGGATCGCGGCCGGTCTTGGCCATGATCTCGGCTGCGAGCAGGCCGAGGATGATGCCGTCCTTGTCGGTGGTCCACACAGAGCCGTCGCGGCGCAGGAACGAGGCGCCCGCACTCTCCTCGCCGCCGAAGCCGAAGCTGCCCGTGAGAAGACCGTCGACGAACCATTTGAAGCCGACCGGCGTCTCGACCACCTTGCGGCCGAGCTTCTTGGCAACGCGGTCGATGATCGAGCTCGACACCACGGTCTTGCCGATTGCGGCGTCCTTGCGCCAGTTCGGGCGGTGCGCGAACAGATAGGAGATCGCGGTCGCCAGATAATGGTTGGGATTCATCAAGCCGCCGGTGCGCGTCACGATGCCGTGGCGATCGGCGTCGGTGTCGTTGGCGAAGGCGACGTCGAAGCGGTCGCGCATCGCGATCAGGCTCGCCATCGCGTAAGGAGACGAGCAATCCATGCGGACCTTGCCGTCCCAGTCCACGGTCATGAAGCGGAAGGTCGGGTCGATCGCCTCGTTCACCACGGTGGCCTTGAGGCCGTAGCGCGCGATGATCGGATGCCAGTAATGCACGGCGGCACCGCCGAGCGGATCGATGCCGATGTTGATGCCGGCGGATTTGATCAGCTCGAGATCGACGACATTGCCGAGATCGGCGACGTAAGGCGTGATGAAGTCGTAGGCATGGACGTTCGACGATTTCAGCGCCTTGGCGTAGTCGATGCGCTTCACGCCCTTGAAGCCGTCGGCGAGATAGGCATTGGCGCGTTTTTCGACCACGGAGGTGGCGTCGGTGTCGGCCGGGCCGCCATGCGGCGGATTGTATTTGTAGCCGCCATCCTCGGGGGGATTGTGCGAAGGCGTGATGACGACGCCGTCGGCAAGGCCTGACGTACGGCCCTTGTTGTGGGTCAGGATCGCATGCGAGATCACGGGCGTCGGCGTGTAGCCGCCGTCCTTGTCGATCATGACCTCGACGCCGTTCGCCGCGAACACTTCCACGGCGCTGGCAAGCGCCGGCTCGGCCAGCGCATGGGTGTCGATGCCGATGAAGAGCGGACCGGTCAGGCCCTTCTCTTTTCTGTAGTCGCAGATCGCCTGCGTAGTGGCGAGAATATGGCCCTCGTTGAAGGTATTCTTGAGCGAGGTGCCGCGGTGGCCTGATGTCCCGAACGCCACCCGCTGCGCCGGATCCGACACGTCCGGCTTGTTGGCGAAATAGGCCGTCACCAGCCTTGGAACATTGGCAAGCGCGCTCGGTGCAACCGGCTTACCCGCCGCGGGATCGACTTCTGCCACTTCAACTCTCCGTCCTTCAAACGACAGCCTGGAGCTTTTCCGTTCCGACAGAATCGGAACGGAAGCTCTAGATTCTTGTTTTGACGCGTTTTCTTCGCGCGAACCGGTATCCAACTCGCTGGAAAACGCTTCAGAACACCATACCATCGACCGGCTCATCGCCAAGCCGCTTGCCGGACCGGGGCGATGTCACACTTCGGTCAAAGTCCCACCGACAACGCCCATCCTGCACAGGACGATCCATCGCGATTGCAGAAGACGGCCTCGTACTTTGGTGCCGGATGGCCATTGATGCAGAACAAAGAATCCCCGCGTGCGCTGAGGCACGCTGCCTCCCGTTTGATCAAAAAGCCAGTGCTTGCAGGAACAGGCTTGCAGGGCAGTCGGCGGATTTCGCTGGGGAGTAGCCAAAGATGACTGGACGTCCGATCGTGCTCATGCTGGCCCTAGCCGCATCATCCTTGACCCTGACGCCGGCCTCCGCCGCAGATTCGGCCGCGGGCAAGGCCATCTTCGAACGAACCTGCGAGAATTGCCATGCGGTGGTGATCGGCGTGAACAAGGTCGGCCCAAGCCTCTGGAATGTCCTCGACCGCAAGCCAGCCGCCATCCCTGACTTCGCCTATTCCGATGCAATGAAGGCCAACAAGCAGCCCTGGACCTCGACCGCGCTGGATACCTACCTCGCCGACCCCCGCGGCGACGTCCACGGCGTCAAGATGTTCTTTAAGGGGCTGCCGAACGCCGCAGACCGCGCCAACGTCATCGCCTATCTTCAGACGCTGAAATGAGGTGTCGCGGCGGACGCCGGAGAATCGTCCGCCGTAAAGGCTGGTTAACGTAAAGAAAGGCTTTCGCTTCGGTTTGGCCGGCTGCGCCTCTATGGTTTTCGCATCGCAAGCGCGAGAGAAACGCGAGACCCAGGAGCGGCGTGATGCAGGGGCAGACCCGATTGGCTGCCGGCCGGACCGACACAGGCGGAACGCCGTTCGGTCGTTCGCACAGCCTCGACTTCCTGCGCGGTCTTGCCATCCTCGGCGTGATGGCGATCCACGTTTCGCAATCCTTTCCGTCAAACATCCACGCCGTCGATTACGCCTTCTTGTGCGGCTGGACCGGCGTCAACGTGTTCTACTTCGTCAGCGCCATGACGATGTGCCTGATGTGGACGCAGCGCAGTGAGGCGAACCCGACGCGCAAATTCTACATCCGCCGCTTCCTGCGGATCGCGCCGCTGTTCTGGCTCGCGATCCCGGTCTACCTGTTCATCAACGGCACGGGACCGAGCTACAATGCGCCTGACGGCATCGGGCCGCATCAGATCATCCTGACCGCGACATTCTTGCACGGCTTCTGGCCGGACAGCATCAACAGCGTCGTGCCGGGCGACTGGTCGATCGCGGCCGAGATGATGTTCTATCTCGTCTTCCCGTTCGTGATCATCGCATTCGGGTCGCGCCGGCACCTGTATCTTGCCCTGGCGATCGTGCTGCATCTCGTCAATGTCTGCCTGTTCAAGCCGTTGGCGTTCGCGCTGTTCTCTGCCTATTACGGGCCCGGCCACGAAGCCTTCGTCTGGAACGCCCTGCACATCAGCTTCCTGAACCAGCTGCCGATCTTCCTGGTCGGCTGCGCGCTATTCTTCGCGCTGCGCGACGGCTTTGCGAGGTCCGATGCCGCGTTCCTGGCCGCCTTCATCGCACTGTCCTTCGTGGCCGACCGCGCGACCGGGTCGCACGAGTTCAACTATCTCGCGATCAATCTCGTGCTCGGCGCATGCGTGTTCTGGTGCATCCGCCTGGCACTCCGCCTGCAGCCGATCGAGGCGCTCGGCCGCAATTCCTATTCGATGTATCTGTCGCATTTCGCGGTGATCTACGGTCTGCATCACGTGTGGCCGTTAGCCGACGGGCTGGCCTCGCTGCTGCTCGCCTATGTGGTTACTGCCGCGCTGAGCTATCTCGTCGCGCGCGCGACCTGGCATCTGGTCGAACGGCGCGCCCAGGATCTGGCGCATCGCCTGACGTCGCCCGGATCGATCCGCCCGGCCATCCAGCCGACCATGGCCGCACACGCGACAGGCCTGCGCTGAGCGCGCTGTTCCCGCGGCCCGATCCGGCTTGCCTGGCGGCTGACTTCGAACCTAGTGTGACTCAAATCGAAGGCTTCACACTGGAGTAGACGCCATGGAAGTCATTCTGCTCGGTACCGGCGGCCCGCGCCCGGACCCGCGTCGCATGGCGACGACCACGCTGATCAGGCTCGGCGAGGAGAACATCCTGTTCGATGCCGGCCGCGGCGTCATGCTGCAGCTGAGCAAGGCCGGCGTGCCGCTCGGTGCCATCAACACGGTCTTCCTCACGCACCACCATTTCGACCATATCGGCGACCTCTACGACGTGATGCTGAATTCGTGGATGCACGGCCGCAAGGACGCTCTGCGCATCTTCGGGCCACCCGACACCGAACGGCTCGTCAACACGCTGGTCACGCAGGTCTACGACAAGGACATCGCCTGGCGCGACCAGGGCGAGCCGACCTTCGGCGGCTGGAAGCCGGTCGTCGCAACGGACATCATTCCCGGTCCCGTCCTCGACACCGGGCGCTGGAAGATCAGCGCCGAGCTCGTCTCGCATGGCGACGGGCTCGACATGTCGCCGGCGTTTCTCGCGCGCTGGATGTGTCTCGGCTACCGTTTCGAGGCGGACGGCAAGGTCATCGCGATTTCCGGCGACACGGTCCCCTGCCCCGGCCTCGAGCGGCTGGCCGAGGGAGCCGACCTGCTTGTGCAGGTCTGCTTTCTGGCCACGCCGGAGATCAACAACGACCATTTGCGCCGGCTTGCGAAATTCACGATCGCCTGCGGCGACACGGTCGGCAAGATCGCGGCCAAGGCCGGCGTGAAGAAGCTCGCGCTGACCCATCACCGGCCGCGCACCGACGATGCCATGCTGGAGGCACTGCTTGCCGATGTTCGCAAAGACTATTCGGGTCCCGTCATCATTGGCGAGGACCTTACGCGGATCGAGGTCTGAGCGCCGTCAGGACGATCCAACCTCGATCCGGAACGACAACTGCTCTTCAGCGCCGGGCGCAATGTGCATCAGGCCCGGCTTGTCGATGAATTCGCCGTCAAAGCCGGCGGGGCTGGCATAGCCGCGCCAGGGCTCGATGCAGACGAACGGCGCGCCCGACGGTTTCGACCAGACGCCGAGCTCGCGAAAGCCGCGCCATGACATCTTGAGCCAGGGCCCGGTCGACGCCCCTTCCACCGCGGCGTAGCGGACCGTGTTGCTCTCGATCCGGTCGAAGATGATGGCATCATCGACGAACAGGGCTTCGGACAAAGGCAATACTGTGCCTTTGACCGGGCTTGGCTCGGCTGCCGCACGCAGCAGCCCGCCATCGAGACGCCGAACCGGAGCGGCCTCCGCCTTCGCAAAGGTCAGCGCGTAGCTTTCCTTGGGCGCGCCGGGCTGCGCCGGCCAGTTGAAAGCGGGATGGCCACCGAGCGAGGCCGGCAATGTCTCCTTGCCGGTGTTGGCGATCGTCAGCGCAAAATCGAGACCGGTGTCATCGATCGCATAGCTGGCCGTCAGGCGGAACGCGAACGGATAGAGCGCGCGTGTCCTCTCGTCGTCTTCGAGCACCAGCGCGCAACGGTTTTCGCCGCGCTCGGTCCACGCAAAGCGGCTGTCACGCGCAAAGCCATGCTGCGTCATCCGGTACGTCTTGCCCCGGTGCCTCAACTCGTCGTTGGCGAGACGTCCGACGATCGGAAACAGCAGCGGCGCGTGGCGCGGCCAGGCCGGCCCCGCCTGCCAGATGAACTCGGTGCCGCCGCCATCCGTCAGCGAGCACATCTCCGCGCCCTCCGCCTTGATGGTCGCGGCAAGCCCGCCACTGCGGATCGTGTGCGTGTCGTCGGTCATGACCGTCTCCATTGCGGCAACAAGGCCGACGGCCCGAAGGACCGTGGCTTCATGCGCATGGACCATACCGCATGACAAACCGTTTCGCTCGCCTGGAAACCAGCGAAAAGTCGCAGCTCAGCAGCGCAGCGTAGCGCTAAAGCGTGATGCGATCAGGATGAATCGTCATCGCGCTTTAGGTTATTGGTTGAGCATGCTTCGGAAAACCGCTGCGCACTTTTCCGGATCATGCTCTAGGCTTGAGACGACCGCCCCACGCTCTCATAAATGAAGCCGGCTGCAGCCATCTCTTCGGGGCGATAGATGTTGCGAAGATCGACGACGACGGGCTGCGCCATGGTCCCCTTCAACCGGTCGAGATCCAGCGCGCGGAACTGCACCCATTCGGTGACGATGACTATTGCGTCGGCGCCTTGTGCGCAGGAATAGGCATCTTCGCAATAGGTGATGTTGGGCAGCTCGCTCTTGGCCTGCTCCATGCCGACCGGATCGAACGCCTTCACCTTCGCGCCCATGTCGAGGAGGCCTGTGACCAGCGGGATCGACGGCGCATCGCGCATGTCGTCGGTGTCGGGCTTGAAGGTGAGGCCGAGCACCGCGATGGTCTTGCCGCGCAAGGAGCCGCCGAGCGCCTGGCTCACTTTGCGCGCCATCGCGCGCTTGCGGTTCTCGTTGACCGCCAGCACGGATTCGACGATGCGCAACGAGACGTCGTAGTCCTGCGCGATCTTGATCAGCGCTTTGGTGTCCTTGGGGAAACAGGAGCCGCCGAAGCCGGGACCGGCGTGCAGGAACTTGGTGCCGATGCGATTGTCCAGGCCAATGCCGCGCGCGACCTCCTGCACATTGGCGCCGACCTTCTCGGAGAGATCGGCGATCTCGTTGATGAAGGTGATCTTGGTCGCCAGGAAGGCGTTGGCGGCGTATTTGATCATCTCGGCGGTGCGGCGCGCGGTGAACATCAGCGGCGCCTGGTTCAGCGACAGCGGCCGATAGACGTCGCCCATCACCTTGCGGCCGCGCTCGTCGGAGGTGCCGACCACGACGCGATCGGGGAATTTGAAGTCGCGGATCGCCGCGCCCTCGCGCAGGAACTCGGGATTGGACGCGACCACGACGTCCGCCTTCGGATTGGTCTCGCGGATGATGCGCTCGACCTCGTCGCCGGTGCCGACAGGCACGGTCGACTTCGTCACCACCACGGTGAAGCCCGACAACGATTGCGCGATCTCCTTCGCGGCGGCGTAGACATAGGAGAGATCGGCATGGCCGTCGCCGCGGCGCGAGGGCGTGCCGACGGCGATGAACACGGCATCGGCATCCGCAACCGGCTGCGACAGATCAGTGGTGAAGCTCAGGCGCTTGGCCTTGACGTTGGTCGCGACCAGTTCGTCGAGGCCCGGTTCATAGATCGGGATTTCACCGCGATGAAGCGCCGCGATCTTCCTCTCGTCCTTGTCGACACAAACCACGTCGTGGCCGAAATCAGCAAAGCAGGCCCCGGACACCAGTCCCACGTAACCCGTGCCGATCATCGTGATGCGCATGAAAAACTCTTTCCGTTGAAGACGGATGTTCCACCGAACACCCTAGACCAATTCTCTATCCGGTCGCACGCCCAACATTAGGGCAGACTGCTTCGCGAACCGAATAAACCTTAGCCGCCGCGAATGACGAGCGAACTACTCCGGCCTCGGGCCGAGCAGCTTCTGCCTAGCCGTTCGATTGGGCGACTACACGCGGTGATACTTTCGATACCATTCGACGAAGCGGGCGAGGCCTTCCGCGATGGGCGTCGACGGTGCGAAACCGACGTCGCGCTGGAGCGCGGAAATGTCGGCGCGTGTTTCCAGGACGTCACCGGCCTGCATCGGCAGGAATTGGCGGATCGCAGGCTTGCCGATGAGCTTCTCCAGCGTCTCGACGAACTCGAGCAACTTGACCGAGCGGTTGTTGCCGATGTTGTAGACACGATACGGCGCATAGCTCGACGAGTTTTCCGGCCGTTCGGCGTTCCACGCAGGATTTGGCGCGGCGGGCCGATCGAGGGTGCGGATCACGCCTTCGACGATGTCGTCGATATAGGTGAAGTCACGCCACATATCGCCATTGTTGAAAATCTTGATCGGCTCGTTCGCGAAGATCGCGCGCGTGAACAGATAGGCGGCCATGTCGGGCCGGCCCCAGGGACCGTAGACGGTGAAGAAGCGAAGACCGGTCACCGGCAGCTTGTGAACATGCGCAAACGTATGCGCCATCAGCTCGTTGGCCTTCTTGCTGGCGGCATAAAGGCTGACCGGATGGTTCACCGATTGCTCGGTCGAATACGGCAAGGTGCGATTGGCACCATAGACGGAACTCGACGAGGCATAGACCAGATGCGCCAGACCGTGGCGCCGGCCGGCCTCGAGCACGGTGACGAAGCCGTCACAATTGGCGCGGATGCTGGTGATGGGATCGTCGATCGAGGCGCGGACGCCGGGTTGCGCCGCGAGGTGCACGACGCGATCCGGCGCAGCTTCGTCGAAGACGCGAGTCACCGCGGCAAAATCCGCAAGGTCGATCTCGTGAAAGCTGAAGCCGGGAAGATGCTTGAGCTTTTCGAGGCGCGCGCGCTTGAGCGCCGGATCGTAATACGGCGTGATCGCGTCGATACCGACGACCTGTTCGCCACGCGCCAACAGCCGCTCACAAACGTGCATTCCGATAAAGCCGGCAGCGCCGGTCACCAGCACAGGGGCCAAGGCCACACTCTCCGCTGTTGCGTTCTTCTGCACTGCAATGCCAGACTGGACCAGCAGAGGCAAGGCTTCAAACCTGCGCGAGCCGCGCCTTCGGCAATCGTGACAGAGTCACGAAGACGACGCGTCGGCGCCGCACCAGAAGTCAGGCGCGCTGGCCTGAGGGAACAGGAAAGCAGGGATGCGAAATCGTGAGTCCGCGATCCCCAGCGTAGCGGCGAAACACCAGCCGCACCTCTTCCGGCTGGCTGCACATCCTGCCCAGCAACACCGCCTGCGTCGACGACGAGGCGGCCTGATAGATGACAACGGCCGTGGTGAGCTGTCGGGCATCGACAATATCGACGAAATCATCGAGCGTCTGTTGCTTGAGCTTTTCAGGCAGGAAGCCATACGCCCGCAACGCAAGAGGCGCGCGGAACAGCTGCACCCACATCTCGTGTGGCGCAAAAGCGTAGGACTGGGTCAAATAGGAAATCGCCTTTGGACCAAAGCCGAGCGTGCGGGTTTCCGCCCAATAGAGCGCCAACCAGCCTATCGATTCCGAAGGTGAGCAGGCGATCAGCTGCTTGGCCGCATCCGTGACGTTCGGCAGCCTCACATCCATGGCGGCCGCGTCGCCGGCTTCGAAGGCATTGCTCAGCAGCCGCAGCTGAATCAAAAGCACATTGCGTCTCAGCTTCGGATCGCAGAGCCCGCCCGCATCGTTGCTGACACGGGCCACGATCTGGTCGAGCGCCGTGCCTTCGTAGCGCTCGCCGCGCATCAGATGCGACGCAAGATCCTGCAAGGTCGGGCGGAACGTATAGCTTGCGATCGATGTCAGCCAAGCCAGCGCCATCACCACGAGGACGGCGTTCAGAATGGCGACCGAGATCACCACCGGCCGTCGCCCGACAGGCGGTACGTCAGCTCTTCTCAATGTAGTAGTCGGAATAGTGGCGCCCCTTATACGACTCAATCCGCTTCAGTGTTTTCGGATTGGCTCTATTGAGGACGATTCCGACGATCTTGCTCTTGAAGACTTCCAGGTCCATGAGCGACTCGTGGACCGCAGCCCGGCGCGTCTTGCCCCATTCGACGACGTAGACGATGGCATCGATCAAATGCCCAGCCGCCTTGACGTCCGTCACCGGCAGCACGGGCGCCAGATCCACGAAGATATAGTCATATTGCTTGCGGGCGGACCTGAGGAAATCGGCCATCGCGGAAGAAGCGAGCAGATCGGCGGAATTGACCAACCTTGCCTGCACGACCGAGGGCAGGAAATTGAGCTTCGAGTGGCGGTCGACCTGGACGTGCCGCTCGAACTGGTTTGGCTCCGAAAGAGCCTCGACCAATCCGGTCTTGGCGCCGGGCGCAAGCTTGCGCGTCAGAGCTCGCGTGTGCAGGTCGCCGTCGATCAGCAGCGTGCGGTGTCCCGTGAGCGACGCCAGATGAGCGAGGTTGGCCGCGACCGTCGTCTTACCTTCCTTCGGAAGCGACGACACAATCGCGATGACATTGGTCTCTCTCGACAAGCGCGCGAGGTCGACCGCCGTCTTCACGTTCCGCAGCGTCTCTGCATAGCGCGAGAACGGGTGCTCCAGAGCATATCGGGCGAGGGCTGCATCCGAAGAGGAACCATCCAGCCTGTCCGAATGAATTTCGGGCAGCGTTCCGAGGCACTGGAGCGCGGTCTCGCCTTCCACTTCCACGGGGGTTCGCAGCACCTCGGTCAGCAGCTCCTTGGCGACAGCCCCACCTACGCCGAAACACAACCCACCGACCAGGCCGCCGAGCAGGAGCAGACCGATCCTCGGCCAGCTCTTCTTGTCCGGCTTTTGCGCCGTGCTGATGATTCGCGCTTCACTGATCGGGAAGCTCTGGTTCTGCGTGGCTTCCTGGAGTTGCTGGAGGAAGTTGTTGTACAGGGTCCGATAGGTATCGGCGGCGCTTTCGAGATTGCGCAGCTTCACCTGGGCCTGGCTCGCGCTGCTGGATTCGCTGACGAGCTTGTTCAGATCGCCTTCGAGAGAGGTCTCTCTGCTTCGCGCGATCTCGTAATCGCTCTTGTAGGCATCGGCGATCCGCTTGACTTCGTCCTTGATGGCCCGCCGCAGCTCCTGCATCCGCGAAGCCAGGTTGACCGATGCCTGGTGGTCCTTGCCGTACTTGCTGGACCAGTCGGCATATTGGGCGGCGAGATCGAGATATTGTGCCCGCAGACGCGTGATCACCGTATTGTTCAGCGCATCGGTGACGGTGGGCTGAGCGAGATCCTGATCGGTGATCGCATTGATCCGGTCGAGGCGCGCCTTGGCCTCGGCCGTCGCGGCCCGGGCCTGAATCAGCTGAGTGTTGACGTCGGACAATTGCTGCTCACTCATGAGCCCCTTGCTGGTTCCGACGATATTGTTCTCGGCCTTGAAGGTCTGGACCGCGCGGTCGGCGTCCATGGCCTGCTGCTGCAGCTCGGCGCTTCGCCGCTGCAACCACTCGCTCGCCCGTTTCGTCGACTGGTACTTGGCTTCCAGAACGCTGACCATGTAGGCGTCGGACAGACCGTTGGCGATACGCGCCGCCTTGTCCGGATCCGTGGACTTGAACGACAGGGTCAGAACATAGGTCACGCCGACCCGCTCGACCTTCAGATTCTTCTTCAACGCGGCGACGACCATCCGCTTGACGAAGTCCGTGGACTCGGGCTCGGCAAGCCCGAGCGCGCTGATGACGGCGCCGATGATGTGAGAGAATATGTCGCCTTCAACATATTCCGGGTCGCTCGTCAGATTCATGGAATCGACGATCGACCGGACGAGATCGTCGGACTGGAGAATTTCAACCTGGCTTTCCACGAATCCGGGATCGATCAGGGTGCTATTGGCGTCCGTGGACTTGCTCAGAAGCTGCGCCTGGCGTGTATCCACCAGAATGCTGACCGAGGCCGTGTAGTAAGGGGTGGCCGTCAGCGAGTACGCCACAACCAGGGCGAGACAGCAGCCGACAACGGTGGCAATCAGCGGCCACTGCCGACGCACGATATCCACCGCGCGCTCGAACGTTAGCACGGCCGTATTGAACTGGAGCGTCAGAGGCTGGCCAGGCTCAAAGTTATTGCGAGGCTGATACATGTTTCACTTTTATCGCGGAATCTCGAGAGGAAGCGGAACGGGAGCGAATGGGTCGGCGACGTCGGTACCCCACTCACC
Organism: Bradyrhizobium sp. CCBAU 53340; assembly: GCF_015291645.1. NCBI lineage: Bacteria > Pseudomonadati > Pseudomonadota > Alphaproteobacteria > Hyphomicrobiales > Nitrobacteraceae > Bradyrhizobium > Bradyrhizobium sp. CCBAU 53340. Next base: position 6,365,170 of record NZ_CP030055.1, read on the forward strand.
GTCGAACAATGGATTGGACCGATTCACGGGCGGGCTCTGCACGGGAATCTGGGGCGTCGTCTCGGAATCGACCGAAGCATAGCCCGCGCTCACCGAGGAATCCTGCAAGCTTCGCGTGAAGTCGATGATGTTTTGCACCGCTTTCGGATCGACAGGGCCGCAATGCTGAGCGGCGCGGGCCATGCCACTGCCAATCGCGGCGCGATTTGTCGTCGGCGTGAGCTGCACCAACTTTTTGATCGCGGGCAGAAGATCCGGATCACTCGCCAGATACTCGGTCACCTTCTGCTCGATCTTTGATCGATCATTCTTCGCGTACTTCAACAAATGTTCCGGATCGTCCGCGAACAAGCGGAGCTCCAGGGACGGAGTTCGCAACAGAAGCGGCAAACAGCCAGCCGCCGTGGCCGGCGAAAGACCGACCACGGCGAACAAGAACGCTAGCACAAAGCGTGCCATCATGAGGGCTCACCCAAAGTGAGCCAGGATCGACAGCTCCAAGACGCCAATTGATCTCACCGTAATATCTGTCCGAGGACGCTCGTTACCGGACAAATACGGCAAGTCTTTGTGCGATGCAAAAAGATTTGCGTCTTGTCTAGTTTGAGCCGTCCTTCGCGCTTCCGAGTTCCGCAAAATCGCGGCGATCCTGCTTGGCAATGGATACCCAGAAGCGAGGATTTTCACCCGACTCCATCGACACCCACTGGTAGTCCACGCCGGACCATTTGCGAACGTCCGAGGCAAGATTGTCTAAGATGTAGTCGCCGTCTTGCAGTCGCGCGACCAACACCAGATGGCCTCCGGCCGGTGCATAGACGACCGCCAGACGCAGCGCGCTGGCAGGCCAACCCTTCGCAATGAGCATATGCCGCTTCGTCACGGCATAGTCGTTGCAGTTTCCCGATGTCGGCGAGATCGCCCAACGCGCCTGCATCGGATTCGTCGATTTGGCGACCGGGTGAATGCTCTCGTTCACCGTCGCATTCACCTCGGTCAACATCGCGAAGGCCGCATCCCGCGCCGGCAGCTGGGCCTCCGGCGAGCTCAACTCGCACTCGGCGGGATTGTTCATGCAGAACTTCACGAACTGGAGCGGAGCCAGAACGTTCTGCGCTTCCTTCAGGAATGAAGGGGCCGTCGCCTGCTCTGCCGCGTAGCACGGCATTGAAAGCCCAACGACGAGCCACGCCGCAATCAGATGCCGTTTCATCACCACCTCCAACGAAACAATTCGATGGATCGACCGTAGTGCCGAAACTTCTCAGCCCGATTGCGCAATTTCGTAAAATTGCACCTAAACGAACGATCGACCCTCAGTTTGTCGGGCTGATTGAGGAAAGTGCGTTGGTCGAAGTGCTCGATGCGGCGGTGAAGAAAGTCGTCGTCGCCGGCACCGAGGCCCTCGAAAAAGTGGTGGTATCGGAAGTGCTTACACCTCCAGACGACTGGCTCGCCACTGTTCCGCGACCACCACCCACGACCGATTCACCGTTGGGGTCCGACCCGGGAACGGCATTGGTCGGAACATCACCGGTGATGCTTTCGAAGGACTGAATGAGATCAGCATTCTCGGTTTTGAGAACCGCCTCCTGGATCAAGGTTGCGGTTGCCGGATGCGATATGACGCAGGTTGAGGCAGCCGTCCCGAGCCCCGCGCCGATCGCGCGATTCTGGCTGGGCGAGCCGGCGCCCGACAGCGACCGCATTCCTTCCAGCGTTTCGGGGCGCATGGTCGCAAAGTCCCGAATGGTTGCTGAAAGCTTACCCTCGTCGCCCTCGGGAAAGGCACTCAGCAATGCCGACGGGTTGTCGAGAAATTGCGTTGCACGCTCGGCAGTTATCCCCCCGGCGAGAGGCGCGCATGAAACATCGACCGCAGTCGCTGCGCGGGACAATGATGGCTCAAGCAAAAAGGGAACCAAGAGCAGCCATGCTCCAACCTTCATTTTGGCAACCTCTTTTCAAAATTTTTCCGCGCCTTGAACGCATTCGTATAAGCGATTTCCTTAACGGGGTGAACACATTTAAGAAATGTTGAACTGTCCGACACCGCTGCGGCGTTTCTTGCTCGATATCGACTGAGCCAGGCCGCAGCCCACGACCGCCGCGAATAGCACTGCAAACCCCGTTACTTGCACGGAGAAATCGATGCATGAATGCAATGCTCCGAGCAGAAACACTGCAGCACCCGTGGCTGGCATATAATTGTCACGCCGCCTGGTAAGACTGCCCAGTATCATTCTTCCGAAGAAGAGGACTGCGAGACCGCACACAAGAATTGTCAAAGGGATGCCGGCGGAGACCAACATCTCGAGCGGAGTACTGTGGGCCTTGTCCCAAATTCCCTGGCTTCCAAGATCTGCGGCCCGGAACGAAGGAAATGCTGCCTCGAAATTGCCCAATCCCCAACCGAATAGCTCGTGACCGCGCAGCATCTCCAATGACGTTCGATAGACCTCAAGCCGCCGCGGGTCCCCCACCCCGAACATGCCGACGCGGCTGCTTGCCATTCCACCGATCACAAAAAAAACCATGATGGCAGCGACAGTGACGGCTCCAGCGACGAACCAGTAGCGCCTCAATTGGTCTCGATATTGCATCAAGTGCAAATTGGCCAAGAAGGCGAGACAAAGGAGAGTTAGAAGTACGCCGGCGCGAGATCCTGTCATGCCAACAGCCGTGAGACATGCAAGAAGGCCCGAGCAAAGAACGATGGGATGATCGGCAATCGAATGCCGAATCCTCCGGGGACGCTCGGCGAACCATGTGTCGGATGACAATGCCAACAACATACCGAGGAACAAGACCGCACAGCAGCCCCAGAAAGCCGCCGCTGTATTTCGATTGACGAATGTTCCAGTGGCGAACGAGAGATAATACTCCTTGGTCCGCCACAAGAGCATCCCTGGAGCGAGAAGCTGTGTAGCGATGCCATAGACAGCATAGGCGAAACCAGCATATGCAGTCGCCTTCAGCAGCGATCTGGCAGCCTCTTCGTCCGTTGCGATCAAATAGGCCCGCGCAAGCACCAGGGCGAAGAGCAAGCAAGGGCCAAACGCGACCCACGGAACCGAAGCCGTCACGGAAAGGCGATCCGGCAGCGTCAGCCCGGCAACATTCCTGGCCATGTCCCATGCCGGATTGGCGATTGCGAAGTCGATTCCGGGCCAGACTTGAAATATCGCCAATGCGCAGGTGAACAGCAGGATGACGACCGTCGAACCCAAAACCAAGAGATCTGCGCGACACAGGCGCGACAGGTCGGCTGTCATCAGGCTGACGACCAGGAGCGCGGTCCAGATCCAGACCCAGATCAGATCGACGGAGCCGAACGGCAGCGGCGCCACCAAGACAACGAAAAGTGCGATAAACTGAGATATCCGGTGCACAGAAATAATTTCTCTTTGGAGGCCGGGCAATCGGCCAACAGCCGGTCATGCTTGCCGCACAGAATGAACAAGATTGACACAATGTGCCACCTAGTGCCCCAGACGCATCCGTCGTTGAAGACACGAAGTATTTAGCGGAAGCCTTCGCGATGGATCAACCGACGACGCAATTCGAAGATCAAAAGGCCGCACCACCTGCGGCCTGGGCCTGGACCCTCCCAACGCTGGAAGGTCTCGCGGTAACGCTTTATTTCGGGCGCGACGCTTTCGCCGGCGTGGTTCGCTACTACGCGAGTCTCACCCACCTCGACCCGCTCTGGTTCGTCCCGGACGTCTTCGCGTTCGCCTGCATTGGCGCGTTCGTCTACAGGTACGCCTTCAAGAGAACCAACGTCCTTGCGATTCTCTTCCTCTTGTATGTCGTGTTTGCGCTGTTCCTGGGTTACGTCTTCCTCGGTGAAGCCAAGGGACTGGCTTCGTCCATCAAAATGATCGCGCCAGCCTTCGTCGGCTTCTGCTTTTGCGGCCGCGAGTTCAAGGATCAGAAATTCCTTCTGGGGTTCATCTACTTTCTGCTTTTCGCCTCCATCATGGGCCTGATGTGGTCCGCTCACTCACGCTTGCCGTGGGTCGCGTTCTCGTACGAGTCTTTCGGCGCGACGCGAACAGCCGCGCGACTCTGGTGGACCGGCGGCGAAAGCCGCGTCTCCGGATTTGCTGCCGATAGCACCATGGCCGCATATTTCGTCTTGATCACCTACGTCTTCACCTCGGTTCGAAAGAGCGTCCTGTGGTGCCTGCTCTGGGCAGGGCCGGCCTTTTATGCGATCCATCTCTCGACGAACAAGACGGCGATCGGCGTGCTGGCGATCTATGTCGCCGCCCTGCTCTTCGTCCGTGCATTCAACGAGAGACATCGGTTTTCCGCACTTCGCGCGATCGCGCTGTGGTCTTTCACCTGCATCCTGCTTCCCCTGGTGCTGATGGCGACGCTCAGCGGCACGAACATGGCCCGCATCGCAAAGGGCCTCTACAGCCTGCAGGATCGCATCAACAACAGCTGGCAACTGCCGTTCGTATACATGAACGATCTGATGCCGCTCGGCTATTTCACGGGCTGCGGATTGGGATGCTTCAACTACCCGCAGCAGCTGTTTTCGAACAAAGTCGCCTATTACGTGCCCGTGGACAATTTCTACATCGGCACGTATCTGATGTTTGGTCCGATCTTCGTGCTTTTCATGGTGTTCGTGATACTCGCCGTGGCAAGGACACGAGACATCTACAAGCTCACCGTGATCTTCGTCATGAACTTCTACACGATCACGGTTTTGGGCTACGGACCCGCGAGCGGCCTGCTGGTCATCACCATGGGATTCAGCGAAGTATTCGGACCGAAGCTGAATCCACGCACGTTCAGCGCCGAACCCAACGCTATCGGACGGCAGCCGGTTCTGCGCGTGGCGAGCGGATGATGATGCTCTCCCGAGAGCCCGACGAGCGGGTGGATCCCGTCAAGGCGACATTTCCCGAGGGGGCGCCTCGCGCGCGCACGCAGCGATTCGAACCCTCAATCCAGGGCTTGCGCGGCTTGGCGGCCTTCAGTGTCTTGCTGGTCCACCTCTACGACATGCCGATGCTGGCCGGTTTCCTTCCGGCGATCCCGTCGTGGCTGGACGCGACCGTGGGAACCTTCGGCCGCGGGGTTGAAGTGTTCTTCATGATCAGCGGCTACCTCATTCCCGCGAGCCTGGTTCGGCACAAGTTGGTCTCGAAATTCTTCTACGACCGGTGCCTGCGCATTCTTCCGGTGTTCGTGACCTTCCACCTCATCCTCTTCGCCGTTGGTCCTTTGGTCGGATACAAGTTCTTCAAGGACATCGACGCGCTGAACTATCTGAAGATCTTCTTCGCCAATCTGTTCTTTCTTCCGGACCTGCTGAATCTTCCCTTCGGCCAGCAGAACGCCTGGACCCTCACCTATGAGTGGGCCTTCTACATATGGTTCGCTCTTGCCTATTATTTCGCCCCGCGCTCGCTGGCAGCCACGGCGCTCGTGGTGCTGGCAGGCTGTGTCGCCATGTTCTACTTTCCCATCACCGCCTACTTCCTCATCGGTCTCGTTCTCGGGGCGATCGAGCTGCGCGTCAGGGCGCCGGGCTCGCTTGGGCTGGCATTCAGTGTCGCATGCCTGGCATTAATGTATGCTCTGCTGGAGTACGTTCATCCGTTCGCAGGACTGATCCCTGCGTTTCTTCTGTTTTCGGCCGTCTTGAACCCCGACTCAGCGATCGCGCAGCTGCTATCGAAGGCCGCGCCGCAATTTGTCGGCAAGATCAGCTACAGCCTCTACCTCGTTCATCCCTTTGCGCTCTATCCGCTCCAGGTCATCGGGAGCAAACTGATTGCGCATGGATATTCACCGTGGGCCGTCTGGCCGATGTTCGTGGCGGTCGGCTTGCCGCTGTCGTTCGTCGCTTCGACCATTACGTACGAACTGATCGAAGTCCGAATGAGAAATGCCATCGTGGCGTTTCTTAGAGATTCCAACCAAAGATCCCTCGCCGAAGCCCGGAATGACTAGCCGCGCGAATGAAGCGCAGGCGGCGTTGGTCCAAGCGTCGCCGCCCCTGTCACCTTTGACAGGGTTTGCGCGATATGCTTCGCCTTGGCGATCGCGGATGATGACGGTCCTGACAATGCGCATTCCCCGGAAAATGATCGCCCTGACAAATGTCCTCATTCGATCGGCGACGTTAGGGCTCCGTTTCTTACTTTCCTTCTACATCATCAAATATCTCGGTTACGACGCGGCGGGCGTCTACGGGCTGACGGTTGGCGTGACAGGCATTACTCCAGCCTTGATCGGCTGGGGACTGAACTATTTCGTCGCCCGCGAGGTCGTCGGCATGTCTCCGCCCGAGGCGGCGTTGCGGATCCGGAATCGTCTGCTCATCACCATCGCCTCGCTGACATTGGCGACGGTGGTGATGATCCTGTTCTCCGTCTTTGCCCACCGAACGAGTGCCGCGCTGTTCGTGTTGATCGCCATACTTGCATGGCTCGAAACGATTGCGCTCGACCTGCACTTGCCGCTGATCGGCCTTGGCAAAGCCCTGGAAGCGAACATTCTCGTCTTCATACGTTCCGCCGCGTGGGTCCCCTTCATCGTTGGCCTTGGCCTGGCTTTTCCGCAGCTTCGCTCGATGGAAGCGCTGTTGGCGGCCTGGATCGTCGCCAACGCGATGGCGCTCGTCCTGCTCGGCGCCATGGCGCGGAAATGGGACGTGGGCAGGATACTCAGCTCGCAAATTGACTTCGACTGGATCATCAACCGGCTTCGACGATCCTGGCACATCTATATCAGCGACGTCAGCCTCGTCGGGCTGATGTATCTTGATCGATATATCGTTGGAATTTTTCTTGGGTTGTCGGCGACCGGCATCTACACCTTCTTCTGGTCGCTCAGCAATTCATTGCAGACACTGGTCTCGACCGCTGTCGTCCAGACGGCCCTGCCAACTCTGGTGAAAGCCTTCTCGAGTGAAGATCGCTCCGCCTGGAAAAATGCCATCACGGTCGAGTTCTACAAGGTGATCTCGATCTCCGTCGGAATGGCACTCGTGATTTTCGCGGCGAGCGAAGTCGCGCTGCGCTACATGTCGATGCAGGGCCTGAGCGAGCATCGCGGGCTCTTCCTGCTGCTTCTTGCCGCGTCCGTTCTGCGCGCGTGTTCGGATCTTGGAAATGTCGCAATGCTGAGCACGCAAAAGGACACCTCATACGCCGCCATCAACATCATCGGGGTGTTTCTTTCGACCGCCATGACCAGCCTTGGCGTCGCATTCTACGGCCTCTCCGGCGCGGGCGTGGCGATCTTCACCACCGCGATCATCCTCTTGCTGATGCGGGTTTGGCTGCTCGCAGGCCTGCTTCGGCCCGCTGCATCGCCCCGCGCCGGCGGAAAAATCTGACGCAGATCAAACGGCCTTGCGCTGCAAAAGAAAGACCTTAAGCTTGCCGGTAGCCAGTGCCGCATCGCGGAGCAACTCTCTATGACTCGGACGACAAGAATTGCGGACAAGATCAGGGAGGATCTTGCACATTACGCCCTGCGGGAACACACCGGCGTCAGCGCTGCCTTTGTGGCGCGCATGTTTCTGTTGACCCCGGGATTTCAGTTCGTGCTGGCCTTGCGCTTCCAGGAAGCACTGTTTCGGATACCGCTCGTCGGCAGACTTCTGCGCCGCATCGCCTGGTGGGCCTCGTGCCTCTTCTTCGGATCAGAGATTGCCATGGCCGCCGACGTGGATGGCGGACTTTACGTCCCCCATCCCTACGGAATCGTCGTCGGCGCCAGCGACATCGGAAAGCGCGTCACATTGCTGCAACACATCACGATCGGCCGAAAGGACCACACCGATCGAGGTCGCCCCCGGATCGGCGATGGGGCCTCTCTGATGGCAGGCTGCGTCGTGGTCGGAGACATCACGATCGGCAGCGGTGCAATCATCGGCGCCAACTCCGTCGTCCTGAAGGACGTCCCGGCAGATTCCGTGGCAATCGGCGCTCCGGCCAAAATACTGCGGCGCGCCGACGCTCCGATCAACGCCGCAGACGAATTGCAGGACGCCAGATCTCAGGTCGCCTAAAGCGCGATGCGATCAGGATGAATCGTCATCGCGCTTTAGGTTATTGTTTGAGCATGATCTTTTCGGAAAACCGCTGCGCACTTTTCCGGATCATGCTCCAGGATTGCGCAACGCGCGACGTGCGGCTCAACCGGCCTTGGCTTTCGATTTGTCTGCCCCGACGATCCGGGCGGGAGCCCCTGCCACGCAGGCATGATCGGGAACGTCGGCCAGAACGACTGAATGGGCCGCAATGACGGCGTTACGCCCAATCCTGATCCCGCCGAGCAGCGTTGCGCCAGTGTAGATCACGGCTCCGTCTTCGATCATCGGGTATGCCGCGACATCCTGCGAAATGCGGCCGAGCGTCACCCCCTGATAGATCGTCACGTCGTCCCCGATCACACTCCCCTCACCTATGACAACGCCGATCGGGTGCGGCAGACATAGGCCGGAACCCAACCGGGCCGTGGATGCAATGTAACATCCATACGACGTGACCGTCCCTCGCCAGACAAGCCGCGACAGAACTCTGGCGATCTTGCCGCCACCATTCAGCCAAGTGGCGACCCGCGCGCGCATGACGACACAGAAACCCGGCGATGTGACGAGGGCGATCGCGGCGCCCAGCCAACCCTCGCGTCCGGCGTTTCGCGAGAGATCTCGCCTCCAAGTGCTCATTCGTAGCCTCATATTCTTCGATCGACTGGGATTTAACGAGTTTCCCAAGCGCACGTCACGCCCCGTCATCACTCACGAGTACCCTCTAGCATTGTCGTTTGCCATCTTTGTAGCGTAGTCCGTAACCAATCCGCGGTTGATCCCACCCCGGATGATATCAAACCCGATCGGCAGGGAGCTCCTCTCATCTTGAGCCAGCTGGGCGAACGACTTGCCTAAATTGAAGGCGCGAACCAAACCCGCCAAGCGGGGCAAGGCTCTGACAATGATGCCTTAACGATAGCAAAGTGATGTCTGCCGTCGTTTCGACGCTCGGGTTCGCGGTCCGCGCGTTCAATGTCATTTGACGAGCGCGGATCCGGAGGGCTCATCCCTCCGGAACCCGATAAAGCGCTCCATTGGCAGGGGCGCCTCCAACGAACGGATAAGGCGAAGCCCCCAACCGAATGATCGGAACAACGATGACCTGCCATCATCGAACCGTGGAACAAAGGGTTTTCCTCCGCTCGGATCCGACAAGACCGTTCTAAAAGACTCGTTAGTGATCGCGTTTCGTCGTCGACGCCGATCTCGCGCAGCATGGTTCGCAACAAGCTAACGACGCGCCGCCGAAGCGCATTGCCCTACAATTCAGCAGAAGCAGACAAACGCATCCGAAGTTCTACGGAAGCAAGAGACATTCATCTCGCGCAGATGACGGTGCTGATGACAACAGAGGCAATCACCATCGAGGGAAGCGCGCGCTGGTTCCAAGAGCGATGACAACAGTTCCGCATTCACACATGTGACGTCGCAAATTTTAGATTGTGCACGCACGGAAAATTCCAACTTGGGTGAGACACATCACAAAACACTCAAGCTTGGAAACAAGTCACGATGGCAACGACCAGCACATCCTCCGCCGTCCTCTCGGCTCAGGCGTTTGTTGACTCGATCGCAGTCAACGCTCACTCCGCTTATTCGAGTTCCTCGGCTTACGCCTCTTACGGCAACTCGAGCTTGATCCTCGACGACCTGCACTATCTCGGCGTCACCACGATCCGCGATGCGCTGCCGACGGATCCGAATGCCGCCCCCGTGGTCAATGCGCTCGCCGCCGCCGGCGTGAAGTTCGACTTCGTGGTCTCGTCCGAGCTGCCGGCGTATGGAGCGGCCGGAATTGCGCAATTCATCGCATCGCTCGACGGCTTCGTCGCGAAATACCCGAACAGCATCGTAGCGATCGAGGGCCTCAACGAAGCGAATATCCAGTCCTTCAGCTACAACGGCAGCTCGTCGATGGCGGCGGCCGCCCAGTTCCAGAAGGATCTCTACACAGCGATCAAGGCTGACGGACACCTCGGCGGCGTCTCTGTCTACAATCTGACGCTGGGCCTGAACGACTCGGCGGCCTACGCACAGCTCGGCGACCTTTCCAAATATTCCGACTATTCGTCGTCACACGCGTATGTCGCCACGACGACACCGGAAAACTACGGCATTCAGTACGGAGTCAACGTTGCCGCGAGCAGTTCGCCGGGCAATCCCTCCGTCATCACCGAGACCGGCTACACCACGCTTGCAAGCTACTCCGGCCTCGGCGTCGACCAGGTCGTGCAAGCCAAATCGATCCTGAATTCTCTGGTCGACGCCTTCAAGGACGGCGTCAGCAAGACCTACCTCTACGAGCTGCTCGATCACGGCAGCGGTTCCGATCCGGAAGGAAGCTTCGGTCTGTTCAACGTCGACGGCACTCCGAAACTGGCCGCGACGGCGGTTCACAATCTCACGGCCATTCTCGCCGACGACGGGAGCGGCGGCCGGACGCCGACGACGCCGCTCGCCTACACCATCGACAATCTGCCGACGAGCGGCAACAGCATGGTGCTCGCCAAGAGCAACGGCGCGTACGAACTTGTCGTCTGGGCCGAGCCGCAACTTTGGAACGACGCAAAGGACACGGAAATTTCCAATCCGACCATGCAGGCCAAGGTGCACCTCGGAAGCGTGCACCAGACCGTCACGGTTTACGATCCGTTGAACACCAGCAAGCCGATCGCGACCTACACCAACGTCCAGGATTTCACGCTCCCCGTCAGCGACCACCCGCTCGTCATCGAGATCGATGCGCCGACCGCGACGATCACGCCGGCCGGCCCGACAGATATCGTCGCCACCTCGGCGGCTGTCGTGGCCGAACTGTCGGATCTCAATGCGGCCGGCACCGTCAAGTCCATCACATTGACCGATACGCACGTGCTGTCGGTGTCGTCCAAAGCGACGATGGACTACATGATGTCGCACTATGCGGGCGTGCTTTCCACGATCAAGGGTGGGTATTCGTTCGCCGTGACGACCTCGGCTCCCACCTGGAGCCTCACCGAGAACTACAGCTCGATCGGCGCGCTCACCTCGACCGATCAGACCGCCTACGTGAATGGCGTAACCGTTTACGAACTGGTCACCTATGCCGATGGCACGACCGCCGCTTCCAACTTCGCCAACGGCGTCAAGACGCAGACCACGGTGACCCATCCCGACGGCTCCAAGGAGGTCACCGTTTACGGGATCACCGGACAATCCTACGTAACGATGACCACGTACACGAACGCATCGGGGGCCGTCGTTGAAAAGACCTATATCAGCGCCGATGGAAGCTCGATCGACGATCACTTCAATTCTTCGGGCGCGCTCGTTTCGGAAACCAAGGCCAACGCGGACGGCTCATCGAGCACGACGCTGTTCACGAGCGGCGTGAAGACGGCCGCCTTTGTCACCAATGCCGATGGCAGCAACGACAACTCCTTCTACGGCATCAAGGGGCAGAGCTATACGTCGGAGGTCCAGCACGTGAATGCCGGCGGATCGGTCACGTCGGTGGTCCGCAGCTACGCCGACGGAACGACGGCCTACACCGAGACCCACAGCTCGGATGGCACCATCACGTCGACGAACTACGACGCAAAGGGTGTGAAGACCGCAAAAGCCGTCACGCATACCGACGGAACCAAGGACATCTACGCACTCAACATCCAGCAGAAGTGCTACGCGTCGGAGCACAGCCACTTCGATGCCGCGGGCAACCTCACGCTGTTCGAACGCTTCCACGCGGATGGAAGTTACGCTCAGAAGTCCACGATACTCGGCGGCACGACCGTTTCCGACAGCTACGATTCGAATGGCGCGCTCGTCAGCGAATTGACGGTTGGCGCCGACGGCTCGACGTCGACATCGCTATTCTCCGGCGACGTCAAGACGAAGATGTACGTCACCCATGCCGACCACAGCCAGGACAACTACGCCTATAACGTAACCGGCCAGTCCTTCGCCAACATCGTGCAGCACGTCAGTGCCTCCGGCCAGCTGACCTCGATCATCCGCATGCATGCCGACGGCTCTCTGGAATACACCCAGACGGTTGCTGCGGACGGAACGAAAACCAGCACCCAATACGACGCGCATGGGACCAAGCTCGCTCAGACGATCACCCATTCGGACGGCTCGACGGTCAACGACACCTTCAATGCCTTTGGGCAGGTCACCAAGGATATCGTCACCAATGCGGACGGCTCCTCTTCGACGTCCCTGTTCGTGGACGGAGTGAGGACGAAGATGTACGTCCTGAATGCGGATCACAGTCAGGACAACTACGCTTACGGCGTGGTCGGCCAATCATACGTCAACGTCGTCCAGCATACCGATGCTGCCGGGAAGCTCACCTCGGCTATGCGCACCCATGCTGACGGTACGCTCGACTACACGCTTGCGACCGGCTCCGACGGCACCACGACTGCGGCATATTACGACGCGAAAGGCGTCATGGGATCGAAGGTCGTTACACAGACCACCGGTGCGAAGGACGTGTTCACGTTCCTGTCGACTGGCGTTCAGGACCAGAGCTACTCCGCATCGGGCGTGCTGCAGAAAACGGACCTGCTCAAAGCCGACGGCACGCATGTAGAGACGGCAAACGCCGCCGGCGTGACGCTTCGCGCCGGGATCGGAAACGACGTGTTTGCGTCGGATGGTTCAGCGACCTTCGTGTTTGACCGAGGCAACGACCAGATCCAGAACTTTCACGCCGGGGCAGCAGCGGATCACGATGTCATCAAGATCTCGCAGTCGCTGGTCACGGACTACAGCCATCTGAGCGTTACTCAGGCCGGAGCCGACGCAGTGGTGCATCTGGGTGATGCTGGATCGATCCTGCTCGCACACATCAACGCCGCTCAGCTTACGCACGACAACTTTCTGTTCGTGTGACCTGAAGAGAGCGCAGGCTTCGTCTGCGCCCTTCAGACCCGCCGCGGCAAAGCATGGCCCGGCGTCCATATCCGCATGACGGGCAAAATATGGGCGCCGCCTGCCGCAAGTCGGCGCAGCTCAGCATGCCTGCTTCGCGTCTATTTCGCCGGAGACGAGAAAAGCAGAGCATGAGGATCGGCCGTGGCCATGAATTGCCACAAATTTCCAGCTTAGTTGGGCCCGCCAACAAGAGGTTCGCGCTATCGCCTTGCGTGTGAGCGCAAATGCGGAATATGGTCGAAATCAGAGTGTTCTGTGGATTAGTTATGTCTCTATCAAGCCACTTTTCGAATGACGCATGATTTGTCGGGGCTGAGAATAGTCCATGTAGCCGAGACGGTTCGCGGTGGTATCGCAACCTATTTCAACGAACTGCACTCCCTTCAATGCCAGACTTTTAGTCAGGAAAACGTGCATTATGTCGTTCCGTTGGACCACCGGGACGATCTGATCGGAATCTCGGACGCGAACATCGTCCCTTTCGATCGCTCAGGTCGCAATTTCGCCAGCCTGATGCGGCTCGCTGTCGAGACGATGCAACATGTGCGCGCCACCCGACCCGACATTGTGCACGTTCACTCCACGCTGGCCGGCATAATCGTGCGCCTCATGTTGATGCTCGTTCGGAACCGGCCGGCAGTGGTCTACTGTCCTCACGGCTGGGCCTTTTCGCGCGACACGTCGTGGCTGAGCAATTATGTCGCCAAGTTGGCAGAGTGGTTGCTCGCCAAAGTCACAGACCGGATCATTTGCATCTCGAGGAACGAGTACTCCGCAGCACGGGACGCCGGCATTCCGGAGGAAAAACTTAGCCTCGTTCTCAGCGGCATGCGCAACGAACGCTTGAGTGTCGACCCTGATGCCCCCGATTGGGGCACAACGAAGCTGAAAGTGCTTTTTATCGGGCGCCTTGATCGCCAGAAGGGCTATGACTTCCTCATCGAGGCCGCTCAGGAACTCGACAGCACGATCGACGTCCGAATGATCGGATCCGCCGTTGTCAGCGAGGAAGGCGACCACAATCTGCCTCCAAACGTCACACTGCTCGGCTGGCTCGCGCGCACGAGCATCGAGGCGCAGCTCAACCTCGCGGATATTGTCGTCATTCCGTCACGTTGGGAGGCTTTCGGCTTTGTCGCACTCGAAGCGATGCGCGCGCACAAGCCAATTTTGGCATTTCGCGCAGGAGCGTTGCCGGAAATCGTCGAACACGGCGTGACCGGGCTGATTTGCGATCCTGTTGGGCCTCGAGCTCTCGTCACGGGATTGAAGGAAGCTGCGCGAATTGACCTGCCGAAGCTTGGAGAGGCGGGTTATCAGCGTTTCGTTTCGATGTTCAGCGTCAGCCGTACACACGAACAGCTGCTCAAGGTTTATGCAAACGCACTGAGGTCGACGTCGAAGCGATTGCCAAAATTGGCGCTGTGATCGACGCTCACGTGGCCCAAATGCAACAACGCGGTTTGAATCTTCCCTGCCGACGTGCCCAAACGCTGGTTCGAAATCCCGCTCCTGCTAAAAGGCATTTGGGCGGGAATTGAAGATAGGAAGCGCTTTGCTACAGCCAGTGTTACGAGTATCTCCAGCGCTTGTGATCTCAACCTTCATCCTTGCGGGTTGTGGAGGATTCACGCCACAAGATGCGCCGAATAGTGCAGCAATCGTGACCAATGCGGCGCTCACGGTAGCGCCGAGCCCGCCGCTTCCATACGCCGTTCTGGCCGTAGATCCCGGAATCCTGAAATGGGCTAACTCCATCAGCGATCGCGGTGGCGGCTCGTTCAGCAAGTTGCCGGGTGGTAACTACAAGGACATCACGATTGGCGTCGGCGATATCGTCGCCGTGACGATCTTCGAGGCCCAATCCGGCGGACTCTTTATTCCCAGGGAAGCCAGCGTCAGACCGGGCAATTTCGTCGACGTTCCTCACCAGCAGGTCGACCAGTCCGGGAACATCACGATTCCGTATGCCGGCTCGGTCAAGGTCGCCGGGCTCACCGCTCGCGCCGTCGGCGACATCATCCGTGAGCGCATCAAGAACCGCGCCATCGACCCGCAGGCCGTGGTTTCGGTTGTCGAGCAACGCGGGAACCAGGTCAGCGTCCTTGGCGAAGCCAACACACCGCTGCGGTTCCCGATCGATCCGGGCGGGATCCGGGTTCTCGGGGCCATCGCCCGTGCGGGCGGCCCGAAATATCCGTCGTGGGAAACGAAGGTCAGGATCAAGCGCGGAGGCCGAACCTTTATGGAGTCGATGAGCTCGATCGTCCGCCATCCGGAAGAAGATGCCTTCCTCGCCCCCGGCGACGTCGTCTATCTGTCGCGGGAACCTCGGATCTTCATGGTCTTCGGATCGACGCCGTCGCCCGGCTCGATCGGCGGCACCAACAACCGCAGGTTCACGTTCGAAAACGACTCGATGACCCTTGCCGAAGCGATCGCCAAGGCAGGTGGCCTGGATGGAGCCCGAGCAAATTCGACGTCGGTCTATGTCCTGCGGCTCGAACCGAAAAACCTCCTGAGATCGGCCGGTATCGATGTCGAGCGCTTCGGCGGCGAGCTGGTGCCGACCGTATACAATTTCGACTGGAGCAAGCCGGACGGAATGTTCTTTGCCGACTCGTTCCAGATCCGGGATCACGACGCGATTGTCGTGTCGGAATCGCCGAGCACCGAGCTGATCAAATTCTTCACCCTGATGATCGCCGGAACGGATACGGCTGTTAACATCCAGACACTGACGAGATAACGCGCGTTCACACTGGATGAGACCTGCACGCAGCGCTGCAATTTGCAGCGCTGCACATGCTTCCAATATCGCCTGAATTGTACGCGGCTTGGCTGCCGGGGCCTCGTTTTGGCTCGGCGGCAAGCCGCGCATTTGGCCTGGATAGTGCAGGATGGTCCGCGCACGTCATAAAAAGGCGCCGTGTCGGCGGCTAGACGAACCAGATCCCTGGTCATTTGGAGCTTGAGAGTATGCGCATTTTGGTCGTCTCGGCCATGTTCCCTCCGAACGTGCTCGGCGGTGCTGAAATTTCCGCATTCAACCTCTCATCATGGCTCCTGAAGCAGGGACATGAAATCGGCGTACTCACGGCTGCAAAGTCGCCCGCAGAGGAGAAGTTCGGCGAGATCGTCGACGGCATGAGAATATGGAGCATCTACATGCCGCGCCCCTACCCGATCTATGCGCAAGGCGCGGTTCAGCAGAAATATCTCAAGCCCGTTTGGCACCTCCAGGATCATCTCGACCCGCGCAACCGAAGTATGGTCGCCAAGGTCATCGAGGAATTCAGGCCTGACTTCTGCAACGTCCACTATCTCACGGGGATCGGCCACAATGTGCTTTCCGAGCTCGGCAAGCGCGACATTCCCGTCATGTATGTGATGCCGGACCTCGCATTGTCTTGCGTGCGCCTGACCATGTTTCGCGATGGAAAGACCTGCGAACGACAATGCTGGCCCTGCAAATTGTCGGCAGCCTTGAAACGCAGCGACTTTCGCACGGTTCGGCGTATCGGGTTTTGCGCGCCGTCGCGCGCAAATCTGGACCGCAACGCGCGTTTCCAGGCACTCGACGCTTATCCAACCGCTCATATCCTGAACGCCAACAAGTATCCGGCACCAACAGTTACGAGGACCCCGTCCGCCACGGTACGTTTCATCTACGTTGGGCGGCTGCATGCGGCCAAGGGCGTCGACATACTGATACAGGCCTCCGATATGATTCAGGGTCTGGATTTTTCCCTCACCATCGTCGGCGGCGGAGCGGAAGAAGAGGCCTTGCGACAGAAATACGGCCAACATCCGCGCATCGCGTTCACGGGCCACGTGCCGCTGCAAGAGGCCATCAATCGCATAGCCGAAAGCGACGTCCTCTGCATTCCGTCGATCTGGCTGGAGAATTCTCCGGGGGTCGTCATCCAGGCACTCGGCATGGGTGTCCCCGTCATTGGCAGCGAGGTCGGAGGCATCCCCGAGCTGGTTCAGCACGATGAGACGGGGCTGCTTGTGGCGCCGGGAGACATTGCGGCATGGAGCAACGCTCTCAAGCTGCTGATCGTCGACCGCGAGCGCCTCGATAAATTTCAACGGAATGCCGCGAGCCGCGCCAGCGAGTTTGACCAGGATTTCATCGGCAGACGCTATGTCGCGTTCATGGATCGGATCGTGAAATTTGGGGGCTTACCGGCGCAGTGACATGGAGGGCCGCAACTACATGACATTTCCGATAGCCCGCATCGTAAAGCCCATTGCGGCGACCATAGGCCTCGCCCTCCTCCTCGGGCGACCTGTGGCGGCAGAGACGAAGATGGTCGTTTTCGCCCATCGGGATGCACCTGCAACGGCACCGCGGCACGCCATCTACGGCGCCAACATCCACTATGGGTTGCGGCGGACGCTCGGCTACAACTCGGTCGAGCAGGGCATCAAGCAGCTCAACGCGATCGGCGCGGTCTCATTCCGCGATTATCTGCCTTGGCAGTCGTTCGATTTCAGGTCGGGGACTCCGTCTCTGGTCTACTCCGAGCGGTTGATGAGCTTTCTTCCGCAGGCAAGGTTCAAGCCGCTCCTCAACCTTGGAGGCGCCAACAGTCAGGTTCCGGGCGGCGTCCCTCCCGTCTCCGACGAAGGCCTGCAATACTTCGTTCGTTATCTGGAGGCGGTCGTCGGAGCCACGAAGCAATACGATCCGATCTACGAAATATGGAACGAATGGAATATGTACGTCGGCACGGGACCTCGTGCGCCGCGCATGCAGGGCGCGGGCGATACGAGTGATCCGCGAGCCGCGGTTCATTATGCGCGCATTGCGAGAACCGCAGTGGACGCGATCAAGAAGACAAATCCTCATGCAACCGTGATCGTGGGTGCCGTCGGCGACGATGCTGATTGGATGTGGGCCCAGGCCATCACGCGGTACGGCGCGCTCGATCACGCCGACGGCCTGTCGGTCCACCTCTACAACCAGTGCGCGAGGCTGGTGTCCGACCGAACGGCCAAGGAAATGATCGTTCGTCTGGAAAAGCTTCAGGACGCGTTGAGAACGATCAGAAATGGTCAGCCAACGTCCATTTACGTCACCGAGTTCGGCTGGCCGACCTCGCAAGGCAATTGTGGCATGCCTCTGGATGTTTCTGCTTACAATTTCGCCCACTTCATCTTACAGAGCGCCACGTTGCCATGGCTCAAGGGAGCGTGGATGCATGAACTGAAGAACATTGGGCCAGATCCAGTGGATCGCGAAAACAACTATGGCCTCTTCACATTCGACGATCAGCCAAAGCCTGCCGCCTGCTTCATGCGCGAGGCCATAGATCTGGTCAAATCTGCCAAGGTGCTGGAATTGCGCGAGCCGTTCCCGGATGTCTTTGTGCTACGGGCCATCTCGGCTGGACGACAAACCGTCGCACTCTGGACATCAGGACCCTTCAGACACGCGAGCTACAAATTCGAAGAGCCGGCATTGCGAGGCCGCATGATGTGCGGCGACACAATACCGACAAGCCCGCGTGCCAACCTGGGAGCGCAACCCGTAGTCTACGAGTTCGACCAAAACGCCCAAATAAGTGTAGCCGTGGATACGGGAGAACTCCCCGCTCTAGGGACGAAGTGAAGCGCGCGACTGGGCCCTGAAGCAATACGAGTTCCGATGCTGTTGTACTGCAAGACACTTATTTCAGAGCTGCGCAAGACGAAGCCCGGCTCGGCTCGATTGTGGTTCATCGGACCGATGCCACCGCCCATTCACGGGCAATCCGTCTACAATACAACCTTGCTGGAGTTCCTGCGGCATTATCGCGAGCCGACGTGCTTGCCGCTGGGTGGAACCCGGTCGGAGAAGATGGCCGGCGCGCTGCTGTTGCCCTTGATCATGCTCGTTTTCGCCCGCCGCGGCGACGACGTCTATACTTCGCCACCCGGCCAGGGCGGCGTCTGGGCGTTTCTGCTCACGATCGCAACGCTGCGCGTTCGCCGTCTCGACCACTACATCCACCATCATTCCTTCCGGCCCATCAATCAATCTCCGGCGCTGTCAGCAAAGCTGCTGGCAGGCATAGGAGGCAAATACCAGCATCATATTTTCCTGTCGGACGGCATGAGGGAACGATATGCGGCGCTCTATCTGAACGGCCAGCAACAATCTCAAAGCCTGGTGCTCCCCAATTCCTTCTTATTTTACGAGCCCATAGACCATATGCCCGAACGTTCGGGGCCCGTCACGCTGGGACATCTGAGCGTGATCACCCGTGAGAAGGGTATTGTCTACCTGATGGAGCTCGCCGATCGAATGTTCCGGGTGCGAAGCGATTTCCGCTTGGTGCTGGCTGGTCCGGTTCGCGACCCTTCCCTCAAGGAAGAGATACTTGCATTTTGCGCGCGCCATCCCGACAAGGCTGTGTACCTGGGGCCGGTCTACGGCAAGGAGAAAGCCGCGTTCTATCGGGCAATCGATATCTTCGTTCTTCCATCGCGCCTGCTCGACGAGGCCGACCCTCTCGTCCTGCTCGAGTCCTACAGCAGCGGCTGCGACGTCGTGGCTTCGAGCACCGGCTGTATTCCCGAGCGGATTCGCTCGGATGACAGACTGCTTTCCTTTGTTCCGAACGACGACTGTACCTTGATGGGTCGCATCATCGATCAATGCAACATAGATAGAGGAGGCGTCTCCTCAATGTGCGTGACGCATGCCCGGCAGCTCTATGCCGACGCACGACAGGCAGCCATGCGATTTTTTGGAGCATTGTCGATCTCGATTCCGGTCAATGCATTCCCCGATAGATCTGAAAGGGCTCAAAAATTGTGACCATGTCTGTCCGCCCAATTTGCCTGACGCTGCTGACATGGTGCATGCGCGACAAACCGAGAAGGTGATCGTGCAAGAACGATGTGCATCAAATTCATGCAGAAGATGACTCTAAAAGAGACGCCTCGCGACGGTGTTTGTTGCATGGTGTTCCAGGGATTTGTGATATGAGCCGTGACCTGAAGGCCATGGAAGGCAGAGCGCTGATGACCGGCACCGCGGTTAGCTGGAACGTCGGCATGACGTGTCCGTCCATTCGAGATTGCTCCGACCGGATCGATGACTTGCTACAGTTCTCACTCTGCAGGAATTTCGCTCAATGAGCTGCCCGAGTAAGCTCCAGGCGATCATCGTCAACTTCAGAACTCCTCAACTGACCATTCGCTGCATAAAGTCGATGCTGGAGCATCGCGTGGTGGACCGGGATGGTGTGCTGGTCGTCGACAATTGTTCCGGCGACAATTCGCTCAAGGAGATTCGCGAGGCTCTGCCCGACATCCAGACCATCGCTGCCGACCGCAATGGCGGGTTTGGCGCCGGTGTAAATCTGGGCGTGGCGAAGACGACTGCCGACTATCTTCTTATCCTCAATCCGGACACTTATTTCGAATTCAACAGCGTCGCGTCCGTCGTCGACTTCATGGAGCGGAGCCCTGACACCGCTCTGGTCGGGATGGATTTGGTCAATCCCGACGGCAGCCGTCAGTATTCGGCTCGCCGCTTTTACTCGGTGTTCGACGTCCTCGCCCGGCGTGTGGATTGGATCGGAGCGATGGTGCCTCAGCGTGCCAAGAGCCACCTGATGATGGACGCCTGGGAGACCGGCAAGCCGTTTGACGCTGAATGGGTGATGGGGACCGGCTTTGTCGTCAGGCGCTCCGCATTCGAGGAAATACGGGGAATGGACGAGAGCTATTTCCTGTACATGGAGGATGTTGATCTCTGCGCCCGCCTCTGGCGGGCGGGATACAAGATCAAAGGCATGCCCGGGGCCAAGCTGGTCCATGACCATCAACGATCAAGCGCTGCCGGCCCCCTCACATTTGCCGGCAGGACCCACATTCACAGCCTGTTCCTGTTCCGGTCCCGGTTTACGGTCCCGCTCTTCCGGCCACCGGGCGTCGGCAGAATCATCGGGCGCAAGGCTGGGCACTAGGTGTTCGGTATCGTCACGCCGCGACTTGACCGGGGGAGCGACCCTTCATGACGTACGAGCTTTCGAAAGAGGGTGTCCCGGCGCCGCGGCGAGGACAGCTGCTACAGCTGAACTGGGTCAGGGCCGTCGCAGCGTTGCTCGTCGTTGCCTACCATTGCGAAGTGACCATGGTGCTGCCAAAATATTTCGGCGTCAGCACGTTTCCGCTGTTCAAGGCCGGCCACTCGGGCGTTCAACTTTTCTTCGTTCTGAGCGGCTTCGTTATTTACCTGGCGCATCATCGCGATTCCGAGGCTGACGGCAGCATGGTCGCGCGATTTGCGGCCAAGCGATTCCGTCGCATCTATCCGTCGCTCTGGATCGTCCTCGTTCCCCTGATCATCCTGTCGTTTCTCGGCTTCGCAACAAGAGCGCCGAGCAACGCCGACGTCGCCTTGTCGCTGCTGATCTTGCCGGCAAAGGAAGAGGTGATCCTGGCCACGGAATGGACGCTCCGCCATGAAATTCTCTTCTACGCCCTGTTCGCCTGCTTTCTCTGGAATCGGAGAATCGGGTCCTGGCTTCTGCTGACCTGGGGCTTCATCGGCCTCCCGCTCGCCCTGTTCGACGACAAGGGTTGGCTGATCGACTTCATCTTCAACAACAACCATGTGCTGTTTCTGTGTGGAGTCGGTATCGCGTGGCTCTACATACGCGGACATTCTGCCGGCGGTCCCTATTTTCTGGTCGCCGGGCTGGTCATCTTCGCGGTGACCTTCTATTTCGCCATATCGAAGCGGATTCCTCCAAACGGCGAACTCCTGCTGTTCGGGCTGGGCGCCGCCGGAATTATCCACGGCGCATGCTCCATGCCATTGCTGAATCGGAAAATTGCTCCGCTGGAGGAGGCGGGGGCTGCGTCATACGCCCTCTACCTTCTTCATTATCCGCTGATCTCGCTGCTGGTGAAGGTTGCGGTCAAACTCAACGCAACCATCGCAGCGCCACGCGCTCTGTATTTCGTGGTCATTGTCGCGATCTGCCAGATGATCGCCATCCTCTTCCATCGCCTGATCGAAGCCCCACTGATGAAGGCGGCCTGGATGCAGAAGTTATTCCTCGCGAGCGGGGCCAAAACAATGGCCTCAGGCTTTCACGGAAGATCGCAGGGTATTGCGGACCGCAACGTGCCGGCGTCCTCGCCGGACTAAAGTGCGATGCGATGAAGATGAACCGTCATCGCGCTTCAGGTTATCGTTTGAGCATGATCGGGAAAACCGCTGCGCGCTCTTCCGGATCATGCTCTATAGGGAATCGACCAACGCCTGAGCCGACGAGATCCACGTATACCGCGACCTCTGCGCCAACTGGCGGGCGAGCTCGGCTTCAGACAGCGCTCCCTTTTCGATCCGCTCCCGCATCAAACGAGCCAGATGTTCGGGATCGGTCGAACTGCAATATTCGGCTGCATCCCCGCAAACTTCGCGCAGCACCGCAATGTCCGACACGATGACGGGACATCCGAACACCATGGCTTCCAGCGGAGGCACGCCAAACCCCTCATACAGGCTTGGAAAGATCAGCGCCGTCGCATGGCTATACAGGGCCGTGATGGACGCATCCGAGATGTGCCCCGTCGGGATCACCCGATCGTCGGCCGTTGCATCGTTGCGGCCAAAGACCCGCTCATTGACGCCGCCCACGATCACCAATGGGTAATCTCTGGGAAGAGATTTTATCGCACGGGCTACAAGCTCGATATTCTTGTTTCGCTTGTTGGAGCCGACAGCCAGAAAATATCGTCCCGGCACCAGGTTGAGCCTGCGCAATACCGCATCATCGGGCGGAATCCTGGCCAGATGCTCGGCGCTGTTTGAACAAACCGAGATATCGTCGACCGGAATGTTCAGGACGTCGGAGAGCTCTCGCCGGGAAAAATACGACACCGTTATGATGCGTGCGG
The DNA here is from genome assembly GCF_015291645.1 of Bradyrhizobium sp. CCBAU 53340. Lineage (NCBI taxonomy): Bacteria > Pseudomonadati > Pseudomonadota > Alphaproteobacteria > Hyphomicrobiales > Nitrobacteraceae > Bradyrhizobium > Bradyrhizobium sp. CCBAU 53340. The sequence continues at coordinate 6,388,067 of NZ_CP030055.1, forward strand.
TCCTGGCATAGAGCCAGCCGAGACAACGGTGAAACCATCCATAGCTGCGACTGAAGAACTCGGGATGCCGAAACACCTGCGCGTCATGAAGCACGATATGATGCCGACGATGGAGCACGGGCCCGGAATTGGCGAGGCTGACGAGAATGCCGCTCCGCGCGGCCATGGCGAGATCGATCTGGTCCCAGGCGTGCCCCGTCCGTTTTCCGATCTTGGCGACGCGGACGTGCTTCAGCGAAAGACGATCCTCGGCATTCGGAGGCACAAGGAGAGTCCAGTTCGCGCCGCGGAGACGTTCGGGCAGCTGCTGCCGATCAATCAACTGATCGATCGCCTCGACGATCTCCGCGGCAAATCGCTGAACGCCGCTGACGGGCTGCGAGAGAAAGCGACCGTTTATGAAAACATCAGGCATGCTTCTTGCGGCTTCGCTGGGTCTACGGCAGCTTCGAACGGCTCAGAACCATGAGAGACCATCCGCCGACAAGCCGGACCGTAGCGTCAGGGGCAGCGAGAAACGCCAGGCGCCGCGGCCATGCGGCGAGCCGCTTCTTCCAGGTCTTGTAGGACTGATCGATCGCCCATGCCGTGTAGAAGAAGTCGATCGTCTCCAGGCCCGACTCCGCAATCAGAGACAGCGCGCTGTCCCGCGAGAAATAGTGAATATGACCCAGTGTACGACGGGCTTCGGGCAGCACCCAACCGCGGCCGACCGCGAGGGCACTCATGTCGAGCGGAACATGAATGACTTGCCAGCGAGACATCTTGCCCATCGACCGGAGGAATTCGAAGGGATTCTCGACGTGCTCGATCACGTCGATCGCCATCGTCAGGTCGAATTGCTTCCCACTCTGAAAAGCATCCTCCATGCTGAAGCTCAAATTGTCCGACGCTCGCTTGAGGGACAATTCGTGCGCATAAGGCGAGACTTCAAATCCCTGCAATCTCGATTGCGGATATTGCCTGGACAGGATCTCGAGGATTGCACCTGTCCCACAGCCGATGTCGGCCAGCGTCCTCCACTGGAGACCGTTGCGATCGATGATCGTCCGGATATGCGCGGCCTTCCATGGCGCATCTTCTTCATGCCAATTCGGATTGTCGACGGCGTAGTCGTCCTGCCTGTATCGGCTCGTTGCGTCGGGCGCCGGCTGTTCCATCGAAGAATTCATGCCGGCTGCATCCTCACGCTCTCGTAGAAGGCAACGACCCGCCGCCCCAAAGTGTCCTGATTGAACTCTTGCATTGCCGCGCCGGCGCTGTCCTTGTACGCCTCGAGGCGCTCCGGATGATCGAGAATGCCTTCGATCGCCGCACCCCAGGCTCTTACATCGCCTGCCTCCACAAGGATACCATTTTTGTCGTGCATCACGAGCTCCGGAATTCCACCGGCATTGCTTCCCATGACGGGAAGGCCCTGCCCGAGCGCTTCGATGATCACCCCGGGAGAGTTTTCGAACCATATCGAGGGCACGAAAAGAAGGTCGCTTTGAGCCATGCGATTGGCGACTTCCTGCACCGAGACGTGTCCGGCGAACTCGATCCAGCGATGATGGCCAAAGCGCCGCTTGAGATCGTCTTCGCTGGGGCCAGTGCCCACCAGGGTCAGGTTGAACTCGTGGCGCGCCGCCAATGGCTCGAGGGCCTGGAGCAGGACGTAGACCCCTTTCGATTCATGCAGACGGCCGACATACAGGAAGCGGACGACCTTCGATGCAGTGGTCTCGACAGTCGGACTCGGCGGTTTGTTGGGATTCAGGATGTGGGCCTGGGGCCAGGCCTGGATCGGTTGAAACGCCGACAGCCGTCGGAGAATCGCGAGCGAAGGCGAGATGAATCCCAGCCGTGGCACCGAGCGTAGAAAAGCGAGCTTGGCTCTCGACGAAAACGCGCAGGGTGCGCATAGCTGCTCGCATTCGCGACCGGATTTGAACATCGCCATCCTCACACAAGCAAGGCTGAGGTCGTGAAGCGTGAAGACGACGGGTATGTTCCTGCCACCGATCATGCGGAGGGTATTCCAGCCGATACCCTGCAGAACGTGGATGTTGACCAGGTCGGGCGCAAATTCGTCGAGGACCTGACGCATGATCCGATCGTTGCGAGGATCAAAATGGTCTTGAAGATGCCAGATTGATTTCTGTAGACCGGACTTTTGGGCAGCTTCAAACACCTGATACGGCCGAGGCATGTGGATGCGCCAGACTTTGAGACCGTCAACAATCTTCCCCCTCACCTCGTCCGCGGGAGTCGGCGACGTGGTCAGAACGGCGACCTCATGACCGTTCGTATGAAGCCATGTCGCCAGATTGCGCGCGGAAAGTTCAGCTCCACCTTGGACAAAGGGCGGAAAGAAGGCTGAAACGATGAGAATTCGCATGTACGTTCGTTACCTGACACAATAAGGACGAAGATGGCCAAAGCGGCGAAAAGAGGGGTGGCACTCGCGATCATCGCAGCGGGTCTGCTCTTCGGCAAAATCTATGCTGCCAATGAAACGACATCCTTCTCGATTGGCAAGCAGCCGGTGGCCGAACGTGCCGATCGGCCGATCATCGGTGTTGGCGTACACTTCGGGATAGGCGGAGAATATGGCTATTCCCCGCAAAAGTCTGCGCTGATATTGCGTTCCGATGCCTTCGATTCGGTCAGAGACGATCTGGCCTGGAGCCTGTTTCAGGCCGGTCCTGCGGTTGGTGACACAGCAACTCAAGTCGCCCGCGAACCCGCCAAATTGTTCGACTTCCTGGATCAAACTCAGGCAAGGCCGCTACTCATTCTTGGCCATCCCAATCCTCTCGTTCCTGACGGCGCACCTCCCCTGGCCGATGTCGGCCGAAAGAGCTTTGGCGACTTTGCGGCGAAGGCCGTTCTGGCGACCGCGAAACGAAATCCAATCTACGAGATCTGGAACGAATGGAACATGAACGCCGTGCAGGGGCGCCCATTCCTGGTCGGCGAAGGCGATCCAAGCGATCCACGCGCAGTGAGCCATTATTCAGCCCTCGCGAAGGAGGCGCTCGCACGGATACGCAGCGTAGCGCCGAAAGCGCAGGTGCTGGTCGGAGCTGTCGGGATGGATCCCGATTGGAAGTGGACGATGGCGCTCGTGCGCTCCGGCGCGCTCGAGGGCGCCAGCGGCCTGTCCGTCCATCTCTACAATCATTGCGAGCGCGAGGTGTCCAACCGAACTGCCTCGGCTGCGATCCGGCAAATCAGCACCCTGCGCCAGTTGCTCGATTCGGCCGGATCGAACATCCCGATCTACGTCACCGAAGTTGGCTGGCCTACGACTTCGAAGATGTGTCCAATCTCGACGCAGGCAGCGGCAAACAATATCGCGCAATTCCTGCTCTGGACGGCGGCCACACCCTGGATGAAAGGGGCGTGGGTCTACGAAATGAAGGATCAGGGCCATGATCCAGCCGCGCTGGAGGATAACTTTGGCCTCTACGACTTTGCTTTTGCGCCGAAGCCGGCTGCGTGTTCAGCCCGCGAGGCGATCAGCATCATCAAGAGCGCAAGCTCGATGAGTTTTGAGCGTCCCCTTCCCGAACTGTCCGTCATCGAAGCAACGACCTCGGCAGGAAAGCGGCTGATTGCCTGGACGTCGCAAGAAAAAATCTCGGCAACCCTCGAATTTCCCGACGGCACGGAACCAGAATACGCCCCATTGTGCCAACAGAAGGCTGCATCGAAGACGATACAGATCGGGGCCACGCCCGTCGTGATCACATTGCCGACGACCGCTCCAATCGACTTGAAGGCAAAGATCGTTCGATAGAGATCGTTCGGTAATGCCCTGCGTCCACCAGGTCATCTCGCTGGAGACCTCGAGCTCCCTGACCTGAAGCAGCCGGGCGCTTTCCTCGCGGCGAGGCGCGTCGTCACGACTTGGCGGAGGGCATCAGGAGTAACATCGGCCGGTCAGCGCCTGCGATTTGCAGGGACCCCGGCAAGGCCTGTGGGGCGCGCCTGGCGCGACACCCAATGGCCCTCAGATATTCTAGGCGGGGAAAAGAACGAGCCGTCAGTACGCTTCCTGATGGACCAGCGCCAAGGCCGTCTTGAAGATGATCTTGATGTCGAGCCAGATGCTCCAGTTGCTGACGTACCAGACATCGTACTCGACGCGCTTCTCCATCAGATCAATGGTCGGCGTTTCGCCGCGGAAGCCATTCACCTGAGCCCAGCCCGTCAGACCCGGCTTCATATGGTGGCGGTAGACGTAGTTGCTGATCATCGGATCGTAGTAATTGTCGTGCGCCAGCGCATGCGGCCGCGGTCCGACCAGGGACATCTCACCGCGCAGAACGTTCCAGAGTTGCGGCAGCTCGTCGATGCTGGTCCGGCGCAACACGCGTCCGACGCGCGTGACGCGGGCGTCGCTCTTCGTCGCCTGCGTGACGGTGTGGCCGTTCTCTGCCACCGTCATCGAGCGGAACTTCCAGATCTCGAATGGCTTGCCGTTGAATCCGCGTCGAGACTGCTTGAAGATGACGTTCCCGACCGAGTCGAGCTTGATCATGATCGCGGCCGTCACCAGCAGCGGCGCCAGCAGCAGCAGGGCGAGCGAGGCGAGGCCGATGTCGAGGCAGCGCTTCTGCGCGCGCTCGAACACGGTGAGCGGCGCACGCTGAATTTCGATTGCGACAGTACCGCTGACAGGCTGGAACGGGCGCGACACCAGATCGGCGATCGGAAAATCGGGCAGGAGCCGGATCGGCTGCGGAACCACGCGCAAGTGCTGGCTCAACTTCTGCAGCAGCGGCATTTCATCCCAGTCGATGACCAAGAGATACTCTTCCGCGTCCGCGGTCCGCGCCTGCCGCACCACATCGCGAATCTCACGGTCCCATCCCTCGCCATCTTCAGAGGGCTCAAGCATGAAATGCCGCACGACGTTGAAGCCGTGCTTGCGGAGATCCTTGAAGCGGCTCGACGTAAAGTCGAGCGGCTTGAGACTGAGGAGCACGACTTTCCTGTCGACCAGGCGGCCCTTCGCATAGCTCGAGTTCAGGGCGATCCGCCACAGCACGCGGAGCCCTCCCAGGGCAATTCCGCCGGTCGCCGCAAACAGCAGCGTGGTGCCCCGCGACAGATCCGCGGAGGATTTCAGCAGGAACGCCTCGACCGCGAGAATGGTCAGCGAGATAACCCAGATCGCGAGCGTCTTGCGGAGCTGCCAAAGCGTATTCAGGAGACGGTGATGATCATAGATACCCTGGAGATACGAGATCATCACGAACACCGCGGCCACGACCAGACCAGCGCCGACGGATGAATCCTGCTCGGCCACCAGCAGGCGATACAAGCCGTTCGCCACAAAGTAGCTGAGCAGAAGTGTGAGGAAGTCGCACGCGATCAGAGCGATTTGGAGAGGTCTCTGGAGAGCGCCCCGGCGGTTCGATACAACCGGATAATAATTTTCCGAACCATAAGTCGCTACAGCCATCCGATCCTCGCTGCCTCGTCACGCGCTCGCAATCCAGAATTGCAAGGAGATCGATTCAATCGTCGATGTGTCTCGGGGAATGTCTTAACTAAACAAAGCAACATTGCGGCACTGCAACGAAAAAATCAAACCGATTTTCTGCAATACGTCGCACGCATACGTGCATGCTCAAACTGCTGTCACGGGCCTGACATTTAACTGAGCATCGCGGCGCGTTTTGCATCAATTCGAGATAATTTTACACGTCATCACGCGCGCATTTGAACGGTTGTTCAACCCTGTTGCTTAAGCCGTCCTTAGGTCAGCGCCATTAACACTCGTGGCAGTTTCGGGGGAGTTGTGCCGTGAGTACCGTTGCCGTTTTTAGCCTGCTGATCGGATCGTTGCTTGGAGGCCGATTCCGATTTTTCATCCTGCCTCCCGCCATCATTCTCGGTGCAGCGCTGATCGGCGCCGTCTCTGCCTGGCAGGGACAGGGGATGGCTCACACGGTCGTTATGATCCTTGTCTTTGCGACGGTGCTCCAGCTCGGCTATCTGTGCGGCGCGATGCTGGTCCGCGCTCGTGCGGCGATGTATCGCACCAAGGCCGCACCGTCGTTCGACCACCGCAGCTTCGGCTGATCCGGACCACGCGGGGCAAATCAACGCCTCGTCAAACCGCGCGGAGACGCAAGAGCCGCGCGAATGGGCGTTCACACGGCATGGACGAAAAAAAGCCGCTCATGCTGACCCGAATTGATCGATAGCATATTGACATCTCGGGCCAAGCTCTCTCCAAGAGTTGGACCCCATGGTCACAACCCCGACTCAAAACTCGCCCCGGCCGAAGCTGCCGAACGGCGTGCGGATTTACGCCCTCGCCGACATCCACGGCTGTGCGCATCTGCTTGAGCAGATGTTCGCCGTCATCGATGCAGATATGGCAAACAGCCGGCCCTATCGTGCGATCGAGGTCTTTCTCGGGGATTACATCGATCGCGGACCGGATTCGCGTCATACCCTCGATCTGCTGATCGACCGCAGCCGCCGCCGCAACACGGTCTTTCTTAAGGGCAATCACGAGGCCTATTTCACCTCGGTGCTGGACGATCCCTCGCGCACGGCCGATTGGTTTCAGTTCGGTGGCGTCCAGACCCTGATGTCCTACGGAATCTCGGCGAGCCCCGATCTCGGCAAGGACGAACAGTCCGATCTCGTGCGCGAGCTCACCGCCGCGATGCCGCGGCAGCACATCGCATTCCTGCGCCAGCTACGGCCGACATTCACCTGTGGTGACTTCTTCTTCGTGCATGCGGGCGTTCGTCCGGGAATCCCGCTATCCGAGCAGCGTGAGCAGGACCTGCTCTGGATCAGAGACGAATTTCTCCAAAGCAAGAAGCGCTTCGGGAAATACGTCGTTCACGGCCATACGCCGGTGCGCCAGGCCGAACTGCTCGAGAACCGCGCCAATATCGATACCGGCGCATATGCCACCGGCAATCTGACGCTGCTCTCGATTCAGGGCAACAGCATGCTCGCGATCTAGCAACGCGCCTTGCGCGCAGGGTCTCAGTTGGTCTGGCCTGCCTGCGGCCGGTATTCCGGAAACCGGCTGAGCATCGCCGCCTTCAGGAACTTGAAATGGGCGATCGAGGCACCAAGCTCCTTGAGCCTGCGCTGGCCATTCAGGATTTCCTTGTCGAACAGATCCTGGTGGTGATTGTCCAGCGCCTCGCGCTCGAGATATTCGTCATCGCCGTTGCCGATAGTCACGGCCGCGCGCGCCAGCACGTCTTCCACCCGGCGGTTCAGGCCGGACTGCTCCCGCTCCGCCGCATGCAGCGCATCCTCGATTGCAGCCATGATGGCCTCAATCCGCGCGCGATCGGTTTCGGCGTCGCGCTCCGGCGAACGGGCACGGAATGTCTGCTCTCCGCCGAAACGGTCCTTCAGGAAATTGTGAGTGCGGGCCCGCAAGAAGAGCTGAAACATGTGCATTTCCGGTTCGAGGCGCCAGACCGGAAAATGGGCCCTGGATGGTTAACAAAGTTTAAAGGCTTCAGAACCTTGTGCTCCGGCGCAGCCCCGAGAAACCGGGCGCAGGCGTTCAGATCGTGGCCTTCAGAACATCCAGCTCCCGATCGAGTGCTTGCTGCCAGCTGGGCGGCGCAATGCCGAACCGCTCGCGCAGCCGCGTGAGATCAAGGCGAGAATTGGACGGCCGCTTCGCCTTCACGGGAAATTCGTCCGAGCGGATCGGAACAATTTCCTTCACCGCGAATTTAGCGCCCCTCGATTGCAGCCCAGAAACGATTGCAGTCGCAAAGCCATGCCAGCTGGTCTCGCCCGCACAGACCAGATTGACGACGCCGCCTCGCGCCTCGAAGATCTTGCGAAGCTCTTTGTCACTCCGCGGCAGCATTGCAACCACCGCTTGTGAAATCGCATTGGCACTCGTCGGCGCACCGATCTGATCGGCGACGATGCGCAATTGCTCGCGTTCTCCGGCAAGCCGCACGATTGTCTTGAGAAAATTTGCGCCGGTTGCAGCGTACACCCAGGACGTGCGCGCGATCACATGCAGGGCACCGGCCTCGGCAATGACCAGATCGCCGGCGAGCTTGCTTTGACCATAAATCGATAGCGGCGCCGTCGCACTATCCTCGCGCCAGGGACGATCGCCGGAGCCGTCGAAAACATAGTCAGTCGAGAAATGCACCAGCGGCACGCCGCGGGGAGCGGCCCATCGGGCGATGGCCCTGGGAGATTCCGCGTTGATGCGAAACGCGAGCTCTCGCTCCTCTTCCGCGCGATCGACAGCAGTGTAGGCGGCAGGATTGATGATCAGATCCGGCTTGATCGACTCCAGCTTGCCAGCAAGCTCATCCGGCCGCGACAGGTCGAACTGTTCCCGCAACGGCGCCACGACATCGGCCCGCTCGCGAAGCAGCGGAAGCAGAGCTCCGCCCACCTGCCCCGCGGAGCCCGTCAGTAGGATCTTCATGTCAGATCTCTCTGTAACGCGGGAGATTCTTCACATCCGCGAGCAAGGGCGCGTCGGCATCCTTGGCAGAAAGCGACGGATCTGCAACACCCCAATCGACGCCGATCGCCGGATCGTTCCAGCGCACCGAGATCTCGTCTTTCGGGCTGTAGAGCGCGTCGCATTTGTAGAAGAAATCAACCGTCTCGGAGAGAACGGCAAATCCATGCGCGAAGCCACGAGGAACCCACAATTGTCGGCGATTATCCTCATTCAATTCGACAGCAACGTGGCGCCCAAAATTTGGGCTGCCGACGCGGACATCGACTGCAACATCAAGGACCCGACCGCGGAGCACCGTGACAAGCTTGCCCTGCGCGCCCGGATTCTGTAGGTGCAGCCCACGCAGCACTCCATAACGCGAGCGTGACAGATTGTCCTGAACGAACGGCTGTGCAACCCCGCTCTGCGCGTAGCGCTCGAACTGATAGGTCTCCAAGAAAAAGCCGCGTTGATCACCAAATAGCTTCGGCTCGATGATCAAAACCTCAGGCAGATCTGTCTTGATAACGTTCATTCCAGCGACTTCAGCTCCGCGCACACAACAATCTTGTGCAGCGCACACTATCTGATATTTTCGGAGCGGTAAACCAGAGGGACCTATGAAGGGAATTATACTCGCTGGCGGAACTGGCTCGCGCCTTTATCCCGTCACGACTGTGGTGTCGAAGCAGCTGCTGCCGGTTTTTGACAAACCGATGATCTACTATCCGCTGTCGACATTGATGCTCGCTGGGATTCGCGACATTCTCGTCATCTCGACACCGCAGGACAAGCCGCTGTTCCAGCGCTTGCTCGGCGACGGGTCGGAGATCGGCGTCGACTTCTCATACGCCACTCAGGAAACCCCGCGCGGTCTTGCCGACGCATTCATCGTCGGCCGCGAATTCGTCGGATCAGATTCTGTCGCTCTGGTTCTCGGCGACAACATCTTCTACGGCCACGGGCTTCCGGAAATGCTGGCCAAGGCCGCGGCACGCGAGAGCGGCGCCACGATCTTCGGCTACGTCGTCAACTCACCCGAACAATACGGCGTGGTCGAATTCGACAATGCCGGCCGCGCGCGCTCGATCGAAGAGAAACCCAAGCAGCCGAAGTCGAATGTGGCCGTGACCGGCCTCTACTTCTACGACAACAGCGTCGTCGACATCGCCGCAAGCATCAAGCCGTCGGCGCGGGGCGAAATCGAGATCACCGACGTGAACAACGCCTACCTCGCCCGGGGCGATCTGTTCGTCGAAGTGCTCGGACGCGGGTTTGCCTGGCTCGACACCGGCACGCACGCGTCGCTGGTCGAGGCCAGTCATTTCGTTCAGATCCTGGAGCAGCGCCAGGGCTTGCGCATTGCCTGCCCCGAGGAAATCGCCTTGCGGCGCGGTTACATCTCGCTCGACGCCTTCACCAAGGTGGCCGAGAAGACCGCAAAGAGCAGCTATGGCCAATATCTGCAATCGGTGGCCCGTTCCTTCGCCGCTCAAGACTGAGGCATATCATCCATGCGTTTCGACGGCTCCACGATTTTCGTCACGGGCGGTGCGGGTTTCATCGGCTCCGCAGTCGTCCGTCATCTGCTTCGCGACACGCGTGCGCGCGTCGTCAACATCGACAAGCTGACTTATGCGGCGAACCTCGAGTCGATCCCTGGCGCCGAAGCAAATCCGCGTTATGCGTTCGAGAGGCAATGCATTTGCGAAGCTGCGTCGCTGCGCAAGCTGTTCGAAAAGTATCAACCCGCCGCAGTGATGAACCTTGCGGCCGAGAGCCATGTCGATCGTTCGATCGACGGTCCCGGCGAATTCATCCAGACCAACATCGTCGGCACCTTCACGCTGCTGCAGGAAGCGCTGCGATACTGGCGGACTCTGACGCCCGACCGCCGTGCACAGTTTCGCTTCCTTCACATCTCCACCGACGAGGTGTTCGGCTCGCTCGGCAAGGACGGCTATTTCACCGAGACCACGTCCTATTCGCCCAATTCGCCCTACTCGGCGAGCAAGGCGTCGTCCGACCATCTGGTCCGCGCCTGGCGCGAGACCTATGACCTTCCGACGATGGTGACGAACTGCTCGAACAATTACGGGCCCTATCACTTTCCCGAGAAGCTCATTCCTCACATCATCATCAAGGGGCTCGCTGGGGAGCAACTGCCGGTTTACGGCGATGGACAGAACATCCGCGACTGGCTTTACGTCGAGGACCACGCCAAGGCGCTCACCCTCGTGCTCGAGCGCGGTGCGATCGGCGAGACGTACAATGTCGGCGGCCGAAACGAGCGAACCAACCTGCATGTCGTGGAAGGCATTTGCGACCTGCTCGACGAGATGTCACCGCGCGCGGCGGGCTCCTCCCGGCGTGGCCTCATTTCCTTCGTCGCCGACCGCCCCGGCCACGATCGCCGCTACGCCATCGATGCTTCAAAGCTCGAGCGTGAGCTCGGATGGCGAGCCGACGAGAATTTCGAAAGCGGTCTGACCAAAACGGTTCGCTGGTTCTTCGACAACAGGCAATGGTGGGAAGCCATTCTCAATCGCGGCTATCAGCAGAAGCGGATCGGCCTCGGCTAGCCGATAGACCGCCCTTTCGCCGGCGGCCGCCGTCTCGCAAGACGGCGCGCCGCAGAAGGCTAAAGATAAGGCCGATCAACGCGGCTCTGCGCCATCCAGACCTTCCATGCATCTTCATGTTTGGCATATAGCTCCAACCAGCGCCGCTCCCCCGGAGCTGGCTGAGAATCGCGCTCGATCCATATTGCTTCGGTTCGACTTTCATTCGGCTCTCTATCGAGCCGTTCGAACTCAAAGGTCTCCTCGGGCGTAAGACCGATCAGAACGCGCCTGCCGACCGCATCGACGAAATATCGCCGCGGCGCGTTGTTGCTCCTCACGCTGGTCATGGCGCACCTCCTTCGCGATCCACAGGTGGCTCAGATCAACAGGATATGCCCGCGACAACCGTGCGCGACCCGATGAGAACATGCGTGGGGAGCAATGTTCGGCGCGCCCTCGTCTGCCGGGTAAGGTTACCGTCGCATCGCATGCTCTGCGCTGACCTCATTCGCCGCGCACACATCGCGTAGCCGATACACACCAGGCCGGCAACGACCGAAATCAGCAACGAAACCCATATCATCCGAAGATCTCTCTGCTCGCCGCGCGTCTGCGCCTGCATCGGCCCCGCCAACATTCTCATCTTCGAGTTGTGTCGAGATCATGATTGCGGCTGCCGATTTTATCGTCACAGACGGGCATTTTTGGGCAGCAGCGTGCTTGCTTCCCGATCGTTCGCATCAACCGACCAGCCAGAAGAAGAACCTCACGGACAGCAAAATGACGAAATAGGCCCATCCCGCCATTGCGACCAGCGCAACACCGAGAAAGACACCTTCGAACGCCCGCTCTCTCATCTTCGTCAAAGGCTTGGCAGATAGTGTTTTTTGAAGCATCTCGATCTTCTTCTATTCGTATCGTTCGCGCGATCATAGCCGAACGAATTCGACGATCTCGTGACCAATGCAGGCAAGAAGCGCCTGACGTGCAGGCGAGCTCCGTCACGACATTGAACTTCAACGAATTTTGAGTCGGCGCGGCACGCAACATCGAGCGACGGAACAATATCTCCAATGGCGCGCTCGAGCGAGCGCCTGACCTGATTCGAGAAATTACAACTTACACGGGATACGATCCGACTGCATACGCAGATTTCGTCAGCGATCTTGCAGGGGCCCGCGTGCCGGTTCTGCGGACGCCAGCTCGGAGGACGATTGCCGGCGCCGATCGGCACGACATCAAGAAAACCCCGGAGTTGTACGGAGCGCCCGGCCCCGATTTCATCGCGGTAAGGTTGAGCGGTTAGCTTAATCCGCGTTGTTTGTTGCGAAGTCTCGCGGTTCGCATATCCATCTCTGCACTGGGCTTCCCCCAAAGCCCGGCCCACCCAAGCAAAGCCGTCGAGCGACATGGGTCCGCTTGGCGGCTTTGTCGTTGTGTCGATGCAGGAGGATCATTTCGGTTATGGCGCGGAAGCCCTGGTCGTTCAAGGAAGACCGCCGGCTCATGGAGCTGGCCAAGTCTTCGACGTCGCTGGAGGAAGCGGCGAAGCAGCTCGGGCGATCACCCGACGCGATCAAACGCATGGCCTTGCGTCTCGGCCTGGCGCTGAAATCGAAGGCCGCCAAGAAGGGCTAGCTCCCTTGCGCCGGACGGGCGGCAATTTGTGGCCACAGGCGATTGCCGTCGGCATCGGTTGTATCCGACGTTGTCCCGCGGGCCCGCCGCGCCTTTGCTGTCTGCCTTCAATGGCGTCGGCGCGAGGGTCCTCCAATCGGCGGTGAACGCCGCAGCGCGGCCGCATGCTGAAGCGATCGGCCTTGTGCGTGCTTCCATGGCCAACCAGCCGATGACGCGAATTTGGGCAATGATGACGACGGGTCCATCTCTGACGCGCGGAACTCCCGACCCGCCCCAGCATTGTTCGCCAAAGGAATGCGGGAGGCCATCATGGCAAATTCCTTGCTCATCATGGTGTCGATCTGGTTCGCCCTTAATGGCCTGTTCGTGGCGTGGAGATTGTGGGTGACCAGGCCGAACAGCCGGCAAATTAGAGCCCGGCCTCGCCGGCTCAGTCCCGTCAGCGTGAGATGGCATTTGCGTCGCCACGTCTGACGCTTTACCCGCCCCTTGGTGATCTGCTCGGCCTATTCTGGGACGCTCGAATTCAACAGGGCTGGGTCGACCGGGCAGACATGATTGCCTCGCGGGATTCGAAGCTGATGCTTCCGCGTCGAGCAGTTCGGCGGCGACGCAGTCGGGGACATCGGCGACAAGAAGGCGCTGGTCGCCGATGTGCGCCCCTTAACGATGTTCTCCGCTTTTGAGAGCGCGTGCCGGTCGAGCGGCTATGATGCCGCAATGCGCCGAAATCATCTCATCGCAGCTGCGGCCATCTGCCTTGCGCTGATCGTCTATGCCACGCTGGCCACGCTTGCGGGCAGGCCCGTGCTGGTGGGCCATGCAGAGGCCTATTGGGTCGTCGTCATCGAGCGCTTCAGCGCCTATTGCCTGCTCGGCTTCCTGCTGTCCTTCCTGCTGCCGGGACGCTTCAGGCTGGCTTGTGCATTCGTGATCGCCGTCGCCATCGGGCTCGAGATCTTGCAGGCGATCGTGCCGGACCGCGATCCGCGGCTCATCGACGTGCTGCAAAAGGCGGCCGGCGGCATCGTCGGCGTCATGCTCGCCCAGACCATTCTGGCTTTCCTGCCCAGACCACCGTCCTGACGCGCGCGACGTCGGCTCATATCGCGAGCGCGACGTACGGCTTAGCTGGTCCTCCCGCCCGGATCCCGGCGGTCTCGACTTGTTCCGGTGTGATACACCCGAGGTCGTAACCAGATTCCGGCTGCTCGATTATGCCTGATTCGAACGGAGCCGACCGCCGCCGAAGCGGCGGACTTACGCCACGCCGCGCCTGAAGCTCTCTTGGTCGGAGCTGATGCCGCGGGACATCTGCCGGTGCGTAGCGCGCAGTGCCGAGATCGCCTCATCAGGACCGAATTCGGCGTTGCGAATGGTCTCGAAGAACCGGCTCATCAAGGCGAAGTCCAGCTTGACGCGGGTGTTTCCATCGCGGCTCTTGCGGCGGTCGAGCGACATCTGTAGCGCCTGCAGCCTGGCTTCGGCAGCACTGCAGCCGCTTAGCGTCGCGAGTTCATCATAAGTCATCCAGATCTGAGGCATATCCCTGTCCTTCTTCTGTTATGAGCCTCAACCTAGATTTCACATCTAAAAGCACTCTTGCCGCAGTGCGGTGGCCACATGCTTTCGCGTGAACAGCGTCAACGCAAAGCTAAAGCGCTGTTAATGTCAGGACGCAGGAGATCTGGAGGACGCGAATGGAGGCCGCGGGCGCGACCGGCTGTCGAGCCCCTTGGGCAATTTGTCGGCATTGAGCTTCACGATCGCGCATTTGGTGTCGACTGGAACGGCTTCCTCCTGGCTGTAGATCAGCGTCGCCTCGAACTCGATCTCGGGCACCTCCCTCGCCGTCCCCGAGCAGGTCGCCATCGCGCCGCGGCACGTGCCGGCCAGATCGACATCGACCTCGTCAGGACCGAACACGCTCGGATTGCCCTCAGTATGCCGTCTCACGGTCAGAACAGCCGTGAAGCGCTGCTGGTCGACCTGATAGGAGCCACCGTAGGTGAAGAAGCTGTCGCTGCCCGAGATTCGTCCGTCGACCAACTCGACGAGGCCTGTGCCCTGACCACGTGAGGTCCTGAACCAGGCCGCGTATTTGCCGTCTCTCAGCATGAAGAACATCCGCCGTAAAATTCGAACGTATTTGCGACCAATTCTGGGGCGCGACAATGACCGATGCGGCGCGGATTCCGCCACGGTTAATGCACTGCAAAGTCAACTCGTCAAATTGCCCACGCCGCTGCGCAAGCGTCGGCGGCAGGCTCAAAACAGTTCGATGCCGTCATCCGCCGACGCGACCGCCTCGACCCGGCGTACGGCAGCAGTCGATGAAAGCCCGAGCGATCGCAGGAATTCGCGGTGGACGTCGCGCTCGCGCTCCATCGTGTAGCGCGCGAACAGATCGTCGAGCAGCATCTCGTCCTGCGGCTGCGGACGATGCGTGCCTGCGCTTGCGGTCTCAAGGCGTACGGCGACCGCGGGCAGCGTCACAGAGCTGTCGCCAAGCGAGCTCATCAGGCCTTGCGCCGAATTCATCAGCCCCTCGAACTCGGCACCTTCGTCGACGAGGCGGGTCATCAGCTTGCCGAGCCGTTCGTTGCCGGCTTCGACCTCGCGCAACGCCTGGAGGATCTGCGGCTCGAGCTTGGCGAGCTGGGCGGGATCGCCCTGGACGCGGAGCTCTTTCAGCTCGTTGGCCGACTGCTCGATACCGTCGAGGACCGGTCGCAAGCGTCTGGCGCCTGCCGAGACCTGGTCAGCCGTCGCCTTGAGCTCGTTGGCGATGACGACGAAAGCGCTGCCGCGGCTGCCGAGATGGCTTGCCTTGAGGCCCGCGTTCATACCGATCAGCGTGATATCGACCGTGGCTTCGGCGAGACCTGCGATGGCCTGGCGGAATTTCGCCAGCGTATCCTCGACAACCGCCAGTGCCTCGTCGACCGAACGGCCTGCGCTCTCGCAAGTGGCGATCAGGGTCGAGGCATGGGCCAGCGTCTGCTTGATGCGGGCGAGGAACGACGATGAGGAGCCGTTCTCACCGCCGAACAGCGAGCGGCCGTGACCGACGACGCTCCCCGCATCATTCAGGATCGCCGACAGCGCCCGGATGATCTGGCCGATGTCGCCGCCGAATTCGCGCTGGGCGTCCCTGAGCTGGGCCGCCTGCAGCTTGCAGATCGCGTGCGCGCCGTCTTCGCTTGCGACCGGCCCGGGAACGAGGCTCGGCGCCGAGCCCGAGGAGAGAGGCAGGCCGTGGCAGATGTGTTCGAGGCGTTGTCGCGTGCTGTCGCCGGCCTGCAAGGAGATGATCGCGCTGCCGACCGCATCGGCGATCTTCCGCGTGCTGGCGCTCGCGAGTTCGGCGAGATGGCTGCTCTTGCCGCGCTGGTCGCGCAGGCCGGAATAGGCCGCGCCAAGCTCGGCGCTCTCGGCGGCCAGCTGATCGCCGTAGCGGTTCTCGAACTCCTTCTGCCGGCCGGATGCTGTGGCGACCGCTTCCGACAGACGCTGCTGGTCCCGCGCGCAGCCTTCGATCGAGCCCTGCACAGCCTTGCCGAGATCGTAGGCTTCTTGCGTGAAGGCGAGAAAACCCTCGCGATCGCCATCGAGCGATGCCGCCTCGATCCGTGCGCTGCGTGCGATGATGGTGATCATCTGGATGTGCTTGAACAGCGGCTTCAGCAGCGCGGACGCCTCGGTCGTGCTCTTGCCGATCATCGCGAGCAGCGCGCTCTCGGCCGGAAGCGCGCGCGCAAGCTCGCTCAGCCGCGCACCGATCTCCTGAAGCGCGGTCGCAGCGCCTTCGATCTCGGTGCCGGAGAGTTCTCCGGAGAGAGACGCGAGCCCTTGATTCAGCTCCTTGAAGATGATGTGGCCGCGACCGAGATCATGACCGACGCGCGCAAAGACGTCCTCGATGCGCGACGAGACGCCTTCGACCGCGGCAATCGCATCCGTCAAATTGCTGGCGGGATTGGCGGTCATCGCCATCAACCCGCCACCGCCGGATGTCCGGCCTGATACCACTGCATGATCTCGCGCGGAATGTGATGCAGCGCGACCACTTTCTCGACACCGCCGTGAGCGATGGCTTCCTTGGGCATGCCGAACACCACGCAGCTCTCTTCGTCCTGCGCGCGGGTCGAGGCACCGAGCTTGCGCATCTCCAGCATGCCACGCGCGCCGTCATCGCCCATGCCGGTCATGATGACCCCGAGCGCGTTGGCGCCGGCATGCTGGGCTGCCGATCGGAACAACACGTCGACCGACGGGCGATGTCTGGACACCGGAGGACCGTCCTTGATCGCGATCTGGTAGCGCAGGCCGACACGCTGGAGCAGCATGTGGCGGGCGCCTGGAGCAATGTAGGCGCAGCCAGGCAATACCGGCTCACGATCCTCCGCCTCCTTGACGCGGATCTGGCAAATGCTGTCGAGGCGCTTGGCGAACGCAGCGGTGAAGCCCGCCGGCATATGCTGAACGACAAGAATCGGAGGACTGTGCGCCGGCAGCATTTCGAGGACGTCATTGAGCGCCTCGGTTCCTCCAGTCGACGCACCGATACACACGATGCGCTCCGTGGTCGGCCGAACCTTCCCTTGCACCGGCGGCGGGATGATGGCATCGGCCGTCAGCTTCTTCTCGATCACGCGTCGCTCTGCGCGCGGACGTACGCGGGCACGCGCCGCCGACTTGACCGCCTCGCGCAGGCGCGTCGAACATTCGAGCAGCGCCTGCCTCGTGTCGATCTTCGGCTTGGGCACGATGTCGACCGCGCCGGCCTCGAACGCCTCGAACATCACGTTCGAGCCTTCTTCGGTCAGCGAAGAGCAGATAATGACCGGGATCGGACGCTGTGCCATGATCTTGCGCAGAAAGGTCATGCCGTCCATCCGCGGCATCTCGAGGTCGAGGATCATGACGTCGGGGATTTCGTCCTGAAGGCGCCGTGCCGCAACGAACGGATCGGACGCCGTCGCCATCACCTCGATCTCAGGATCATCGTTCAGGATCGTCTGCAGGATTTGGCGCACCGACGCCGAATCGTCCACGATCAGTACGCGAACTTTCTCCCTCGGCATGTTGCAAAGTGCTCCCGATCAAACCTGAAAAATGGTCGGCTGAACCTGCTTCAGGCCCGGAACGGAACTGTGGATCATCGACTCGGAGTGTCCCACCAGCAAATACCCGCCCGGCCGCAAATGACTGCAAAGCTGTTCGACAACCTTGCGCTGCGTCGGCTTGTCGAAATAGATCAGCACATTGCGGCAGAAGATCATGTCGACGTCTCGGTCGACGGGATAGGATGAATCCATCAGGTTCATCCGCATGAAATGCGTCATGCGGCGCAGTTCGGGCGCCACCCGCACTTCGCCGCGCGACTTGTCGCGCGACGACAGGAAGTACCGCTTCACGAACGGTTCCGGCACCGGCGCGAGCACGTCGCGGGTGTAGATCGCGGTCTTGGCGAGGCGCAGCACCGCGGTCGAGATGTCGGTTCCCAGGATGCGATACTGAAACTTCGATCCGGCTCGCGTCATGTCGTCCAGCACCATGGCAACCGTGTAGGCTTCCATGCCGGTCGAGCTCGCCGAGCTCCAGACTTTCAGATTCGCATTCTTGCAGCCGTGCGACCTGAGAAGCGCGGGGATGGCGACCTCCCGCATGAAGGTGAAATGCTGCGGCTCGCGAAAGAAGTCGGTCTTGTTGGTGGTCACGACATCGATCAGATGGGTGAGCTCGGTGTCGAAATGATCGGCTTCGAACAGGTTCTCGACATATTCGTTGAGATCGGAGAAGTTCAGCGCGCGCACACGCTTGTGCAGGCGCCCCTCCAGCATCAGCCGCTTGCCCTGCGGCAGCTTGATGCCGACCTGACCCTCGATCAGTTCGGCAATGGTGCGGAAATGGCGGTCCGACAGATGCACAGCCGTATCCTGCATGGCGGGCATCATGGCCGCCAGCCCCGGCCCCGAAGGCCCGCATGCAGTGAATATCGGGCCATCGGGGCCATCTGGAATCCTACGCGGTTACGACAAAAGAAGGCAGGCCCACGCCTGGGCGAACCTGCCCCGAAAACCCTCAACGCTGAAAATCAGCGTCCCGATCATCCTCACCTTCGTGCATATCGAAAGCAAAGCCGCCGCCGCCCGCGACCTTCACGGCGCGCGCAGGCTTCGCCTGCGGCTTCCTGGCGGGACGCTCGACCGCTGCCATGGTCGCAGCCTTGGCGCGGAGCTGAGTGACGGCCCGATCGATCGACGCCGGCGCCTGGCTCTTGCTAGCGCGATCGATGCGGAAATAAGCGATCGTCGACTGAAGCTGTTCGGCCTGTGAGGCCAGCTCTTCCGAGGTCGAGGACACCTGCTCGGAGGCGCTGGCGTTCTGCTGCCCGACCTTGTCGAGCTGCTGGATCGCCTGGTTGATCTGCGAGGATCCGACATCCTGCTCGCGGCACGCGGCGGTGATCTCCTCGACCAGCTCAGCCGTCTTCTTGATGTCAGGAACGAGCTTGGACAACATCACACCAGCTTCCTGCGCGACCTTGACCGTGTCGGCCGACAGCGTGCCGATCTCGGCGGCGGCTGCCTGGCTGCGCTCGGCGAGCTTGCGCACCTCGGAAGCCACCACTGCAAAGCCCTTGCCGTGCTCGCCGGCGCGCGCGGCCTCGACCGCGGCATTCAGCGCGAGCAGATCGGTCTGACGCGCGATCTCCTGCACGATGGTAATCTTCTCGGCGATGGTCTGCATCGCGTTGACGGCGCGGCCGACCGCAGCACCGCTGGCCTCGGCATCCTTCGCCGACTGCGCTGCGATCTTCTCGGTCTGGTTGGCATTGTCGGCGTTCTGCTTCACGTTCGAGGCCATCTCTTCCATCGAGGAGGAGGCTTCCTCGGCCGACGAGGCCTGCTCGGTCGCCCCCTGCGACAGCTGCTCGGCGCTTGCCGACAATTCCTGGCTGCCGGCCGAGACGTTCTGCGCCGCGGTGAGAGCTTCCGACACAATCTGGCGGAGCTTCTCCACCATGCTCTCGAGCGCGAGGCCGAGGGTGTCCTTGTCCGACAGTGGCTTGGCTTCAATCGTCAAATTGCCCTGGGCAATCTCGTTGGCCACCGCCGCAGTGGCATTCAGGTTCTTGGTCATTCCGTTGAGCGACTTGATGAGATCGCCGATCTCGTCATTGCTGGTGGCGTCGATCTTGCGGCTGAGGTCTCCAATCGCAACCGCATCGGCAAGTCCGACCGCGCTGCTCAGCGCGCGGCTGATGCTGAGCGCGATCCATATCGCGGCCACGGCGGCAATCATGAGCGAGGCGATCACGAGGCTGAGCAGCATCAGCTCGGCACGGCTGCCCTCTTGGCGCGCCTGCTCGCTCTCCTCGGCCATCGCTTTCTTGACATAATTAATGTAGTCGTTCGCGGCGTTCAGTGCCACCGTCGTGGCCTTGAGGCCATCGTTCATGGAATGGTCGGTCGCCTTTGCCCTGTCCTGCCGGATCATCTTGATGGTCTGATCTTGCACCGTGTTTGCGTTGGCATAGGCGGCTCCAAACGCATCGAGCATCTTCCGGCCGGCTTCGCTGGCCCCGTTGTAAGCCTCGTCTTTGATCTTAATCACATGCTCGCGGAGCTCGGCGATCTGGCCTGCGAAGCGGTCCTGATCGGCCTCGCTCGCCGCAAGGATCGCATTCTTCTCGGCCCGCACCTGAAGCAGGACGCTCGCCTGCATGTCAGCCACCTCGGCGAGGCGAGCCGCTCTGGCCGACAAATGTTCGGTCGTGAGGACCGTCTCATTCAGCTTCAGATAGGCGACGCCGCCGGCGATCATGGAGAGGAGAATGACGAGGCCGAACGCGCTCGCGAGCTTGGCCTTGACCGTGAATCTCATGACAGGTCTCATTGGTTCAAAATTGATGTGCTTACGCCAGACTACGCTCTGTTCCAAATATCAGGCCGCGCGGGACGCATCCGCGGCCTTGTCTCTTCCTTCCGGGATCTCGTCGTTCGCCATCAGCTTGGCGAGATCGAAGATCACGACGAATTTCTCGCCCTTGCGGCCGATGCCGGCGGCGTAATCCGACTGCCACTTGCCGCCGACCTCGGGGATCGGCTCGATCGCCTGCTCGTCGATGTCGGTAACCTCGAACACGCAGTCGGCCACAAAGCCGACGCCGACCAGGCGGTCCTTCATCGGCACGTCGAGGATGATGATGCGGGTCGCCTCGGTGGCTGCGACCGCCGGAAGGCCGAGCTTGGTGCGGAGATCGACGATCGGATATCCCGCGCCGCGCACATCGATCATGCCGAGCAGGAAACTCGGCGCATGCGGCAGACGTGAGATCGGCCGCATGTCGAGAATCTCCCGGACATTGCGAATGCTGATGCCGAACGTCTCGCCGGCGAGCCCGAGGGTCAGATATTGCGAGGTTGCGGCCATTGCTAAAGTCCAGGGGTCAGATGGTTGTTGATGTCAGCGCTGAAATTCGGCGTCGCGATCGTCTTCGCTGTCGTGCATGTCGAAAGCAAAGCCACCGCCGTTGGCGACCTTGATCGCGCGAGCTGACCTGGGCACGGGTTTCTTCGCGCCACGTTCCGTCGCCTGCATCTGCACTGCCTTGCCGCGGAGCTGGGTGACGGCGCGTTCGATCGGCGCGGATGCGGCACGCTCGCCCCGCTCGGCTTGCTCGATACGGAAGAACGAGATGGTCGATTGCAGCTGCTCGGCCTGCGAGGCGAGCTCTTCCGAGGTCGAGGACACCTGCTCTGAGGCGCTGGCGTTCTGCTGGCCCACCTTGTCGAGCTGCTGGATCGCCTGGTTGATCTGCGTGGAGCCGACATCTTGCTCGCGGCAGGCCGCCGTGATTTCCTGGACCAGCTCGGCCGTCTTCTTGATATCGGGCACCAGCTTCGACAGCATGTCGCCGGCGTCCTGGGCGACTTTCACGGTCTCTGTCGAGAGCGTGCCGATATCGGCTGCAGCAGCCTGACTGCGCTCGGCAAGCTTGCGCACTTCGGAGGCGACCACCGCAAAGCCCTTGCCATGCTCGCCGGCACGCGCGGCTTCGACCGCCGCGTTCAGAGCCAGCAGGTCGGTCTGACGCGCGATCTCCTGCACGATGGTGATCTTCTCCGCGATGGTCTGCATCGCCTGGACGGCCCGGCCGACGGCGACGCCGCTGGCTTCGGCATCCTTGGCCGACTGCGCGGCGATCTTCTCGGTCTGGTTGGCGTTGTCGGCATTCTGCTTCACGTTCGAAGCCATCTCTTCCATCGACGAAGAGGCTTCCTCGGCGGAAGAGGCCTGCTCGGTCGCGCCCTGCGAGAGCTGCTCGGCGCTCGCCGAAAGCTCCTGACTGCCGGCCGAGACATTCTGCGCAGCTGTGATTGCTTCCGAGACGATCTGGCGAAGCTTCTCCACCATGGTCTCGAGAGCGATACCCAGCTTGTCTTTGTCGGAGATGCGCTTGGCTTCCACGGTGAGATTGCCGCGGGCGATTTCGTTGGCAACCTGGGCATTGGTGTTGAGGCTCTTGATCATGCGCTCGAGCGCGATCCCCAGGGTGTCCTTGTCGGACAAGCGCTTCGCTTCCACGTCCAGATTGCCCAATGCGATCTCGTTGGCAACCGCGGCTGTCCCGTTGAGATTCGCGGTCATGGCATTCAGTGCTTTGACGAGATCGCCGATCTCGTCGTTGCTCTTGACGTCGATGGTCTGGCCGAGATCGCCAACCGCGACGGCATTTGCCAAGCCAACGGCTTTCGTCAATGCTCGGCTGATGCTGAGCGCCATCAGGGTTGCGGCGGCAGCGCCGATGACCAAGGAGGCAATGAGGATGGCGATGAGGATCATCTGGGCGTGGCTGCTATCCGCCCTTGATTGTTCTGCCCGGTCATCCATGAGCTTCTTGAGGAAGCCGACATAATCCTCCAGGCCCTTTGACGCCTCGGCGACTGCCTTGCGGACCGGTCCGGTCGACTGCTCCAGAGCCTTCGCCTTGTCGGATCGCGCCAATTTGAGCGACTCATCCTGAGCCGCGTTTACGCTGCCATAGAGCGACGAGAGCCGGTCGAGCATCTTCTTTCCGGTTTCGGTGGCCGTCGCGTAGATTTCATCCTTGGTCTTGAGTAGGTCCTCGCGAATCTTGCGGACCTCGCTCACATAGCGATCAACGTCGCTATCCGACTGCGCCAGGATGGCGTTCTTTTCAGCGCGGACTTGCAGCAGGAGATCCTTCTGCAATTCGTCGGCCTTGATCGATCGACCTGCGGCCCCGATCAGGACCTCGGTCGTGCTCGCCATCTCGCTGAGCTTAATATAAGCAACAGTGCCCGCAATGATGGAGAGGAGAAGAACCACCCCAAAGGCAGTGGCAAGCTTTGCTTTGACGGTGAAGCGCATAGTCAAGACCTTCGGGCCTGGCCCGGTTTGATGTTGGAAACCACGAGCGACATCACCTGCTGCGCCCGTCCAGCACCCTCACTTAGCGTTGGAACTCGGCGTCGCGATCGTCTTCGCCGTCATTCATGTCGAAGGCGAAACCGCCACCACCCGCCACCTTCGTCGCGCGCGCCGGCTTGCGCGCGGGCACAGGCTTCTTCGCGCCGCGCTCCGCCGCCTGCATCTGTCCCGCCTTGCTGCGAAGCTGGGTGACGGCACGCTCGATCGGCGCGGCCGCGGCGATCTCAGCACGCCCGGCCT
Source organism: Bradyrhizobium sp. CCBAU 53340 (assembly GCF_015291645.1). Lineage (NCBI taxonomy): Bacteria > Pseudomonadati > Pseudomonadota > Alphaproteobacteria > Hyphomicrobiales > Nitrobacteraceae > Bradyrhizobium > Bradyrhizobium sp. CCBAU 53340. The sequence continues at coordinate 6,411,437 of NZ_CP030055.1, forward strand.
GCTCGATGCGGAAGAACGAGATGGTCGATTGCAGCTGTTCGGCTTGCGAGGCGAGTTCTTCCGACGTCGAGGACACCTGCTCGGAGGCGCTGGCGTTCTGCTGGCCCACCTTGTCGAGCTGCTGGATCGCCTGGTTGATCTGCGAGGAGCCGACATCCTGCTCGCGGCAGGCGGCGGTGATTTCCTGCACCAGCTCGGCCGTCTTCTTGATGTCGGGCACGAGCTTCGACAGCATGGAGCCGGCTTCCTGCGCGACCTTTACGGTCTCGCTTGACAGCGTGCCGATATCGGCCGCGGCAGCCTGGCTGCGCTCGGCGAGCTTGCGCACTTCGGAAGCGACCACCGCAAAGCCCTTGCCATGCTCGCCGGCGCGCGCAGCCTCGACCGCGGCATTCAGCGCGAGCAGATCGGTCTGACGCGCGATCTCCTGCACGATGGTGATCTTCTCTGCGATGGTCTGCATCGCTTCGACGGCACGGCCGACGGCAACGCCGCTGGCTTCCGCATCCTTGGCCGACTGTGCCGCGATCTTCTCGGTCTGGTTGGCGTTGTCGGCGTTCTGCTTCACGTTCGAGGCCATCTCTTCCATCGAAGAGGATGCTTCCTCGGCGGAAGAGGCCTGCTCGGTCGCGCCCTGCGAGAGTTGCTCGGCGCTGGCGGAGAGCTCCTGGCTGCCGGCAGAGACGTTCTGGGCGGCGGTGAGCGCCTCCTGGACGATCTGCCGAAGCTTCCCGACCATGGTGTTCAGCGACTTGATCAGATCGCCGATCTCGTCATTGCTGGCTGAAGGGATCGTCTGGTTGAGGTCGCCGTCGGCGACAGCGCCGGCAAGGCCGACGGCGCGGCCGAGCGACCGGCTGATCGAGATCGAGATCCACAAGGCCGCAGCGACAGCGACCAGGAGCGAGGCGCCCAGCAGCGTCATCAACATCAACTGCGCCTGATGCCCCTCCTCCTTCGACTGGACGGCCTGTTCAGCCATCTGCTTCTTGGTGTTCCCCACATAGACGCCCACAGCATCGAGGGCGTCCGCGACCACCTTGCGGCCTTCGCCGATGGTGCGTTCGGTTGCCTTGACCTTGTCGACCTTCGCCAGGCGGATGGTCTCTTCCTGGTAGGCATTCATCTTGCCGAGCGCGACGGTGAAGACATCCAGCAGTTTCTTGCCTTGTTCGCTCGCGAGCGCGTAGACCTCGTCCTTGGTCTTCAGCGTCTGCTCACGGCGGTTGGCGGCGTCCGTGACAAATTGCTCGTATTCGTTCTCCGAAACCAGGATGGAATTCTTTTCGGCCCTCAACTGAAGCAGGATGAGCTTCTCGATCTCGGCCGCCTTCTCCATGCGCTTGGCGCGCAGGACCATGGTATCGGCCGTCGCCATCATGTCGCCGAGCTTGAAGTATGCGACGCCGCCCGCGACCATACAGAGGACGATGACCAGGCCGAACGCACTGGCAAGCTTTGCCTTGACCGTGAATCTCATATCCAGCCCCTTGAATTCCAGTCTCGCCCCGAGACCTAGTTTCAATTCAGAATGCGTTCCATGTTCGGAACGATGACGAACTCTTCACGCCATTTCGCAATGAAGCGAATGAACTCGGGCTTCCAGTGCATGCCGACGCGCGGCGTCTGCTGCACAGCGGCCTGCGATATCTCGGTGACCTCGTAGACTTTGTCGGCGGTTACGCCGACAAGTACCGGTTCGTTGTCGAGTTCGATCTCGATCACCACGATCCGTGTTTCGGCGGAATCCTCGAGCTGCGGCATGCCGAAGCGGATGCGTAGGTCCGCAAGCGGGATGACATTGCCACGCACGTTGATCACGCTCGGAACGAAGGACCGCGCGCCGGCGACCTTCGTCACGGGCACGGGGTCGATGATCTCGCGGACTAGACCCGCGTCGAGCGCAAATTTCTCCTCGCCGAGGCCGATCATCACGACCTGCATTGCGCCTGACTGGTGTTCGGCTGCCTGTCCGTCCGTCATCACGCCGCCTCGCTGATGTGCTGCTGCTCGACCTTCGACTGCGCCAGCGTGACGAGCTGCGCGACATCGAGGATCAGCGCCGCTGTGCCGTCACCCAGGATGGTCGCCCCGGAGAAGATGGTGACGTCCGAATGCAGCTTGGACAGCGACTTGATGACGGTCTGGTGGTTGCCGATGATCTGATCGGCAACCAGGCCGACGTGAGTCTCGCCGGTCGAAATGATGATCGTCTTCTGGTGACGATCCGGCGCACCCGACGACGACATGATCTCGCGCAGGCGCAGAAATGGCACCAGATTGCCGCGCACATTGAGGAAGTTGCGGCCGCGCGAGCGCTCGTCCTCGGCGGTCAGCTCGATGCATTCCTCCACCGCCGACAGCGGAATGATGTAGCGGCCCTCGCCGACGCGGATCAAAAGGCCTTCGATGATCGCGAGCGTCAGCGGCAGGCGCAGCGTCACAGTAGTGCCCTGGCCCGGCCGCGTCGACAGGTCGATCGAGCCGCGCATGTTCTCGATGGTGCGCTTGACGACGTCCATGCCGACGCCGCGGCCGGACAGCGCCGAAATGGTCTGTGCGGTCGAGAAGCCCGGATGGAACAGGAACTGGTGGATCTCGTGATCGGTCAGCACGGCACCGGCCGCGATCAGGCCCTGCTCTTCGGCCTTGGCGCGGATGCGCGCGGTGTTGAGACCGCCGCCATTGTCCCTCACGGTGACGAGCACTTGCGCGCCGGAATGCACGGCCGCGAGCTCGATCCGGCCCTGCTCGGTCTTGCCGTTGGCAGTGCGGGTCGCGGTGTCCTCGATGCCGTGGTCGATGGCGTTGCGGATCAGGTGCACCAGCGGATCGGCCAGGCACTCGATCATTGTCTTGTCGAGCTCGGTATCCTCGCCCGAGGTGACGAACTCGACCGGCTTCGACAGATCGCGCGACAGATCGTGGATCAGGCGGCGGAAGCGACCGAACAGCGAGCCGATCGGCACCATGCGCGCGCCCATCGTGGTGTCGCGCAAGGAGGAGGCAAGGCGCTCGATCTCTTCAGCGATCATCTTGATCGAGAGATCCGAACCGGAGGCAGCAAGCTGGCTCAGCCGCGCTTGCGCGATCACGAGCTCGCCGACCCGGTCCATCAGCTCGTCAAGGCGCTCGGCCTGGACGCGGACCGTGGCGATGCCGCGCTCGTCGCGCTTGGCTTCGGCCTTCGGTTCAGGTTTCGGTTCGACTTTGACGTCGGGCTTGGCCTGCGGCGCGGGCTCTGCCTTTGCGACGGGCTGCTCGATGACGGGGGCTGCAACGGCCTCAACGACCGGTGCGGGCATCTCTGCCACCGAGATCGGCTCTTCGTCGAGCAGCTGGAACAGCGGCGCCGGCGCGGGCGCTTCGACGTGCTCCAGCGGCGAGAGTGTCAGCTTCATCTCGTCGGAGACGAACATGAAGACGTCGTCGATCGCGTCCTTGTCACAGGCCGCGTGCAGCTTGACGTCCCACTTCAGATAGCAATCTTCCGGTTCCATCTCGTCGAGGAACGGGACGCCGTCGGTCACGGGCACAACGAAGCAGGGACCGAGCTTGCAGAGATCCTCCAGCAGATCGAGCGGGTTCGAGCCATTGCGCAGGATGTGGGATTCGAATTCCAGGTAGAGATGCCAGCCGGCCTGCTTGCTCTCGACGGGCGCGAGCGGCGGCGCTTCAGCGATCTCGGCAACGGCAGCAGCGGGCTCATCCGACGACACGAAACGCTTGAGATCGTCGAGGATGGCTTCTCCGATGATGTCGTCGGTCGACTGCGGATCCTCGATCAGCGCGCGGATATAATCCTTGGCCGCGAGCGCGACCGAGATCAGCTCCTGAGTCGGCTTGATCTCGCCCTTGCGGACACGGTCGAAGGCGGTCTCGAATTCGTGGGTGAAGGAAGCGACCTTGTCGAAGCCGAACATCGCACCCGATCCCTTGATCGTGTGCAAGGCGCGGAAGGCAGAATCGACCAGTTCGCGGTCGTCGGGACGCTGGCCGAGGTCGAGCAGCGCCCCTTCAAGGACTTCGAACAGCTCGCTGGCTTCCTGGCGGAAGACCTCGGTCGGGTCCACCGCGCTCATGCGCGCACCAGTTTTGCGACGACGGCGAGCAACTGCTCAGGCTTGAACGGCTTGGTGATCCATCCCGTCGCCCCGGCGCTCTTGGCTTCCTGCTTCACCGTGTCGTTGGATTCGGTGGTGAGGAACACGATAGGCATGCCCACCGCGCTCGGCAGCTTGCGCAGCGCCTTGATCAGCTCAAGGCCGTTCATGACCGGCATATTGAGGTCGGTGATGACGAGGTCGAGCTTGCTGGCCTGTGCCTTGGCGAGGCCTTGCGCGCCGTCACCGGCCTCGATCACGCTGTGACCAGCCGGCTCGAGCACGACCTTGATCATCTGCCGGATGCTGGGAGAGTCGTCGACCGTGAGAATCGTGGCCATTAGATGCCATCTTTCTTTTGCGGGAAGTGCTGATCGATCATCGCTTCGCTGGCAAAGCCGGCGCGGCGAAGGGTGTTGCGCAGAGACTTGGAAAAAGAAGTCAGCACTACCGGGCGGCCTTGGGCGTCGCCGGTCTTGGCTGCCGACAGCAGTAGCTGGATCGAGGTCACGTCGGCCTTGTCGACGCTCGAGCAGTCGATCTCGAGTCGGTCCTGACGACTGAAAGCTTCGCGGATCAGGTCGTAGACGCTACGGATCGCAGCAATGCTGCAATCTGCAGGCAGCCGCAGGGACCACTTCGGCGTGGTGACATCAGACGACATTCGTCCCCCAAATTTCATCGGGATTCGCCGCGCGCAAGGCGCGAATCCCGCACGATGACTATCCGCATCGGAGAGTATGCAAACTCCTAATGGAGCGGGCCGTACAACTACGGGTCACATTCCTCATAACTTCGCCTATGCATGCAAGCGTGCACGGAAACGCTCAAATCTCGTGCGCTGCGCACAATGTTGAAGCAGATTGCGGCGGCCCGCGCGTTTGCTCCACGTTAAATCGCGGGGGTTATTTGTTGAGGCCATGCCTCGCCATCCGAACGAGTCCGGCCGCCGATGCTGACCCAAGCGCTTCTGGTTGATGACAGCCGCTCTGTCCTCAATTTCCTGAAACGTCTTATCGAAGCGGAAGGCCTCGTCGAGGCCACGACATTTCTCGACCCCGTCGAAGCCTTGGCCTGTGCGCGCGAGCGCGTCTTCGACCTCGTGCTTGTCGACTACGAAATGCCGCACCTGGACGGCATCAGCTTCATTCGCACGCTTCGTACGCTGCCTGGCTGCGCCGACATTCCGATCGCGATGATCACGTCGCGTCAGACCGACGACGTCAAAATGGAAGCGCTGCAGGCAGGTGCAACCGATTTCCTGCCCAAGGCACCGCAAAGCGTCGAGATGACGGTGCGCTTGCGGAATTTGATTCAGCTTGGTGCAGCCGTACGCAAGCTCAACGATCGCGCCGCGCATTTGGCGAGCGAAGTCGCCGCCGCAACACGCAAGCTCGGCGAGCGTGAGGAAGAGATCATCCTGCGGCTGGCGCTCGCAGTGGAATACCGTGACAACGATACGGGCGAGCACACGTTGCGGGTCGCCCGCTACAGCCGGATCATCGCCGAACAGCTCGGTCTTCCCGCCCGGCTCTGCCGTGACATCTATCTCGCCGCGCCCCTGCACGACGTCGGCAAGGTCGCCATTCCCGACAACATCCTGCTCAAGCCGGGCAAGTTGACCAGCGACGAGATGGCGGTGATCCGCACTCATGCGACGATCGGCGCGAGGATTTTGGCCGATTCCAGCTGCGAGCTGATTCAGCTCGGAGCGCAGATTGCCGCAGGCCATCACGAGCGTTGGGACGGCGCCGGCTATCCTGATGGCCTCAAGGCGGAGGAGATCCCGGTCGCCGCGCGGGTGGTCGCGGTCGCCGACGTCTTCGACGCCCTGACGACGCGACGGCCATATAAAGAGCCGCTGCCGCTGGAATCGGCGCGCGACTATCTGGTCGAAAACCGGGGACGGCAGTTCGACCCGGCCTGCGTCGAGGCCTTTCTGTCGCGCTGGGCGGAGGTGGCGGCGATCGCCGCCGGGCAAGCTGGGACAGCCTTGCTGAAATCCGAGACTGCGCTCGCGCCCTTTATATCCGGGGCGATCGGGGTCCATCCGGACCAGGACCGGGCACCGGAGACAGCCCCGGTCTGACCTTGAGCATGCAATGCCGGTTTGCCGCGGCGCCGTTTTCTGCCATCAACGGTTCAAACCTGTTGCTGCTAGGGTGCTGCAATGCCAAGAGTGATTCTGATCACACTAGCCGGAACGATCCCCTGCTAGGCTCGCGCCGGGACGTGGGTCCGTCTCCTATCGATCGAACTGGATGAGAAAGTCATGAGAAGCCTGATCGGCGCCATTGTCGGCCTGTTTTGCCTGAGTGCGCCGGCCGTCGCAGAAACGCCGGCCGCCATCGTCGAGGACGTTCAGGGCAAGGTCAACGGCATCGAATTCATGGACTATGTGGCGCCCGGCAAGATCATCAAGCTCGGCCCCAAGGCCGGCATCACGCTCTCCTATCTGAAATCCTGCCTGCGCGAGACGATCACCGAAGGCGTCGTGCTGGTCGGAGCGGAGCAGAGCACCGTGCAACTCGGCAACGTCGAGCGCGTCAAGGTGCCGTGCGATGCCAGCGCCGTGCAGCTCTCCGAACGCGAGGCGAACCAGAGTGCGGCGACCACGTTCCGCACCATGCGAGCCGATCCCGGCAGCGCGCCGGCCAAGCTGCCGACGATCTACGGTGTCGCACCGCTGATTCAGGCCAAGCGCGGCAGCACGTTGGTGATCGAACGCACCGACGGCAAGGAGCCCACGATCAGCGTGTCGCTCGGGAGCGACAACATGGTGGCCGGAAAGTTCTACGACTTTGCGAAAGCCGGAAAATCGCTGACCCCGGGCGGCAGCTATCTCGCCAAGATCGGCACCAAGCGCTACACCTTCCAGGTCGACGCCAGCGCGACGTCGTCGCCGACGCCGATTGTCGGCCGCCTGCTGCGGCTCGAATAGACGGCGCGCGTCAGCAGCGATGCGGCGGATCGGCAGGCGGAACATCGTTGCGGCGATCCTGATTGCGCTCGTTGCGGGCGCGGCGTTCTCGTCTCCGCCGCTCCAGAGACTGCAAGGTCTCTCGCTCGACATCCTCACGGCGCTGCGCTGGAAATTGATTGGCGACCGTCGCGATCCCGCCACATCGCCGGTGGTGGTCGTGGCAATCGACGGGGAGACCTACGACACGCCACCCTTCAAGGGATCGCCGACGCAGACCTGGACGCGTGAGATCGGCCGCGTGCTTGGGAGCATCACCGAGGGCGGCGCCAAGGTGATCGGATTCGATGTCATCTTTCCCAGCTCGATCGAGCAGTCCGAAATTCCCTTTGGCGACGCCTCATTCGGCAACCGTGTGAAGGGATTTGACCGGGACTATCTGATCGCGCTCAGAAAGCTCTCCGACAGCGGCAAGCTCGTGCTCGGCGAGATCCTGAGCAACGACCATCCGGACAGACCCGATCGTGCGCAGCAGCTGGCGGTGAAAGGCAATATCCGCGCCCTCAATGTCCATACCGACGCCGACAATGTGATCCGGCGGATGCCGCTGAGTTTTTCCATCGAGCGCCAGCCGGTACCGGCAATGGCCGTCGAACTCGCGGCGCGATCCCTGGATGCAAAGCCCGAGACCGGACCGAGCGGCGCGACGATTTTGTCCGGCTATGCGATCCCAAGCGCAGTCCCCAATACGCTCACCCTCAACTTTCGCGGCATGGGCCGCGACATCCCGGCCTACTCTTTCGCCGATCTGCGCGCCTGTATCGAGAAGGGAGACACCGACTTCTTCCGCCGCGCTTTCGACGGCAAGATCGTGCTGCTCGGCAGCATCCTCAATTTCGATGACCGCAAGCTGACCTCGATGCATCTGGCGGGCGGATATGACGGGGTGCCGGCGGCGCGATGCGCCCTGCCCAGCCCTGCAAGCGTACGGCAAATGGCCCGGAGCTCAGTAGCCGGCGTCTTCGTCCACGCCACGGCCGTGCGGAATCTGATCGAGCATGATGCCATCACCGAACTCGGCGTGCCGGCGCGGCTTATTCTGACGATCGTGTTCGCGGCCGTCATTGCCGCGGCCGCCTGCCTGCTCGCTCCGACCGGCGCGGCGATCACCTGGCTTGCGCTCACCGTCGCCTATACTGCCGTCGCCGTCAGCACCTTCGCGCATGCCATCGCGCTTCCTCTGACCGAACCCGTGCTCGCGGGCCTCGCCGCTCTCGCAATGATGATCGGCTACCGCTTCGTGATCGCCGACCGCGAGGAACGCTTCCTGCGCAAGAGCTTTGCGTTCTACCTCGCGCCCGAGGTGATCGACAGCATGGTGGCCTCCGGCAAGATGCCCGTGCTCGGCGGCGAGATGCGCGACATCACCATGTTCTTCTCGGACCTCAGCGGCTTCTCCTCGATTGCCGAGAAGATGACGCCCGCCGAGCTGGTCGCGTTGATGAACGAGTATCTCTCCGCCATGACGGACATCATCGAAAGCCATGGCGGCTATGTCGACAAATATATCGGCGATTCCATCGTCGCCATGTTCGGCGCACCAGCCGACGATCCCGACCACGCGCGGCACGCGGTCGCGGCCGCGCTGCAATGCCGCGACCGGTTGGAGGACCTCAACGACAACCATCCCGCATTCCGGGGCCGCGGCCTTGCCCATCGCATCGGGCTGAACAGCGGCGAGGCCGTGGTCGGCAATATCGGCTCACGCCGGCGCTTCAACTACACGGTCATGAGCGACACCGTAAACCTCGCCTCGCGACTCGAAGGCACCAACAAATATTATGGCACCGTAATCATGGCCTCTGAGGCAACTGTGAGCCAAAGCCGCGACGCCTATACCTGGCGCGAACTGGACCTGGTCAGGGTGCAGGGCCGCGACGAGCCGATCCGGGTGTACGAGCCGCTCGCCGAGAAGAACCGGGAGACACAGGAGCGAGGCATCCGCGCGGCGACCTACGCCAGAGGATTGGCATGTTGGCGTGCGCGCGACTTCGCCAAAGCGGCCGAACTGTTCGAAGCCGCCGCCGGCGATGATCCGCCGTCTCGATATTTTGCCCGGCGCGCCCGCGCATTGGCGACGAATCCACCGCCGGCGGACTGGACCCCAGTGAATACGCTGGAAGGGAAGTAGCGATCTCTTACCCTCCCCTGGAGGGGGAGGGTCGGCTCACATTGAGCGTAGCGAAATGTGAGACGGGGTGGGGTGATCTCTCCCCACGAACGCTGTACGTTGCGGAGAGACCGTCACCCCACCCCGCTCGCGCTTCGCGCGATCGACCCTCCCCCTCCAGGGGAGGGTGAGAGGCCGACGCTAAAACGGCAATCCCACATAATTCTCCGCGAGCAACCGCTGCGCCGTCTCGGACGAGAACAGGTACTCAAGCTCCGTCTGCTGGAGCCGGTCTTCATACTCGGAACGGTCGGGGAAACGATGCAGCATCATCGTCATCCACCACGAGAAGCGCTGCGCCTTCCAGATCCGCGCCAACGCTTTGGCGGAATAGCCTTTCAGCCCGGAATCGTCGCCCTGCTGATAATGGCCGAGCATCGCATGATAGAGATAGTAGATGTCGGAAGCAGCACTGTTCAGCCCACGAGCTCCGGTCGGCGGTACGATGTGGGCGGCATCGCCAGCGAGAAACAGGCGGCCATAGCTCATCGGTTCGGCGACGAAGCTGCGCAGCGGTGCAATGCTCTTTTCGATCGAGGGGCCGGTGATCAGCCGTGCAGCGACCTCGTCCGGCAAGCGACGTTTCAGCTCGGCCCAGAACGCATCGTCCGACCAGTCCTCGACCTTGTCGGTGAGCGGCACCTGGACATAATACCGGCTCAGCACCTGTGAGCGCAGCGAGCAGAGCGCAAAGCCACGTTCGTGCTTCACATAGATCAGCTCCGGGGACACCGGCTTGGTCCGCGACAGCACCCCTAACCAGCCGAACGGATAGACCTTCTCATATTCACGCAGTACGTCCTTCGGGATCGATTTGCGGCTGACGCCGTGAAAGCCGTCTGCGCCGACGATGTAGTCGCAATCGACGCGAATCGTCTCGCCGTTCGCGCGATACGTCACATAGGGCCGATCCGACGTCAGATCATGCGGCGTGACGTCCTCGGCATTGTGCACCACCTTGCCGCCGAGCCGATCACGCGCCTCGTAGAGGTCGCGCGTCAGCTCGGTCTGGCCGTAGACCAGCACCGAATTGCCGCCGGAATGCTTGTGCAGATCGATATGGGAGAGCACGCCGTCATGGGCGATCTCGAAGCCGTTATGGATCTCGCCCTCGCGGTCCATCCGCTCGCCGCATTGCGCCTCGCGCATCAGCCGTGCGAAGCCGTGCTCGAGCACGCCGGCGCGGATGCGGGCCAGCACGTGGTCGCGGCTGTACTTCTCCAGCACGACCGTGTCGATGCCCTTCAGGTGCAGGAGCTGGGACAGCAACAGCCCTGACGGCCCACCGCCGATAATACAGACCTGAACTTTCATTTTTCCGTCCTCCCGTCGGCACTTTTTTGCAGATTTTGCAGTCCGGACCGATGGAGGCTTTCGCCATTATCTTGTACTATTCGAACATGATAGGCGCAGCCCCCACTCCGGCCATCCGGGTCTACAATCTGTTCGGCGAAGCCGGCGACCTGCCTGACGTCGTCCATTGCGAGACGATCGCGTCCCGCTCGGTGCTGCATGACTGGACTCTTGCCGTGCACCGGCATGCCCGGCTGCACCAGGTGCTGCTGATCGAGCGCGGCGGCGGCGAAGCGACGCTCGACGGACGCCTGGTTCCCTTGAAGCCGATGCAGATCGTCAACGTCCCGGTCGGCCATGTCCATGGCTTCCGCTTCATTCCAGACACACAAGGCTGGGTCCTGACTATCGCCGCGGAAATCCTGGACGAGGCGCTGCTCGCCGCCGAGGGTCTGCGCAGCGTGCTGGCGCGATCCGCCGTGGTGCGCGGCACGCCGCAGATCCGTGCCACCATGAAGCAAATCTTCGCCGAGCATGCCGCACGCGATTTTGGCCGCGCGCATGTCCTGCGCGCATTGTCGGCAGCCATGATCGGCCTCGTGGCACGTGCGCTCACGGGGGAAAGCGGCGACAGCGGCAGCGCGGAATCAAATCTGTTCCGCCGCTTCGAGGTCCTGCTGGAACAGCATCATCTCGAGCGCTGGAGCGTTGCGGACTACGCGAAGGCGCTGGCGATCACGCCGACCCATCTCAACCGGGTCACGCGGGCAGCAACCGGCGACACCGCCTCGCACCTGATCCTCAACCGGCTGATCCGCGAGGCGCGGCGCAACCTCGTCTATACCAACCTGCCGGTCTCGACGATCGCCTACGCCCTCGGCTTCGAGGACCCCGCCTATTTCAGCCGGGTCTATGCCGCAGCCACCGGCCTTTCGCCACGCGCCTTTCGCGCGCAGCTTTACGGCGACGAATAGCGCCACCACTCGCACCTCTTGCAAACGGCGCGGTCCTCCCTTATGTACGCGCCTCACTTTGTAATCAGGCAACCGACAATGCGGCAGTCACAGCAAGCATCAGCGCTGATGATGACGGGAGGGCTAATGCCCTCGTCCGCCGTGGATCTGCTTTGCGCCTGAACGAACGTCACACCTGACAATCGAAGCGGCCCGGAGCGGATACGGCTCCGGGTGCCGAACGAGCTCTCGCGGTGCCCCGAGTCGTGCAAATCCAGCACGGGAGCTCGAGCACCACAGGTGTCCTATGTCCAAAGAGAAGTTCACTCGCCTCAAGCCCAACTGCAACGTGGGCACGATCGGCCATGTGGACCACGGCAAGACGACGCTGACGGCGGCGCTGACGAAGGTCTCGGCCGATTACGGCTGGGGCGCCTTCGTCTCCTATCAGGACGTCGCCAGGGCATCGGCTGCGCAAGGTACGCGTGACGATTCCAAGATCCTGACGATCGCGACAAGCCACGTCGAGTTTTCGACGGCGACGCGACACTATTCGCACGTCGACTGTCCAGGCCATGCCGATTATGTGAAGAACATGATCACGGGCGCGGCGCAGATGGACGGCGCGATCCTGGTCGTCTCCGCAACCGACGGGCCGATGCCGCAGACGCGCGAGCACATCCTGCTGGCGCGCCAGGTCGGCGTACCGCGTATCGTGGTGTTCCTGAACAAGTGCGATGTCGCTGACGATCCCGAGCTCATCGATCTCGTCGAGATCGAGGTGCGCGATCTCCTGTCGAAATACGCCTACGACGGGGACAACGCGCCGGTCATTCGCGGCTCGGCCATCCAGGCGCTGCGCGGCGAGACCGGTCCGCTGGCGGATCAGGCGATCCTGAAGCTGTTTGATGCGCTCGATAGCTATATCGAGGTGCCAGAGCGGCCGAAAGATCGTCCGTTCCTGATGCCGATCGAAGGCGTGCAATCGATCTCCGGCCGCGGCACCGTCGTGACCGGGCTGATCGAGCGCGGCACGGTCAAGCTCGGCGACGAGGTCGAGATCGTCGGCCTCGGCGAGACGCGCAAGTCAGTGGTGACGGGCATCGAGACCTACCGGAAGATCCTCGAGCAGGGGCAGGCCGGCGACAATGTCGGCTGCCTGCTGCGCGGGATCGACCGGGAGACCGTGCAGCGAGGCCAGGTGCTGTCGCGCCCGGGCGCTGCGAAGCCGCACCGGGCGTTCCGGGCGGAGGTGTACGTGCTGACGAAGGACGAAGGCGGGCGGCATACGCCCTTCTTCAAGAACTATCGTCCGCAGTTCTACTTCCGCACGGCCGACGTCACCGGCACCGTCCAGCTCGGCGATGGCGTCGAGATGATCATGCCGGGCGACAGCGCCGAGCTCTCGATCGAGCTCAACAAGGCGATCGCACTCGAAGAGCGGTCGCGCTTCGCGATCCGTGAAGGCAACCGCACCGTCGGTGCCGGCATCGTGACTGCGATCGTGGAGTAACGGATGGGGGCCGGATCAACCGGCCCCCATTCACGCGATGATCAAACTGAAGTCCCGGGCAATGCGCCTTACTGGTGCGCGGTCTCCCGCCCAGGCTCCGCGGACATATCCTCCGGGTGCCGCTTCTCGTAGTGCAGGAAGAGATCCAGCAGCGCCAGAAGCACGATGGCGATCCCGAAGCCGATGCTCAGATGCATCGCCCGCGTGTGCGGAAATCCGAGCAGCCAGGGCGAGGCGATGAGCCAGACGCCCATCAGGACGTTGGTCCATTCCTCCCAGTCCCGGTAAGCGATGATCGCCGCCAGCGAGAGCACGACGATGATCGCACTCGTAACCCATAGATCGATCTTGCCTTGGCTATTGGTCAGCTTGAACAGCCACGGCGATACGAAGAGGACGGCGGCGAGAAACAGATTGTAGACGTCAGGGGCCGTTTCGCGTTCTTGCAGCCTGCTCATGGCACAGCCTCCGCGAGGAATCTGTCAAAGCAAAGATCCGTAGGCGATTTGGTTCCTTTTCGTCGTGGACCAACTGGCTAGACTTTGGTCTCATTCACGAGCCGAAGCGGCGGCGATAATCCTGCGGCGCGGTCGCGAGCACGCGCAAAAAACTGCGGCGCATGGTCTCTTCCGACCCGAAGCCGCAACGCTGGGATATCCGCTTCACCGGCAGGCGTGTCTCCGACAGCATTCGCCGAGCCGCTTCCACCCGCAATCGTTCGATCGCGCGCAGCGGCGTCAGTCCGGTGGCCTTGGAATAGTGGCGGCTGAAACTGCGCTCGCTCATGCCGGCCTGATGAGCCAGTCGCGGCAAGGAGAGGTCGCCGGCGAGATGCTTGTTGATCCAGTCGTGCAGCGCGCCGAATTCGTCCTCGGCCGATTGCAGCGACAGCGCCTCGCTGAACTGCGCCTGACCACCCGGCCGCTTGAGGAAGACGACGAGATAGCGCGCCACGGCGAGCGCGGTGGTGCGGCCAAGATCCTCCTCGACCAAGGCCAGCGCCAGGTCGATGCCGGCCGTGACCCCGGCGGAGGTCCAGATGGCGCCGTCGCGCACGAAGATCGGATCGGACTCGACGCGTATGGCGGGGAAACGCTTCGCGAGCTCGGCGCAATATGACCAATGAGTCACCGCGCGCCGTCCGTCCAGGGCGCCCGACGCACCGAGCAGAAATGCGCCGGTGCAGACCGATGCAACGCGCCGCGCCTTTCTCACGCGCTGCCGCAACCAGCCCAGCAAGGCTGGATCGGATGCAGCGAGATCAACGCCCGGGCCTCCGGCGACCACCAGCGTGTCCAGCGCGCTGCCGCTGCGCGGAAGCGGCTCCGCTGCAATCTCGAGTCCTGACGACGCCGTCACGCGCGCGCGATCTTTCGCGACCACGCGAAGGACATAAGGCGGCGTTCCTCCGGCCTCCACGATCTGCTCGTTGGCGGTCGCGAATACCTGGAGCGGTCCGGTGACGTCGAGCAACTGCACCGACGGATAGGCCAGCACCTCGATCACGCGCGCGGAGCTGGCCCGCGCACGGGACAGTGAACTTGGCGAGAAGCGAGGGGTCTTTGGCATTTGCGCCACAGCGTGCCCGGTTAGAATGCCGCTGTCCAGCATCGAGTTGAGAGCGAAGCCATGATCCCGCCCGAGACCCATCTGCAAATCGGATCCCTGCTGTTCGACGACCTCGACCAGATCGACCTCACCGGTCCCTTCGAGGTGCTATCGCGCATCCCCAACGCGACCTATCGCGTCTATGCGAAAACGACCACGCCGGTGCGCGACCTCAAAGGCTTGCGGCTGACGCCGGATGCGACGCTCGCCGATGCGCCTCGGCTCGACGTGCTTCACGTGCCGGGCGGCTTCGGTCAGGAAGCCATCATGGAGGACGAGGAGGTGCTGTCCTGGATCCAGAAGCAGGTCGCAGGCGCCGGTCACATTTTCTCCGTCTGCACCGGTGCCCTGCTCCTCGGCGCGGCAGGATTGTTGCGCGAACGCCGGGCGACGACCCATTGGGCCTCGTTCCACCTGCTGCCGTTGTTCGGCGCCACTCCTGTCAATGAACGGGTGGTCGTCGACGGGAACTGGATCTTCGCCGCCGGGGTCACGGCCGGAATTGACGGTGCCCTCTGGCTCGCAGCCGAGCTCCGCGGCGACGACACCGCGCGCGCGATCCAGCTCTACATGCAGTATGCGCCGGAACCGCCATTCGACAGTGGCACGCCGGAACGTGCCCCGCGCCCGATCCTCGACCAGGCGAGGCGCGCAGTCGCCGGCATCACCGCACAGCGCGAGGCAACGGCCCGGCGGGTCGCGGCTCGGCTCGGAATCGCCGCCGCCAATCTCTAGCTCGCAACGCTCATATCGACCAACCGAAGGAGAACAGCATGAGCATAAAAACCTTTACCAGGACCGCTCCACCGGACTGGCTGCTCGCGATGTGGAAGGAGATCGACGACAAGACGTTCGGCAAGGGTTTCGACTGTTTCGCCGAAGATGCCATCTGCAATCTCGGCGTCGCCGATTGGCACGGCCGCGAGGCGATCCGCAACAATCTGCGTCAGTTCATCGACCGCGGCTTTACGGCGCTCCACGACGTCGTCGAGTTCTGGGATAGTCCAGAGCTCAAGATCTTTCACGGCAAGGTCGCGATGCGTTTCGACGACCCAAACATCGCACCCGTGAGACCGACGATGGTCCATTTCTTCTATATGGACGAAAAGGATCCCACCAGGGTCAAGCGCTGGGTCGGAGCAGTCGGACCGACGGGATTTTAGCTGGCGCGTCGCCGACGGAATTCGGCGATGCAGGTTCCTCCACGACAACAGAGCCGGCTGCATCTCGGGATGTGGCCGGCTCATTCCTGATCAGGTGACGCAAACATCGAAGAAGACAACCTCCTCCGGCCCCTGCAGATTGGTCGCGACGGAATACACGACCTTGACGCGCGCTCGTCGCTCGAAAATCGAAGACGGCTATCATCGGGATCAGACCAATTCGGACCGGGCCCGCCGCCATTCCCGCCGCTCCTACTTACCTTCGTATAGAGCGACCAATCCTTTGGATAGAGGTCCTTTACCTCCGTACAATTGAGCGTGAAACGCACACGTCTTAGCGTGGCTGCATTCGGTGCCCCGACGCCGGTGGCATGGACCTCCCATAGCCTTGGCGCAAGACGGCCATGCCTGTCCGGTCGTCTGCGCCACTTTTTCAACGGGCGATTGTCCCTTTTCAGTGTTTCATGGGGGCACACAGGACCCGGCACCTAGCAGCTTCCAGGCGGAACTGGGGATTTGTGCATCATGTCCTGGCCCAAGATCGCGCTCTTCATCGACGGCTCGAATCTTTATGCGACCACCAAGGCACTCGGCTTCGACATCGATTACAGGCGCCTGCTCAGCGAATTTCAGGGTCGCGGCACCCTGCTGCGGGCCTTCTACTACACGACGATCATCGAAGATCAGGAATATTCGTCGATCCGCCCGTTGATCGATTGGCTCGACTATAATGGCTACACCGTCGTCACCAAGCTGACCAAGGAATTCATCGACGCCACCACCGGCCGCCGCAAGGTGAAGCGCAGCATGGATGTCGATCTCGCCGTGAATGCGATGGAGCTCGCCGGGCACGTCGATCAGATCGTACTGTTCTCCGGCGATGGGGACTTTCGGTCGCTGGTGGAGGCCGTGCAGCGGCGTGGCGTCCGCGTGACGGTGGTCTCGACGCTCATCACCCAGCCGCCGATGGTCGCCGACGAGCTGCGCCGGCAGGCGGACGTCTTCACCGATCTGGCAGAACTAAAACCAAAAGTGGGGCGCGATCCGGCCGAACGGCCGGGATCGCGGGAAATACGTCAGCAGCCATCGCAATTCCTCAGCCGCGGAACGGTCAATCGAAGTGATCGGGTCGAATGATCCTGGCTGACGGCTGTCAGTTCGTCAGACGTCGAAGAACACGGTCTCGTCCGGCCCCTGCAGATTGACCGTGAAGGAATACACGACCTTGCCGGCACGCTCGCTCCGTGTGGCGATCAATGTCTTGCGACGCACTGGCGGCTCGACCAGGTTGAGCACGGGATCGGCGGCGTTAGCGGCTTCCTCGTCGGAGAAATAGAGTCGCGTGTTGAGGCCGATATTGATGCCGCGCGCGACGATCCAGAGGTTGACGTGCGGCGCGCATTTGCGACCCGTCCTGTCGACGATCGCGCCGGGCTTGATGGTCTCGAAAGTCACCACCCCGCTCTCGAAGTCGGAGCCGGCGCGACCCCAGCCGCGGAAGTCCTGATCCAGCGCACCGGTTGAGCGGTGGGCCGGATGGTTGTAGCGGCCGGCGGCATTGGCCTGCCAGATCTCGAGCAACACGTCGCGCAACGGCGTGCCGCTGCCGTCGAGCACCTTGCCTTCCAGCGTGATGCGTTCGCCTTGCGTGTTCGGCGTCACCAGCACGTTGGAAAAGTTCTTCTCGAAGATGTCGAAGCCGGCCATGGCCGGGATGAGGCCGATGTGGACATAGGGCCCGGCGGTCTGCGAGGCGGTTTCCTTGAGATAGTTGAGCGGCTGCGGCATTTGCTCAGTTCCCTTCGGGACGATTTTCGAAATAGGTGGAACGCTGGCCGCGCAGCACGATGTCGAAGCGGTAGGCGAGCGAGTCGAACGGCGTCGAGGCGTTGAGGTCGAGCGGCGCGACCAGACGGTCGAGCGCGTCCTTGTCCGGGATCGTCGTCAGGATCGGGCAGATCGGGATCAGCGGATCGCCCTCGAAGTACATCTGCGTGATCAGCCGCTGCGCAAAGCCCGAGCCGAACACCGAGAAATGGATGTGGGCTGGACGCCAGCTGTTGACGAAATTGCGCCAGGGATAGGGTCCGGGCTTCACGGTGCGGAAATAATAGTAGCCGGTGTCGTCGGTCAGCGCGCGGCCGCAGCCGCCGAAGTTTGGATCGATCGGGGCCAGATACGTATCCTTCTTGTGCCGGTAGCGGCCGCCGGCATTGGCCTGCCAGAACTCGACCAGCGTGTTCGGCACGCCGCGGCCGGTCTCGTCCAGCACGCGGCCATGGACGATGACGCGCTCGCCAACGGGATCGCCGTCCTTGGCGTAGTTGCGGATCAGATCGTTATCGAGCGGCCCGAGATCATTGTGACCGAACACCGGCCCTGTGATCTCCGAGACCGAGTTCTCGATCGACAGCAGCGACTGGCGCGGTGAGCGGAGCACCGAGGATTTGTAGCCGGGCGCATATGCCGGCGGATGGATCGAGCGGTCGCGCTGGAAGAAGCCGCCGTCGCGCGGCGTGAACGGCTCGGGGCGGTTGAGGCGAGGATCCTGCAAGGCTGGCGCCTGGACGTTCATCGGCGTTGTCTCTCCCTTGGGCGCCCCGGGGCCCGGGTGCGCGGCTTATTGAACGATAATGCCGCCCCCTATTCTCAAGATAAATAGATCGATTATAATGAATCCCATGAACAAAATCGATCATTTGGCCCTCGACGGCCACGCCCTCGAACTGTTCCTCGCCGTGCTGGAGGAAGGCTCGGTCACGGCGGCCGCGACGCGGCTCGGCCTGACGCAATCCGCAGTCAGCCACAGCCTCAACAAGCTGCGGCGGATCGTCGGCGATCCGCTGTTCGCAAAATCCGGCCGCGGCATCGTCGCAACCGCCCATGCCCAGGCGCTGGCCGCCAAGGCACGCGCGCTGATCGACGAGATGCGGAGCTTTGCCGGTGGCGTCACGTTCGAGCCGGCAAGCGCGCAGCTGTCGCTGACGATCGCCGCCAACGACTTCCAGCGCGACCTGCTGTTGCCGCGGTTCTTCGACCATGTCGCGGCGCAGGTAAAGAGCTTGAACCTGCGCGTGCTTCCCTCGCAATCTCCCACACCCGCGATGTTGCGCGAGAACCGCTGCGACCTTCTGATCACACCGCTGCCGCCGTCCGGCGTCGACATCGTACAGAAGCGCCTGCTGAGCGATCACTATGTCTGCTATTACGACGCCAAGGCGCGTCCCGCGCCAACCGACCGCAACGCCTATCTCGCGGCACGCCACATCACCGTGGTTTACACCGACAACGAGCGGCTCGACTTCGACCGTCGGCTCGCTGCCAACGGTTTCCATCGCGACATTGCCATCTCCGTGCCGAGCTTCTCCGGCGTACCGTCGTTTCTGCGCGGCTCGCAGATGCTGGCGAGCATGCCGAGCCTGCTCGCCTCCGGCGTCATGCACGGATTCGCACAGGCGCGGATTCCGCTAGCTTCACGCACGCGTACGCTAGCCGAGCTGCCGATGTTCATGGTCTGGCACCAGCGCTACCAGAAGGACCCGGCGCATCGCTGGGTCAGGGGCCAGCTCGAGACGATCGCAGCGACGGCCGCGGACGGCTGAACGCATCGGCTGCGTCCTATCGGCCACACCCACGTGCGGAAATGCTGCGCGGAGCGCAGTAGCAAGCCGACTTCAACCGAACGGTTGATGCGCAATCTGTGATTGCTCGTCACGGTCGCGCCACAGGCGTGACGAGGTGAATCAATGAAGAAAAGACTTGCGCTCATGATCGGTGCAATTGCGGCGTTGACGACGACTGGCACCGCTGCCGGTGAACTCGAAGACGTCAATGCGCGCCTTGAACAGCTGGAACGCCAGAATGCTGCAATTCGTAAGGAAAATGCCGCTTTGCGCGAGAACCAGCGATTGCTGGAAGAGAATAGCCGGCTGAAATCGCAGGGCACGCGCGCTTCGATCGAACCCGGCAGGACTCCGCTCCGATCGCACCAGGAAAAGGCTGCGTTCGCCTCGACCACCGTTCCTTCGCCACAAAGCCGCGATCCGTTGCAGGCCCATGCCGCCTTGGCGGTCAAGGCCCTGCCGACTGAAGCGCCGGGGCAGTTCAGGGCCTGGATCGAGGGCGGCGCGATCTGGAGCGGTGGGGATCCCGTATTCAGCAACTACAGCGGCAACAACAATGTCACAGGTGTCTTTGATCTGACGCCCAAGGTCGGCTGGGAAACAGCTGTCGGATTCGACCATCGCTTCGCCGGATCCTTCTGGCACATCGGCGGCCAATTCCGCTACGGCGAAGGCGGCAAGACCGACGGCACACGAACGATCGGCTTCAGCGGCGGTGGGCTGACGGGAACGCAGACTCTTGGGGCCGCTTACAAGGAGACCCACTGGCTTGCTGATCTTGCGGTCGGGCGTGATATCGCTGGACGCGGCCCAGACGCACTCCAGCTCAAGGCTGGTCTTCGTATTGCAGAGTTTGCCGTCCGGAGTTCGACTTCCAATGTCCAGGCGGCCACAGCCCCCGGCATCTCCGCCACGCAATCGAATTTCGATGATACGCGCGCGAGCTTCCTGGGCGCCGGACCGCTTATCGGTCTGGAAGGCTCGGTCCGATTCGCCGGCCAATGGTCGTTCGATTATAGCGGCGACGTCGCCTTGCTATTGGGTCGGCAGCAATCGCAGATCACAGCGAGGAGCTTGTTTGTTGGTAGCCCGCCCCCCACGGTGATCGATCAGATCGCTACAGGCAGTGACCGGCTGTTTGCCGGCGCGCTGAGCGCCGACATCCAGGTCGGCGTTTCCTATTGGGTGACGCAGAACCTCAAGCTTGGTGCCAGCTACCGGCTCGATGCCTTCGTCAACGTGTTCAACGAGACCGGCTCGTCCAACGCCGGTTTCACACCGGACCGCACGCACGGTCCGCGCGTCACGCTCACCGGGCAGTTCGACGCAATGTAAGGCACGATCGCAGAGGATCGTTTGGGTGCGCGGCACCCGGCTCGGCGCGCGGTCACCAGCGACGGCCTGTCCCGCCCGAAACCCACTGGTTGCGCGCGGGCGGCCACGCTAGAATTCGGTCATGACAGTGACCGACATTGCGAGCCGAACCTACAATCACAGCTGGCGGCTGGATCCCATCATCCGCAGCCTGCTTGATACCGATTTCTATAAACTATTGATGTTACAGATGATTCGGGAGGACTACCCGGATCAGCAGGTCACCTTCTCGGTGATCAACCGCTCGCGCCATGTGCGCCTTGCCGAGACCATCGACGAGGGCGAGCTGCGCGCCCAGCTCGACCACGCCCGGACCATCCGCTTCTCCAAGAAGGAGCTGATCTGGCTCGCCGGTAACACCTTTTACGGCAAGACCCACATGTTCTCGGCGGACTTCATCCGCTGGCTGGCAGAATTCCGCCTTCCCGAATACGAGCTGCGCAAGGTCGAAGGCCAGTACGAAATCCATTTCCACGGGCCGTGGACCCACAGCACGATGTGGGAGATTCCGGCGCTCGCCATCCTCAACGAATTGCGCTCGCGTTCGGCGATGAAGGGCCGCGGCCGCTTCGAGCTCGACGTGCTCTATGCCCGGGCCAAGGCCAAGCTGTGGACCAAGGTCGAGCGGCTGCGCAAGCTGGAGAATTTGCGGCTGTCCGATTTCGGCACGCGCCGTCGCCACGGCTTTCTCTGGCAGCGCTGGTGCGTGGAAGCGGTGAAGGAAGGTCTGGGATCGTCCTTCATCGGCACCTCCAACGTACTGCTCGCCATGGACAACGATCTCGAAGCCATCGGCACCAATGCGCACGAGCTGCCGATGGTCGCAGCCGCGCTCGCCAAGGACGATGAGGAATTGCGCTGGGCGCCCTATCGCATCCTCGACCAGTGGCGCCAGACCTATGGCGGCAATCTGCTGATCGCACTGCCCGACGCCTTCGGCACCAAGGCTTTCCTGCGCGATGCGCCGGAATGGGTGGCCGACTGGACCGGCTTCCGCCCCGACAGCGCGCCGCCGATCCAGGCCGGCGAGGAAATCGTCGCCTGGTGGCAGAAGAAGGGCCGCAACCCCAAGGACAAGCTGCTCGTCTTCTCCGACGCGATGGACGTCGGCTCGATCGAGGACACCTATCATCACTTCGCCGGCCGCGTCCGGCTCTCCTTCGGCTGGGGCACCAACCTCACCAACGATTTCGTCGGCTGTGCGCCGGACGGCTCGTTCAACCTCGATCCCATCTCGCTGGTCTGCAAGGTGTCCTCGGTCGACGGACGTCCGGCCGTCAAGCTCTCCGACAATCCGGAGAAGGCAACCGGCATGCCCTCGGAGATCGAGCGGTATTTGCGCGTGTTCGGCGATGCTGGTCGCGTGCGCAAGCCGGTGCTGGTCTAACGCCAGGCTGAAATTCTCTGGATCGGGTGAATCGCGAAGGCGGGATTTGCGACATGGGTGCGCAAGTTCCGGCTGCGTAGCATTTGCCGCGATCTGCGTGCATCCGTTTCATGGCGCTTTCACCCTGCGCGACGGTCTCGCTGCTATTTCAGGTAGAGTTAAGCAGCATTTCCCTCTGGTTCGCGTTATCAGCGAACGCTCCGCTGGGATCGTCGAGCGATTTGGGGAACGCAGTGTTTCACAGAACAGCAACGTCGGCGAGGGAACGCAGCTTCCTTCACGTCATCAAGCTCGTCTCGCCCTTCGTCATGGTCGTTGTGCTCCAGGCGACGATCGCGGGATTCAGCCTCGAGGTGATGTCATCGGTTCGCGCCTATGTCGCGGGCGAGGCGATGTGGTCGCGCTCGCAGAAGAACGCGGTCTATTTCCTCAACCTCTATCTGCATTCGGGCGAAGCCGGCCAGTTCGCACAGTACCAGACGGCGCTCGCGGTCCCCATCGGCGACGAATATGCAAGATGGGCGCTCGAGCGCGATCCGGTCGACGTCGAGATCGCCCGCATCGGCTTCCTGCAAGGCGGCAATCATCCCGATGACGTTCCCGGCCTGATCTGGCTGTTCCGCTATTTCAACCAGGTCAGCTTCCTCCGCGAAGCGATCCGGGAATGGGCCGCCACCGATCCGATGCTGCTGGAGCTCAGCGTCTTCGGTGAAGTCATCCGGAGCGAGCTGAAGCATGGTCCGATTCGCGACAGCGAGCGCCAGCAATTTCTGTCGTCGCGGCTCTCGGAGCTGAACCGGCAGTTCACGGGACATGCCGAGCGGTTCTCGACCGTGCTGGGCGAGGGCTCACGCGCCATCAAGCTGACGCTGACAAGCCTGAACGTCGCCACCGCCGCGACCCTGATCCTGCTCCTGATCTGGCACACGCGGCGGCTGGTGCTGCAGCGACAGGCGTTCGAGGATGCGCTACATGCCGAGAAAGAGCGCCTCGCCTTTCAGGCCTCGCATGACTGGCTGACCGGTATCGCCAACAGGCGCGCCTTCGAGGCGCGCCTGCAGCGCGAGCTCGATGGCGGCGGCGAAGGTGCGCTCAGTCTCATCCTGCTCGATCTCGACCAGTTCAAGAGCGTCAACGACAGCTGCGGCCATCTCGCGGGCGATCGGCTGCTGTGTCAGATCGCGCAGCTGCTGCAGCAGGATCGGCGGCCGCGCGATCTGGTCGCCCGGCTCGGCGGCGACGAATTCTGCCTGATCCTGCCGCAATGTCCGCCGTACGATGCCATCGATATCGCCGAGCGGCTGCGGCGGACGCTCGAGCTGTTCAACTTCGCCTGGGACGATCGCTGCTTTGCGGTGACCGCCAGCATCGGCGTTACCTGCATCACCGACCGCGACACCACGCTCGAGGAGGCGATGCGTCGGGCCGATGCGGCCTGCTATCACGCCAAGGAGAAGGGACGTAACCGGGTTCAGGTCGACAACGGGAAAGCGGACGTCGTCCTCGTCGCCGCGAGACCGCGCGAGGCCGCCCGCGCATGAGGGCGACCATCGCGTTTATCGTGCCGGCAGGATTCCGAGCCCGACGAGATGCGCGTCCAGGAACTGCGTCACCTGCTGGCGCAGCATCTGCGGCGGCACGGCGACCATACGTTCTTCAAGGCCGAGCGAGATGATTCCATGCACCGCGGAAAACAGCGTGCGTGACAGCAGCGCGATCTTCACGTCATCGGCATCCGGCAACACCCGCACCAGCGGCGGATGCATCAGCGCGAAGGCATCCATCACCATCTGAAGGATATCGTCGGGGTAAGGACGGTCGTCCTCCATTCGATGCTCGAACAGCGAGCGCAGCAAATTGGCGTGCTCGGCGAAGAAGTCGAGATAGGTCTCGGCCAGCCCATAGAGCTGGCGGACCGGATCCTCATCCGGAACCCCGCGCAGCCGCGCCGTCAGCGCCTGAACCGTCTCCCTGTTGACGGTCAGGATCACCCCGTCGAAGTCGCCGAATTCGTTATAGACGCTGCCGACCGAGCAGCCGGCAGCCTCGGAAACGTCCCGAACCTTCAACGATCTCAAGCCCTTAGTCGCGATAATGCGACGGGCGATCTCCAGGATCTGGAGCCGGCGCCGATTTTTTTTCTGATCCCGCACCGATTCTTCTTGAACATTGTTCATTTTCAAGCTACTCATGTGAACATTGTTCAAATTAACCTGGAGACCCGCAAAATGCAAACCCTCGCTGTTGATATCGCCTCCACCTTCGTCGACGACGCCGTAGCCCTCGTCACCGGATTCGGCCGCGCCCTGCTGCGGTTCGCCATGGCCCCGATCGATCGCATCGCGAATGCCTGCGACATTGCCGGCGTACTGGCTGAACGCCGTGCGACCTTCCGGATGTGGCGGGCCAGCCGCGCTCGTGCTCGCTTCGAGAGCCGCCGCTTCGGCCTGCTCGGCCGTTTCAATCCGTTTCGCCATCTTGCTGACCTCACTTGAGCGGAGGTTTGCGCGCATGCGAGTCCGTTCGAATGCGAGGGCTCGATGCAACAAAGGACTTACTATGTCCGGACATTCGCGGCCGATTCGCCCGATATCGACGATGCGGTTCAACGTTTCCTATCCGTTGGCGCGATACGGCGATCAGCGCGGCATTTCCGCCCACCTGCGCCCGCGACCGGATATTTGCGAACCTAACGGGACCACTTGAAGACCAACAGGATCGGAGGAACCGGGGGACCCGGCAGGCTGACGACCAAAGTCGCCCTGCAATCGCTCCTCCCACCCTCTTCCGGTCGTGACGTTCGACCAGCAACGTAATTTCCTCAGGCTGCCTCTCCAAATCAGGACTAGTCATGATCAGGGATTTGATGTCGTCACGCCGTTTCGCCCCGCTGTTCTGGGCGCAATTCTTCTCGGCGCTCAACGACAACGTGCTCAAGAACGCGCTCGTCATCATCCTGCTTTACAGCGCAGCGACAGGCCACGGTGATGCGCTTGTGACGGTGGCAGGCGCCGTCTTCATCTTCCCCTATTTCATCCTGTCCGGGCTCGGCGGCCAGCTCGCCGACAAATATGTCAAATCGGTCGTCGCACGACGATTGAAATTCGCCGAGATCTTCGCGGCAGGCTTTGCCGCCGCCGGCTTCTTCATGCACTCGGTGCCGCTGCTGTTCACATCGCTCGCACTGTTCGGCATCATCGCCGCGCTGTTCGGCCCCGTGAAATATTCCATGCTGCCGGACCAGCTCGAGCTCGGCGAGCTCGCGACCGGCAATGCGCTGGTCGAAGGCGCGACCTTCATGGCGATCCTGCTCGGCACCGTCGCCGGCGGTCAGTTCGTGGCCGGCTCCGCTCATATGGCCTGGGTCGCATCGGCCGTGGTTGTGCTGGCTCTGCTGTCCTGGGCCTTCGCCTCCCGCATTCCGCAGACGACGCCCTCGGCGCCCGATCTGCCCGTCGATGCCAATCCCTGGACCTCGACGCTGAGCCTGCTCAAGACGCTGCATGCTGACCATCGGCTGTGGGACGGCACCGTCATCGTCTCCTGGTTCTGGCTGGTCGGCGCCATCGTGCTGTCGCTGCTGCCGGCGCTGGTCAAGGACGTGGTCGGTGGCACCGAAGGCGTGGTGACGCTGTGCCTTGCGACCTTCGCGATCGGCATTGCCATCGGCTCGCTGTTCGCGGCCAGCCTGAGCCATGTTCGGCCGAACCTCGCCTTGGTGCCGATCGGCGCCATCATCATGGGCTGTGCCGGCCTTGACCTCGCCTGGGCCATCGCTGTGACCACCAAGGGCCAGGACATCGCAGCGGTCGACTTCGCGACCTCGTTCGCGGGCTTGCGCATGCTGGCCGACTTCGTCGCCTTCGCGTTCGGCGGCGGCCTGTTCGTCGTTCCTTCCTTCGCTGCCGTGCAGGCCTGGTCGGTCCCGAACGAGCGCGCCCGCATCATCGCCGCCGGCAACGTGTTGCAGGCCGCCTTCATGGTGGTGGGCTCGCTGTTCGTCGCGTTGCTGCAGGCGGGCGGATTGCATGTCGGCTGGATATTCTTCGGCCTCGGCATCGCCAGCTTTGGCGCGGTGTGGTTCGTGCTGACCAAATGGGGCAAGGAAGGCGTCCGCGATTTCGGCGGCCTCTTGTTCCGCGCGCTGTTCCGCACCGAAATACGCGGCCTGGAAAACCTGCCGCCTCCCGGCACGCGGATGCTGATCGCCCCCAATCATGTCAGCCTGATCGACGGCCCTCTGCTGCACGCCGTGCTGCCGATCGACGCGAGCTTCGCGGTCGATACTGGCATCTCGAAGGCCTGGTGGGCCAAGCCGTTCCTGCGCGTGGTCAAGCACTACACCATGGACCCGACCAAGCCGCTGGCCGCGCGCGACCTGATCAAGCTCGTCGCCGCCGGCGAGCCGGTCGTGATCTTCCCGGAGGGACGCATCACTGTCTCCGGCTCGCTGATGAAGGTCTATGACGGCACCGCGATGATCGCCGACAAGGCCGACGCCGTGGTCGTGCCGGTTCGCATCGAGGGCGCGCAACGCTCGCACCTCAGCTACCTCAACTCCAGCCAGATCAAGCGCTCGTGGTTCCCCCGGGTGACGGTGACGATCCTGCCGCCGGTCAAGCTGCCGGTCGATGAGCAACTGAAGGGCAAGGCGCGCCGCAACGCTGCCGGCGCAGCACTTCAGGACGTGATGATCGACGCCCTGGTGAAGAACGCCATGCTCGATCACTCGCTGTTCGAGGCGCTCGGACATGCCTATCGCGACCGCGACACCGGCAAGGTCATCATCGAG
Organism: Bradyrhizobium sp. CCBAU 53340; assembly: GCF_015291645.1. Lineage (NCBI taxonomy): Bacteria > Pseudomonadati > Pseudomonadota > Alphaproteobacteria > Hyphomicrobiales > Nitrobacteraceae > Bradyrhizobium > Bradyrhizobium sp. CCBAU 53340. Next base: position 6,438,396 of record NZ_CP030055.1, read on the forward strand.
GACGCGCTGGGCACCAAGCTGACCTATCGCAAGCTGATCCTCGGCGCGCAGGTTTTGAGCCGCAAGTTGGAGGCCGGCACCTCGGCCGGCGAGAATGTCGGCGTGCTGCTGCCGAACTCGGCGGGCGTCGCGGTCGTCTTCATGGCGCTGCAGAGCATCGGCCGCGTCCCTGCGATGCTCAACTTCTCCGCCGGTCCGGTCAACGTCCTCGCCGCCATGAAGGCGGCGCAGGTCAAGACCGTGCTGACATCGAAGGCCTTTATCGAGAAAGGCAAGCTGGACAAGCTGATGGCCGCGATCTGCGACGAGGCCAACGTTGTCTATCTCGAGGATATCCGTGCCTCGATCGGAACAGTCGACAAGATCAAGGGCCTGCTCGCAGGCACCGCTCCGCGGGTCGCCCGCCAGGCCAACGATCCGGCCGTCGTGCTGTTCACGTCGGGCTCGGAAGGCACGCCCAAGGGCGTGGTGCTGTCCCACCGCAACATCCTCGCCAACGCGGCGCAGGCGCTGGCGCGGGTCGATGCCAACGCCAATGACAAGGTGTTCAACGTGCTGCCGGTGTTCCACTCGTTCGGGCTCACAGGCGGCATGATGATGCCTGTTCTCGCGGGCATTCCGATCTACATGTACCCCTCGCCGCTGCACTACCGCATCGTGCCCGAGCTGATCTACCAGACCGGCGCCACGATCCTGTTCGGTACCGACACGTTCCTGTCAGGCTATGCGCGCTCGGCACATGCCTACGACTTCCGCACCCTGCGCCTCGTCATCGCCGGCGCCGAGGCCGTCAAGGACCGGACGCGCCAGGTGTTCATGGAGCGCTACGGCATCCGCATTCTCGAAGGCTATGGCGTCACCGAAACGGCGCCGGTGCTGGCGATGAACACGCCGATGGCTAACCGTCCCGGCACCGTCGGCCGCCTGTCGCCGCTGATGGAAAGCCGCCTCGACCCGGTGCCCGGTATCGACGAGGGCGGACGCCTGTCGGTGCGCGGACCAAACGTGATGCTCGGATATCTCAGGGCTGAAAACCCGGGCGTGCTCGAAGTGCTCCCCGAGGGCTGGCACGACACTGGCGACATCGTCGCGATCGATGCGGCCGGCTTCATCACCATCAAGGGCCGCGCCAAGCGCTTTGCCAAGATCGCGGGCGAAATGGTCTCGCTGTCAGCGGTCGAGAGCCTCGCGACCACGCTGTGGCCGCAGGCTGCCTCAGTCGCCGTGTCGATCCCCGACCAGCGCAAGGGCGAACGCATCGTGCTGCTGACGACGGAGAAGAATGCCGAGCGCAGCGCAATGCAGGCCCAGGCCAAGGCGATCGGCGCCTCCGAGCTGACAGTGCCCGCGACGATCATGATCGTCGACAAGGTGCCGCTGCTCGGCACCGGCAAAACCGACTATGTCACGGCAACGACGATGGCTCGCGAGCAAGCGTCCTCGCCGGAGCGCGAGGTTGCGTAGCAGGGATGCACGAGGCGCCTGACATGCGCAGCGCGCGGTGTGCTGGAGTGGTTCTGCTTCATGGCATCGCGCGCGGCTCCTCATCGCTGATGAGGCTCGAGCGGTCACTCCAGACAGCCGGATTCGCAACGCTCAACCTCGACTATGCGAGCCGCAGCAAGCCGATCGCAGCGCTGGTCGACGATATCCACCCGGCGATCGCCCGCTTTGCCGAACGCGAGGCTCCGCTCCACTTCGTCGCGCACTCGATGGGCGGTCTCGTGACGCGCGCCTATCTCGCGAAATACCGGCCGGGCCGCCTTGGCGGCGTGGTGATGCTGGGCACGCCGAACGGCGGCAGCGAGGTTGCCGATCTCCTGAGCGGGTCTCGGCTCTACCGCGCCTTCTACGGCCCGGCCGGGCTCGAGCTTACGACAGCGAGGCGACCGAACGCCCTGCCCGATGTGGACTACCCTGTCGGGGTGATTGCAGGAAACCGCTTCATCGATCCCGTCGCCGGCCTCTTCGTTCTACCGAAGCCGAATGATGGCCGGGTCTCAGTCCAGAGCGCGATGTTGGCGGGCATGGCCGACCATGTCGTCGTGAAGGCGTCCCATACGGGACTGCCGCGCAACAGCGTCGCGATCGAGCGGACGATCGCTTTCCTGCGCGAAGGCTGCTTTAGGGCGTGCAATCATGAATCGAGGCGGCTCTGATCACGCGTTTTCGATGTGATGTCCGCTATGTTCCTGACAGCAACGAAAAAGCGGACATTGCCGTTGGGCCGAGATGGGCCACAAGCGGAACTCGCTTTTTCGATCACGTGGTCTGCGCGGCCGGCCAGCGTTAGCGTGGTGGCCAAGGTCGCTCTCCAAAGATGGGGATCAGCAGCGGGTGAGATAACGGCAGACCACTTCACGAACGAAGCGCAGGCGTCGATTGGCATAGGCGCGGCCGCCAAAGAGCCGGAAATCGACAAAACTGACCCGCGCCACGACGCCTTCGGTGATTGACATCGAATAGTTGCACTGAAAGACCGGGTTTAGCGGCGGGCCGGGACAGCGCGCTGAGAAAAACTCGTCGTCGGATCCACCGGCATAGTAGGAAAAGCTGGAGACGCCCCGGTAATGCGCCAATCCTTCAAAGCTGTCGTCTTGGCGATGCGGCGCGGACCGTGTCACGTCGGCACGCATAGCATCCGCATAGGCTGAAGTCGGAACGCTGCTGGGGCCGATCTGGACCGTCGTCTCTTCGGCGCGCATGCGATGACGGGCCGTGGTGGAGTCGATACCATCTCGCCGCGCTCGCTCCGCCACTGCGACTGTCCAGGCTTCACCTGTGCCGTCAACGAACATCAGCCAGACATCTTTCGAGCTGAGTTGCGAGGGCAAAGGTCCCTGGCCAGGTAGAAAACCACTGACGTAGTAAATGTAGGCTCGCGGCACCACGAGTTCGGGAAAATTCGCCTTCCCGATAACCTCGTGCACCAGACTGATCCGGATCGGAGTCATGTCGAGCGAGGAGAAGTGGAGATAGTCCGCGCGGGCGGAGCAGCTCCAGATGCCAGTTGGCACCGCCCACGCGACCATCGCAATAAGCGCCAGGTCTATGCGACGGCGCACCCGCGTCATGGACATACGACTCTGTAACCTCTAGTTGAGGCTACATTGCATTGCCAACTGTTAACGAAGGGTATTGACCATGTCGAGAAGAGCGCCGGAACTAGTGACCGCTTCGGGTCACAACCGGTAAAGCTCAGAACGAGCGCAAGATTTCCGCTTTGCCTCCGAAACCTGACGTATGCGGGTTTACGAGTACTCGGCCAAGTCTGCCGTAACCGCTAAGCCGCTGTTCGCCGCTCCTGCGCATAACGCACCAGCGCCACGAAGCGGTAGATGCCGTGCACGAACTTGCCATAGGGCATGGTGATGAACAGCGCGAACACCGCGCCGAGATGCAGTGCGAGTAGCGGCCCCATGGCCGCAGTCTCACGCAGGATGAGAAGCAGCATGCCGGTGAGCCCGGTGAGGAACAGCATCGCGATGAAGCCGACATCCATGCCATAGCTGTTCTCGTCGAGCAGCGCCCGATCGCGCCGCATCTTGGCCATGAACAGGCCGATGGGGCCGACGATGAGGCCGATGCCGCCGAGCGTGCCGAGCACGACCGGCAGATCCCACCACGGGTACGGCGCCTCGCGGCCGAGCAGATAGTGATAGAGCGTCGCCACCGACGTCGCGGCGAAGCACAGCAGGAAGCCGTAGAACGTCAGGTGATGGAAAAGCTTGCGCCGGTCAGTCGGCTTGTCGTCCTCGTTGTAGCAGCCGACGCCGCCGCCATGGAGATAGCGCAACTCGCCCGCGTCACGGATCGCCTGAAAGATCGAGCCGCCGTCGGCGCGACCACCGATCGGCGGGCCGATGTCGCGCCAGAACGCGCGCACGCTCATGGCCAGCGCGAAGATTGCGAAGAGGAACGCGGCACTGAACAAAGCGGCCATCGCGTTATGCGGCATCAGTCTATAGAAGGCGCCCGGCCCAGTATGCACGCCGAACAGCACGCTACGGTCGTTGAGCGCCACGAAGCCGAGAATGAAGGCCGCCATGCTGAGCGCGGCGATGATGCTGATGACAAGCCCGTTGCGCGCGAACGCACCAGACAGGGCCTGCGGCCAGGCATAGGCTGCATAGGATTCCGCGCGTGCGACCGCCAGCGTCTTCGGGACGTTGACATCGAATTCGTGCGGCGGCGAGAACTGGCAGTCGACGTAGCAGGCGCCGCAGGAATGGCAGAGATTGGCGAGATAGTTGAGGTCGCCGTCGGAGAAGGCGCGCCGCATCTCCATGGCGGGAAATACCGCACAAAGACCCTCGCAATAACGGCAGGAATTGCAGACCGTCATCAGACGGTCGGCTTCGTCGAGAATCCTAGTTCCGTGCATGTTTCGCCGCTTCCCGTCCTGCGATCCGCCCGAACACGCTGCCGATGGTCATGCCCATGCCGGCCGCATATCCCTTGCCCAGCACGTTGCCGGCCATGATCTCGCCGGCGGCGAACATGTTGGCGGACGGCTTGCCGTCGGCCATCAGCACCCGCGCTTCCTTGTTCACCCGCGTGCCGAGATAGGTGAAGGTGATGCCTGGCCGCACCGGATAGGCGAGATAAGGCGGCGTCTCGATCTTGCGCGCCCAGTGGGTCTTGGGCGGCGTGATGCCTTCGGTCACGCAATCATCCAGGATCGTGTGGTCGAACGTGCCAGGCCGCACGGCGGCGTTGAACTCGGTGATGGTCTTTTCCAGCGCAGCCGGATCAAGCTCCAGCTTGCCCGCAAGCTCGGCGACCGTCTGCCCGGCAATCGGCGGGAACAGGGTCGGCATAAAGCTCGTGACCACGGTTGAATCGAAGATGATGTAGGCGATCTGGTCGGGCTGCGCCGCGACCAGCCGGCCCCAGATCGCATAGCGCTTCGGCCAGATGTCCTCGCCCTCGTCGTAGAAGCGCTGGGCGTGCTTGTTGACGACGATGCCGAACACGACAGAGTCATGACGCGTGATGATGCCGCCGTCGAACTTCGGCGCGCGGGCGTCGATCGCGACCGCGTGGCACTGGGTGGGATCGCCGACCTCCTGCACGCCCTTGTCGAGCAGCATCTTCAGGATCGAGCCGCGATTATAAGGCGTGCCGCGGATCAGGAAATTGTCGGCCGCCTCGCCCCAATATTGCTTGAGCCATTCGATGTTGGCCTCGAACCCGCCGGCCGCGGCCACCAGCGCGGTCGCGCGGATCTCGGTCTCGCCCTTGATCGGCCGCTTCAGGCGCGCGCCGAGGAACATGCCGTCCTCGATCACGAGGTCGGTGACCTCGGCATCGTATTCGACGTCGACGCCAAGTTCTTCGGCCGTGAGATAAAGCGCGTTCAGCATCGCGCGACCACCGCCGAGGAAGAACGAGTTGGTACGGCCAAGGCTCAATGTACCGCCGAGCGAGGGCTGCCAGCGCACGCCCTGCTCCACGATCCAGTTGAGGATGTCCTTGGACTCCCGGATCATATGCCGCGCAAGCACCTCGTCTGTCTTCCCGCCGGTCACCCGCAACAAATCCTCCCAGAATTCCTCCTCGGTGTAGGGGCCGGTGAGGATCTCGGTCGCGGTGTCGTGGGCGCAACGCATGTTGCGGGTGTGGCGGGTGTTGCCACCGCGATAGAACTTTGGCGCGCCTTCGAGGACCAGCACCGAGGCGCCGCCACGCCGCGCCGAGATGGCCGCGCACAGCGCCGCGTTGCCGCCGCCGATCACCAGCACGTCGTATTTGCTGCTCATGCCGTCTGCCCGATGCGACGAAGTTGGAGACATTCTGCCCGCCTGCGGCCCCGGTCAACCGCGGCCGGCATTGCGTACTTTTGTATACAAAGATATACAATACCGGCGCAAGCGGCATCTCTGCATGGGCAGGATGCGGCCTGCGCTTCGAGGGACCATGGCGAGGCGTCCGACAAAGACAGGCGGATCGATTGCGCGCGGGGACGGCGTGGCGCTGGGCGAAGCCGTGTTCCGCTCGCTGTGCGAGGCGCTGCAGGCCGGCAGCTACCGTGCCGGCGATCGGCTGCGCGAGGAGGAAGTGGCGCAGCGGCTGAAGGTCAGTCGCACGCCGGTGCGCGAGGCGCTGGGCCGGCTCGCGGCGCGCGGCTTCGTCGAGCCCGCTGGCGGCCGTGGGCTGGTCGTGCGCAACCTCGACATCTCAGAGGTGCTCGAGCTCTATGCGATGCGGGAAATCATGGAAGGTGCCGCCGCGCGTCTCGCCGCCGAGCACGCCTCGGCGCCCGAGGTCGACGCACTCAGGGATATCGAGCAAGCTTTTGTCGAGGCGTCCGAGACCGATGCCGCCGAGATGGCTCGAGATAGGGCGCGGCTCAACCGCGCTTTTCACGAGGCGATCTGCCGCGCCGCGCGCAACCGCTATCTCGACAACGCTTCGCGGGAATTGCAGGACTGGATCGCCCTGCTCGGCCCGACCACCTTCACCGTAGCAGGCCGCCCCGCGACCAGCCACGATGAACACCAGGCCATCATCGAGGCGATCGCGACGCGCGACGGCGACAAGGCCGAGCAGCTCGCGCGCGGCCACATCCGCGAGGCGCTGCGCTGCCGGCTGAAACTGTTGCAGAAGCAGTGAAGGTTGTCTGCGGTACACAATGATGTACGAACGTGCTCTACGCAGAATACGGTATGTCCTGAGGGTCTTCGAGTTCTCTGATTTCCAAGGTAAGATTGATTCCGGCCAGCGCCGCCTTCTGGTGAATTTCCGTCAGTTTTGCGTCTTGCATTGTAATGAGGTCCCTCGCTGCTTTGCGAAGATCCGAGTCACCGATTGAGCCGATATTCTTTCGCCACTCACTGTCGACGGTGATTACCGTTGTTTGCGTGGTCGCAGACAGCATGTTCAGGTCGGCAGCCCGCTTTTCGAATTTGAACGCTGCTTCAATGCCAATGGCGGCGGTCGTTACGATGCCAAGCGCCGTAAAGATCAACAGGGCCGGAGTGAAGTCGGCTCCATAGACTTTGTCAGCAACACCTTTGGCAGTTGTTATCGCGGACAAGAGAATCGTTATCACTCGAAGGTAGTTCGATATTCGTTGCAGACGAAATGCATGCGCGCCCAGCAACGTAACCAATTGCCTCAGTTCTCGTTGGCGGTCGTTGATCCCGTTCTGAAGCGAACTCATCAAGTGATTCATTTTGCTCTCCGGAAGACAAATAGGCCTTTCTCAAAGGTAGATATTTTCTCAAGATTCAATTTTTGCGTCAAACTGTCTTCCGGTCGATCAGCCTCGCGATAACCGGGAAATACGCATCGCCCATGCCGCCTTCAATCGCCTCCTCGAAGATCGTACGAATCAGCGCGGCTCCGCGCATGTTGACGCCGGTCTGGCTGCCGAGTTCGAGCGCGTAGTTCAGATCCTTCAGCGCATATTCGGTCGAGAAGGCGCGCAATGGAAACTCGTTCGGAACGATGGCTTTCATGCCATGGTTACGTAGCGCAAAGCTGTCGGCCGAACCTTTCGACAGGGTCTCCAACAACAGCTTTGGCTCGACGCCGCTGCGCCTCGCGACCGCGACGGCCTCCGCCAGCGCATTCACCGTCTCGAACAGCACCATGTTGTTGAGGATTTTTGTGATCTGGCCGGCGCCGGTGCCGCCGCACAGGGTGACGTCGGTGGCGAAATGCCGGATCAGCGGCTCGACTTGCGAAAACTGCTCGGACGTTGCGCCGACCATCACGCTGAGCGTGCCGTCCTGCGCGGCCTGACGCGTGCGCGCGATGGGGGCGTCGATCCAGAGCGCGCCCTTCTCGGCGAGTTGGCGCGCAAATTCGCGCGTCATGCTGACCTCGGAGGTCCCGAGATCGACGATCGTCCGGCCACGCCGGACCGCCGGCAGAATGCCGCCCTCGAAGGCGGACAGCACGTGCTTCGCGCTGGGCAGACAGAGGAAGGTGACGTCGCTACCGGCGACAACATCAGCCACCGATTTTGCCGCGCTTGCGCCATCCGCCACGATCCGCGCGAGCGGCTCCGCGGCGAGGTCGAAGACCAACAGCTTGCGCCCGCTCTTGCGCAGCAAATTCCGGCAGATGGGCTCGCCCATGACACCGAGACCGATGAACCCGATTGCGTCAGTCATGCAGGCGCCCTCCCCGACGTCACGCGTCGCTGTTGTGTTTGGGCAAGCAATAGCCGTCGGGAGCGTCGACAGCCAGCGACGCTGCGTAGACCAGCCTTGCGGCCCACGCCGGTGTGGCGATCACTTCAGGCGAGTACGTCCGCTGCGATCGCCTTCACGACATCCCGCACATCAGTCGGTTTCATCCGCACCTGCAGGCCGCGCTGGCCGCCGTTGAGATAGACCAGCTCATGCGCGAGTGCGCTCTGCTCGATCACGGTGGTGACCTGCTTGCGCTGCCCGAACGGGCTGATGCCGCCGACCTTATAGCCGGTGACGCGCTCGGCCTCGGGCGGCTTCATCATCTGCGCCGACTTTCCGCGCGCTGCGGCGGCGAGCTTCTTCATCGAGACTTCCTGATCGGACGGAACGATCACGCAGACCGGCTTGCCGTCCACCAGCGCCATCAGCGTCTTCAGCACGCGCGCGGGATCTTCGCCGAGCGCAGCCGCCGCCTGCAGCCCGATGCTCTCGGCGTCAGGATCGTAGTCGTAAGAATGGACGGTGAAGGCAACGCCAGCGGCGGAGAGTGCGCGGGTGGCCGGGGTGACTTTCGACATGCGTCATGTTTACCACCATCAGCGCGGGCGGCGAAGCCGGGCGCTATTGATGATCATGCCCTTATACAGGTGTTTTGCCCGACGCCACAAGCAATTTTCGGAAATACCGAAAGTTACTCGCGCTTTTCAACCCCATTTCTACTGTGCATGGGGTTGTTTTGCGCGGATTGCTACTCCGCTGCGTCCCGCATCTCCGCCCGTTCTGCGCGCGCCGCGCAGAACTTGAACTCCGGGATCTTGCCGAATGGATCGAGCGCCGGGTTGGTCAGCAGGTTCGCGGCCGCCTCCGCGTAGCAGAACGGCATGAACACCATGTTCTCCGGTACGTCGCGATCCGACCGCACCTTGACCTCGACCGCACCGCGGCGGGTCTCCAGGCGGATGAAATCGCCGGGCACGAGCTGCTTCTTGCGCATGTCCTTTGGCGACATGAACGCAACCGCCTCCGGCTCGATCTGGTCGAGCACCTGGGCCCGGCGGGTCATCGAGCCGGTGTGCCAGTGCTCCAGCACGCGGCCGGTCGATAGCACCATCGGGTATTCATCGTCCGGCAGTTCGTCCGGCGGAACGACCTTGGCCGGCACGATCTTGCCGCGGCCGCTCGCAGTCGGGAAGCCCGTGGTGAAGATGATCTCGTTGCCGGGCTTGTTCGGATCATCGGCCGGATAGGTGACGGCGCCTTCGCGCACCAGCCGCTCCCAGCTGATGTTCTTCAGCGAGGGCATCAACTCCGCCATCTCGGTGTAGACCTCGCCCGGGCCGGAATAATTCCACGGCAGGCCCATGCGCTTGCCGATCTCCTGGATGATCCAGAGATCCTGCCGCGCATCGCCCGGCGGCTTGATGACCTGGCGCGCCAGCTGCACGCGGCGATCGGTGTTGGTGAAGGAGCCGTCCTTCTCGGCAAAGGCCGAGGCCGGCAGGATGACGTCGGCGTGGAACGCGGTCTCGGTGACGAAGAGATCCTGCACCACCATGTGATCGAGCATCGCGAGCGCCTGGCGCGCATGCTGCAAGTCAGGGTCGGACATCGCGGGGTTCTCGCCCTCGATATACATGCCCTTGATCTCGCCGGCGTGGATCGCGTTCATGATCTCGACCACGGTCAGGCCGCGGACGGGATCGAGATCCTGCTGCCAGAGCTTTTCGAAACTGCCGCGCAGATCGTCGCGGCCGACCGGCTGATAGTCCGGCAGGAACATCGGGATCAGGCCGGCGTCGGATGCGCCCTGCACGTTGTTCTGGCCGCGCAGCGGATGCAGGCCGGTGCCGGGACGGCCGACCTGGCCGGTGATCAGCGCCAGCGCGATCAGGCAGCGCGCGTTGTCGGTGCCGTGAACGTGCTGGCTGATGCCCATGCCCCAGAAGATGATCGAGGACTTGGCACGCGCGTAGGTTCGCGCCACCTCGCGCAGCGTCTGCGCCGGGATGCCGCAGATCGCCTCCATCTTCTCCGGCGTGAATTCCTTGATCTTCTCCTTGAGGTCCTCGAACCCCTCGGTGTAACCGGCGATGTACTGATCGTCGGTCAGGCCTTCGGTGATGATCGTGTTGATCATCGCGTTCAGCATGGCAACGTCCGAGCCCGGCTTGAACTGCAGATGCTTGGTCGCATGACGCGACAGCGACTGCCGGCGCGGATCCATCACGAACAGCTTGGCACCGTTCTGCTTGACCGCGTTTTTGATGAAGGTCGCAGCGACCGGATGGTTGACCGTCGGATTAGCGCCGATCACCCAGATCACTTCCGCATCCATCGCGGCGGAGAACGGCGCCGACACGGCGCCCGAGCTCAGCCCTTCGAACAGCGCCGCAACCGACGAGGCGTGGCATAGCCGGGTGCAGTGATCGACATTGTTCGAGCCAAAACCGGTGCGCACCAGCTTCTGGAACAGATAGGCCTCCTCATTCGAGCCCTTGGCCGAACCGAAACCGGCCAGCGCCTTGACGCCCTTTTCATCGCGGATCTTGACGAGGCCCTTGGCGGCGATGTCGAGCGCTTCGTCCCAGCTCGCCTCGCGGAAATGCGTGAAGGGATTGGCGGGATCGACCTGGTCGTTGGCATCCTTCTTCGCGTTCGGCAGCCGCACCAGCGGTTTGGTCAGGCGATGCGGATGGTGGACGTAATCGAAACCGAAGCGGCCCTTGACGCAGAGACGATTGTGATTGGCGGGGCCGTCGCGGCCCTCGGCGTAGATCACCTTCTCGTCCTTGACCTCATAGGTCACCTGGCAGCCGACGCCGCAGAACGGGCAGAGCGAGTCCACCTTCTTGTCGGCATAGGTGACGCGGGTCTGCTTGTCGTCGAGCATCACGGCCGGCATCAAGGCGCCGGTCGGGCAGGCCTGCACGCATTCGCCGCAGGCGACGCACGTCGACTCGCCCATGGGATCGTCGAAGTCGAACACGATTTTGGAATCGTGATTACGATAAGCCATGCCGATGACGTCGTTGACCTGGACCTCGCGGCAAGCGCGCACGCAGAGGCCGCACTGGATGCAGGCATCGAGATTGACACGCATTGCCGGATGGCTGGCGTCGGTCTCCCAGCGCTCGGCGGCAGGGAAACGGCTCTCGGTGACGCCGGTGGTCTCGGCCCAGTGCCAGAACTTCGAATCCGGATCGTGGCTGGTCTCGCGCGCCGGCTGGTCGGCGACCAAGAGCTCCATCACCATCTTCTGCGCAGCAGTCGCGCGCGCGGATTCGGTCTTCACCTTCATGCCGACCGACGGCGTGCGCTTGCAGGAGGCGGCGAGCACGCGCTCGCCCTCGATCTCGACCATGCAGGCGCGGCAATTGCCGTCCGGGCGATAGTCGGGCGCGGGCGAATAGCACAGGTGCGGGATGTCGCGGCCTTGGCGTTTGGCAACCTGCCAGATCGTCTCGCCGGGCTTGGCTTCGACCTGCTTGCCATCGAGCTCGAACGTAATCTTCGTCATTCGGCCGCTTCCTTGAACTCGTCAGGGAAATATTTGATCACGGAGGACAGCGGATTCGATGCCGCCTGTCCGAGCCCGCAGATCGAGGCATCGCGCATCGCCTGGCTCAATTCTTCCAGCAATGCGCGGTTCCATACCGGCTTCTGCATCAGCTGTGCCGCCTTCTGGGTTCCGACGCGGCACGGCGTGCACTGGCCGCAGCTTTCGTCCTCGAAGAACTTCATCAGGTTCAGCGCAGCCCCACGCACGCTGTCCTTTTGCGACAGGATCACGATCGCCGCCGAGCCGATGAAGCAACCGTATTTCTCCAGCGTGCCGAAATCGAGCGGGATGTCGTCCATCGACGCCGGCAGGATGCCGCCGGACGCGCCGCCCGGCAGATACGCGTAGAACTGATGGCCGTCGGCCATGCCGCCGCAATATTCGTCCATCAGTTCGCGCACGGTAATGCCTGATGGCGCCAGCTTCATGCCGGGGTTCTTGACGCGGCCCGAAACCGAGAAGCTGCGCAGGCCGTGACGCTCATGGCGGCCATGGCCCTTCCACCAGTCAGCGCCCTTCTCGACGATGTCGCGCACCCACCACAGCGTCTCGATATTGTTGATCAGCGTCGGCAGGCCGAACAGGCCGACCTGGAACGGATAAGGCGGCTTGTGCCGGGGCAGACCGCGCTTGCCCTCGATGCTTTCCAGTAGCGAGGACTCCTCGCCGCAGATGTAAGCGCCCGCGCCGCGGCGCATGTGCAGCGTCGGACCACCTGCGGGAAGTTTTGCGATCTCGCGCTCGAGGATCTCGCGCGAGGCGGGATATTCGTCGCGTAGATAAATGTAGACGTCCGAGGCCTGCACCACATGCGCGCCGATCAGCATGCCCTCGATAAAGCGATGCGGATCGGTTTCGAGATAATAGCGGTCCTTGAACGTGCCTGGCTCGCCCTCGTCGCCGTTGATCGCCATCAGCCGTGGGCCGGGCTCTCCTAACACCGCGCGCCATTTGCGTCCCGTCGGGAAACCGGCGCCGCCGAGACCGCGCAGCGAGGCGTCATCGAGTGCCTTCAGGAGATCGTCCGTCGACATCTCGCCAGAGCGCAAGCGGCCGAGCAGCTTGTAGCCGCCACCGGCGACATAGGCGTCGTAGTCGATATATTTGGGCAGATGCGCGTGGATGTCGCCGGCCTTTGCAGCTGCCAAGACGTTGGCGACCGTCGCGTGATCGACGAAGTTGTGCCCGACTTCAGCGGCAGGCGCGGTGTCGCAGCGACCGACGCAGGGCGCGCGCACGACGCGGATGCCCGGACCCGAGGCTTCTTGCAAATCCGCGAGCAGCTTCTCGCCGCCGAGCATGGCGCAGGTGAGCGAATCGCAAACGCGGATCGTCAGCGGAGCGATGTCAGGCTCGCCTTCCTTCACCACGTCGAAATGCGCGTAGAAGGTCGCAGTCTCGAACACTTCGGCGAAAGCGAGCTTCATCTCGTCAGCAAGGGCCGCAAGATGCGCAGCCGAGATCTGGTGATATTTGTCCTGGATCAGATGCAGATATTCGATCAGGAGATCGCGCCGCCGTGGGCGATCGCCGAGCAATTGCTCGATCTGATTTAGGGCGGTCGGATCGACCTGCCTGCCCTTGGGCGTGGCCTTGGCGCGCCGGCGCCCCTCGCCCGGATGCTCGAATTCCCTGACCTTGTGAACGTCGTCGTTGCTGCTCATGGAAACGTCGCGTTCTCCTCAAAAGCGCGATGATCTCGGGGCGGGATGACCATCGCGATCCGCCATTATTTCCAGACCCGACACTCGGGAACCGTCCCTCAGATCAGGTCTCATTCCAGGCGACTCTAGCTTCTGGTATACCAGACGCCAAGTGAATTTAGAACGTATCTATAATCATTTAGGGGGCGGGCAGCCGCCCTGCCACGCCCCCTTAGCGCGTTGACGGCGGAACCTCGTCAGGTCTTCTCCATGCAATCCTGGATATAGAACCAGCGATCGTCGCCGATCAGCCCTTTGGCCTTCACCTCGGCGCGGCACGCCTTCAGCTTCGGCTTGTTGGCGGACCACTTGGCCTTCATCTCTTTCAGCTTCTGCATGGTGAGCTTGATCTTGCCCGGCGGCTTGGCGTCGGTCGTCGCCGCAGGGGCCGCGGGAGTCGTTGCAGTCTGTGCCGATGCAGTGTGGAGGCTTGCTGCCAGCAACATGGCGGCAAGGCAGATACGGGTGCGAAGCATGAAATCCCCCTAGGTCCCATTCTCGATGATTGGCAGGCGAGTGCCGCGGGAGCCGACCTTCAGCCTCCCGCGGCCTTTTGGGTTGACGATCAGAAAATCTTGACCGCGCTCTCCAGCGTCTTCCAGACGCCCCAGGCCAGGGGAACGCCAACGAAAGCCCAGAACAGCGCCGCCTTGGCATCCAAGCCGCCCCTGCCGATGCCGAACGAACCGTGCTGGATTGACGCTTCGCTCTTCGCGCTGGCCGCCTGCAAGCGGGCAACCTCTTCCTGGCTCATGTTCCACTTGGGATCGACGGGCTTGATCAGATAATTGCAAATCAAGCCCGCGATCAGCATGGCGCAGAGGATGTACATCGTCGTGTTGTAGAGCTGGTCACGCGGCACACCGGCGGCGAGTTGGAACTCGCGGATATAGTTGACCACGACAGGACCGATAATGCCCGCGGTCGACCAGGCCGTCAGCAGCCGGCCATGGATGGCGCCGACGAACTGGGTTCCGAACATGTCCGCAAGATAGGCCGGCACCGTCGCGAAGCCGCCGCCATACATCGACAGGATGATGCCGAAGCCAAGCACGAAGAGCAGCTTCGAGCCCATCGCCGCGAAAGTGGGCGCGAGCGCGTACAGCACGATGCCGAGCAGGAAGAACGTATAGTAGGTGTTCTTGCGGCCGATGTGATCCGACAACGACGCCCAGAAGAACCGGCCGCCGATATTGAACAGCGACAGCAGTCCGGCGAAGCCCGCGGCAATGCCTGCGATGACCGTCTTTTGCTCAACCGAGAGCTGGCCGAAAGCCAATGCGGGTTGACCGATCAGCTTGCCGGCAAAGATTTCCTGAAGCATCGGCGAGGCCATGCCGATCACGCCGATGCCTGCCGAGACGTTCAAGCAGAGCACCCACCAGATCAGCCAGAATTGCGGCGTCTTGTGCGCATTGTTGAGATGCACGTGATGCTCGGTGATCATTGACTTCTTTTCGCTCGGCGGCGTCCAGCCCTCGGGCTGCCAGCCCACCGGTATGACGCGATAGGCGAATGCGCCGATCGTCATGAAGACGAAATAGATGACGCCCATGACGACGAAGGTTTCCCAGACGCCCACCGAGGTCGGCGTCTTGAAGTAATTGATCAACAGGTTTGCCAGCGGCGCACCAATCATAGCGCCGCCGCCGAAGCCCATGATGGCCATGCCGGTCGCCATGCCGCGGCGATCGGGAAACCATTTGATGAGCGTCGACACCGGAGAGATGTAACCCAGGCCGAGACCGACGCCGCCAATCACGCCGCAGCCCAGCCACATGATCCAGAGCTGGTGCACATACACACCGAAAGCGCCGATCAGAAGACCGCCGCCCCAGCACAGCGCGGCGACGACGCCCGCCTTGCGCGGGCCCACACGCTCAAGCCAGCCGCCCCAGATCGCGGCAGAGACGCCGAGCAGGACGAAGAACAGCGTGAACATCCACCCGAGGCTCGCGACCTTCCAGTCACAGGTCGTGGTGAAGAGTTCCTGGAACAGCGACATGTCCGGGCATGCCTTGCTCTGCGTGATTCCGATCGCGCGCGACAACGGCAGCCAGAACACCGAGAAGCCATAGGCCATGCCGATGCACAAATGGATGCAGAGCGCCGCCGGGGGTACCAGCCAGCGATTGAAGCCGGGCTTGGCGATCGTGTGCTCACGATCGAGAATTCCGGCGCCAGCACCCGAAATGCTTCCAGTGCCTTCGATTGTCGTCATGCATTCCTCCCCTGCCGCCACCCTTCTGAGCAGCCTGCCCTAACCATCCTGTTCCTCAGCCGTTGCAGTGCAGCCAATTGTCCCCGCTGCTCCGCACAATCATCCGACACGCGTCAGGATCGTCACGCGTGTCTGAAAAGTTAACCCCTCGATCGGGACTCTATGCCCGCCACGACATCCAGGCTTCGTGTGTGGCCCGCTGATCCGCGTATAGCAGACGAGACTCAACCTCCGCGCCCGCGCGGACAAAGTCAATTGGGACAGAAGCCGTGATCGATGTCGATAGTTAAATGGTCGGTATCCGCGCGGTAACGCGCTCAAGAACGCAGCGCAGCATTGGCGCCATCTATCGAACCATTCGCTTTTTCTATCAAGAACACGATGCGCGCGTCATTGCGCTCGGTGATCTCCACCGTGTCGCCGGTCTCGCGGATCAGGTTTGGAATGTCAATCACCGACAAAGGATCGGTGCAGTGGACTTCGAGCTGATCGCCCGGCTGCAATGGTTTCAACGCCTTGCGTGTTTTCAGGGCTGGTAGCGGGCATTTCAGCCCAGTGAGATCGAGCGTCGTTCGGGTCATCAACGCAACATGGCGGGAGGAATAGGGGACGTCAACGCAAGAGCTCAGAGCAAACTCGCATAGGACAGGAAACCTACGCTCTCGCCCGGCTCGACGGCCGTAATGTCTTCGCCGAGTTCAATCAGTCCATCGGTCTCCACCAACGACGACAGCAGCCCTGCCCCTTCGCGCGGAAACTTGACCGCTTCCAGCGCGCCATCCTGCGCGCGGCGCAAGGAGGCGCGCACATATTCGCGGCGGCCCGGCTTCTTCTTGTAGGTGAACGCCGCACGCAGCGGGATCGGCAATAGCGGTTCCTGCAGACTGCCGGCGAGCGCGAGCACGGTCGGCCGCACCACATGGACGAATGTGACGAAACTCGCGACGGGATTGCCGGGCAGCCCAATCAGCGGCGTGCCGCCGATGATGCCCATCGCCACCGGCCGGCCCGGCTTGATCGCCATCCGCCACAGCACCAGCGAGCCGACGCTCTCCACTGCCGCCTTGACGTGATCCTCTTCGCCGGTCGAGACGCCACCGGTGGTGAGGATCAGGTCATGTTGGCCTGCAACCTGCTTCAAACCATTCGCGAGCGAGGCGCGCTCGTCGCGCAGAATGCCGAGATCGTGCACCTCGCAGCCGAGCCGGCGCAGCATGGTCATCAACATGAAGCGATTGGAATCGAACAGCTGCGAGGCCGCGCGCGGCGCGCCGGGCGAGGCCAGTTCGTCGCCGGTGGAAAACACCGCGACGCGAATGCGCCTGACGACATCGAGCCGGGTCAGGCCGAACGCCGCTGCAAGCGCGACATGCTGCGGCCGCATCCGCTGGCCGGCGCGCAGCGCAATCTGCCCCACCGGGATGTCCTCTCCGGCCGGGCGGACGTTGGCGCCTGGCTTCAGCCCGAATGGCAGCACGACCCTGCCTGATACATCGATGCGGACGTCTTCCTGCATGAAGACGGTCTCGGCGCCCGGCGGCATCGGCGCGCCCGTGAAGATGCGCGCGGTGTGGCCCGGCTTGATCGGCGCCTGAGCAAGACCGCCGGCCTGGATGCGGCCATCGAGCGGGAATGCCTGCTCCGTTGTCTCCGGCAGGTCGGCATTGCCGACGGCGTAGCCGTCGACGGCCGAGTTGGTGAAAGGCGGCAACGGCAGCGGCGCGGCGATATCGTGCACCAGCACACGCCCGTCGGCTTCGACCAGCATCACGGTCTCGATATCGGCAATCGCGCTGACACGGGCCGTGATCAGGTCAACGGCCTCGTCGACCGACATCATCGGTCCACCGAAAGCAAAACAATCGTCCGACAGTTGAGCCATGGAGCCTCGTCAGCGCGTCGCCGCGCTTCTTGCAACCGCTTCCTCGACCGGCATCGCCGCACGCAGGAGCAATGCCGCTGCAGCCTGGATATCATCGAGATGGACGGTCGGCAGCCGTGTTTCAACCGCAGCGTCGGTCGCAATCCCGACGATGCCGGGATCATCAGGGAACAGCAGCGGCTTGTCGTTGGCGGCGCGATGCACCTCGATCTTGTGATGCGGCTCGCGCTTGAAGCCCTCGACCACCACGAGATCGACGGCGGACAATTTGCCCAGAAGTTCCGGCAGCCGCGGCTCCGGGGCGCCGCGCAATTCATGCATCAGCGCCCAGCGGTTCGACGACGCCACCAGCACCTCGGTTGCGCCCGCCTCGCGATGGCGCCAGGAATCCTTGCCGGGCACATCGACGTCGAACTGATGATGCGCATGCTTGATGACGGAGACGCGCAGGCCCTGCGCGCTGAAATGCGGGATCAGCCGCGCCAACAGCGTGGTCTTGCCCGCACCGCTCCAGCCCGCAAGGCCGATGACTTTCATTCCAGGTCCGTCTCTACGCACTGCATAGTCCTTGGTGGAACCACCGCTCCCTCCCCGTCATTGCGAGTGCAGCGAAGCAATCCAGAGTGTCTCTGCGGATGCATTTCTGGATTGCTTCGCTGCGCTCGCAATGACGAGCGGAGGCATTTTGCTCATTCCTCAGCATGCTTATATCGGCTTGAGGCGAATGTCATGCTAACGTCGCACCATGATGAAGATCGACAAAGCCCCGGTGCCCCTGATCGTCCCCAACCCGGACGACCCGCGCCTGACCCAGAGCGTGACCGGGACCGACCAGACTGGCGCAAAGGTCGAAATCAAGGTGCCGATGGAACGGCCGCTGACGCTATACCTGAATTCGCAGGAGATCGTCACCATGATGACGATCGGCGACTACCCGGAATATCTGGCGCTCGGCTACCTGCTGAACCAAAACATGCTGAAATATAATGACGCGGTCACCGAGGTCGAATACGACGACGACCTCCAGGTGGTCGTCGTGCGCACGGAACACCATACCAATTTCGAAGCCAAGCTGAAGAAGCGCACCCAGACCTCGGGTTGCGCGCAGGGCACCGCCTTCGGCGATCTGCTGGAAGCCGTCGAGAGCGTCGCACTGCCGAAGGCTGAGCTGCGTACCTCCTGGCTCTACCAGATGACGCAGACCATCAACACCATGCCGTCGCTCTATCTGGAGGCCGGCGCGATCCACGGCTGCGTGCTGTGCAAGGAGGGCACCCCGCTCTGCTACACCGAGGATGTCGGCCGCCACAACGCCGTCGACAAGATCGCGGGCTGGATGTACCGCCATGGCGTCGATGCCGCCGACAAGATCCTCTACACCACGGGACGTCTCACCTCGGAGATGGTGATCAAGACCGTGCGGATGGGCATTCCGATTCTGGTGTCGCGCTCCGGCTTCACCGCCTGGGGTGTCGATCTCGCGCGACAGGTAGGTCTGACGCTGGTCGGGCGCACCCGCGGTAAACGCTTCATCGCGCTCGCGGGCGAGGAGCGTATCGTCTACGACCAGAACCTCGCTTACGTCGAGGAGGAATCGGCAAAGCACAAGCGTAAGGGCGAAGGTGGTGACGACTAGTATTCCAGCAACGCAAGCCGTGGTGCTGGCCGGCGGTCTGGCACGGCGCATGGGCGGCGGCGACAAGCCGATGCGAACCATCGGCGGCCGCACCATCCTGGAGCGCGTGATCACGCGCCTGAAGCCTCAATGCAGTGGGCTGATCCTCAATGCGAATGGCGATCCCGCGCGTTTTGCGGCATTCGGATTGCAGGTCGTCGCCGACGACGTCCCCGGCTTTCCCGGCCCGCTCGCCGGCATCCTTGCCGCACTCGAATGGACCGCAGCAAACCGACCGAAGATCGAATGGGTGCTCAGCGCCGCTGGCGACTGTCCGTTCCTGCCGCGCGATCTGGTCGCGCGCCTGCATGAGGCGCGCGCGAGAGAGAATGCGCAGCTCGCGGTCGCTGCTTCCGGCGACCAGTCGCATCCCGTGATCGGCCTGTGGCGCGTTGCCTTGCGCGACGAGCTGCGTCACGCCCTGGTCGTCGAGGATCTCCGCAAGATCGACCGCTGGACCGCGCGCTATCCACTCGCGACGGTGACATGGCCGGCCGAGCCGCTCGATCCGTTCTTCAACGCCAACACGGTCGAGGACATCGCCGAGGCTGAGCGGCTCGCGGCGCTGGATGATGCGGCCTAGCGCTTAACGGGATATCGAACCGGATCGAGACGAGCTGCGACTACTGATCGGGACGCAGTCCGGATCAGCCATGGCCGACTCTCTTCTGAATGCCATATTCGCAGTCGTCGATTTCGTGTTCGATCTCTCGAAAGCGATCGACAGCACCAAACGGCTGAGCCAACAGGCCACGGGCAGCGACAAAATCGTCAACGTCCCGCCGGACCCGAAGCCGCTGCCGCCTGCAGCGCAGCGTGCGCTTGCGGAAGCCGAGGAACGCGAGCGTGCGCGCGAGCAGTCCCTTCAGGCCGCCAGCGGCACCGACCAGGCATCGTAGCCGTAGACCCAGCTCGTATCCGTCCGTTGTTTCAGCCAGATATTGGCGCGTGAGGTCTCCTGCACCCGGGTCGTCCGCTCCTTCCGTGTCGCCTCGAAGCGGCGGAAAGCATCTGCAACGCCATCGCGGTCGATGCCGTCCAGACAGCGCGACAGCACTGCGGCATCCTCGATCGCCATGGCCGCGCCTTGCGCCATATAGGGCGTCATCGGATGGCAGGCGTCGCCGAGCAGCGTCACCTTGCCGTCGGCCCAGCGCTCCAGCGCATCGCGATCCATGATCGCCCATTTGTGCACGTCGGGACATGCCGCCAGCACCTGTCCGACCTGCGGATGAAAGCCTTCGAATGAGGCGCGCAAATCGCGCGCGTCGCCCTTCGCCGACCAGGACTCGATGCGGAAGTCCGGCTCCGGCTGGCTGGTGACGAGATAGACCTCGCTTCGATCAGGCTTGACGTAATAGATCACGATGTGACGGTCCTCGCCCCACCATTTGGTGCAGTCGTCGATCTTCTCGCCAAGCAGCGCAGCCGGATAGGTGGTACGATAGGCGATGCGGCCCGTGAATTTGACGGGCGCGGTATCGAACAGGATGTCACGC
Organism: Bradyrhizobium sp. CCBAU 53340; assembly: GCF_015291645.1. Lineage (NCBI taxonomy): Bacteria > Pseudomonadati > Pseudomonadota > Alphaproteobacteria > Hyphomicrobiales > Nitrobacteraceae > Bradyrhizobium > Bradyrhizobium sp. CCBAU 53340. The sequence goes on from NZ_CP030055.1 coordinate 6,459,079, forward strand.
ACCGCCGAATGCACGCCGTCCGCGCCGACCACCGCGTCCGCAACGGCGCTGGTGCCATCGGCGAAACTCATCCGGACGCCTTCGCCGGTCTCGTCGAGGCCGACGAGCTTGTGATTGAGCCTCACAAATTCATCCGGCACCGCGCTTGCCAGCGCCGCATGCAGATCACCGCGATGGGCGAGCAGATAGGGCGCTCCGAACCTCGCTTCCGCGCTCTCGCCAAAAATCATGTCGAACTTGATGTCGCCGCTCTTCCCATCGCGGTTGTTCCAGGACCGCGGATAGAACGCGTGCTCGCGCATTCGCGCCTCCAGCCCCAGCGCACGCAGCACTTTCATCGCGTTGCAGCCGATCTGGATACCGGCGCCGATGCGCGCAAACCGGGAGGCCTGCTCGTAGACCATCACGTTGATGCCGACCCGTCTCAGCGCCGCGGCGGTCGCAAGACCGCCCATGCCAGCACCGACGATCGCAATCGATAGCGGCCGCGCCATCGTGTCCCCTACCCTGTCTGTCGCGCGGTTTGAATGCCACGTCGTCGTCAGTCGCCTTACGCGGGCCGGAAGCCTGCGCGCTCCAGTGCAGCTCTGGCTTCGACCGAGCCGAGTGCATCGAGGAACGTTTGCACGGCGAGACGCTGCTTGCGCGACGTCACCAGGGCAAAATCATAATGCTCTTCCGCAAACGGAATGAAACCGAGATTGGCCGCATGGGCGACCGGCGCAATGGTCATGCCCCAATCGGCGCGATGCTGCGCGACAGCCGCGGCGACCGCGTTGTGCGAGCGCGGCTGGTTCCAGTAACCTTCCGGGCGCGCGCCGCCGAGCAGCCGGTCGATCAGGATACGCGTGCCGGCGCCCTGGTTGCGATTGACCATGATACAGGCGGGATCAGCGAGCGCAGCGGCAACGGCCTCCTTCACGCCGAGCCCCTCGAACCGCTTGTCGCCCTTGCGGAAGACGATGCCTTGCATTCGCCGCCAGCCCGGCACGAGTTCGAGCCCTTCGACGAGATAGGGCGTGTTGTAGGTCTCACTCTTGTCGTCGAACAGATGGATCGGCGCGAGATCGCATTCGCCGCGCTTCGCCGCCGCAAGCCCGCCGAGGCTGCCGACGGCAATTGAGCGCACGACGAGACCTGCGTGGGCAAGCTGCGCGGTGACGAGGTCGAGGCCGGTGCAATGGCTGCCGACGATAACGAGATCGGGCACCCGCACGTGCGGCGTGAACAACGTCACCTCGGCTGCGGTCCCGGCCGGCATCTGGTCGGTGAGCGCATCGATGCGCACGAAGCCGTCGGCCTGGGCGAACGAGGTGATCGCGCCGGAGCCCTTGCCGGAGGGATAGGCGATCAGGCCGTCCCTGCCCTCGACCAGCGAGACCATGACGAACTCGGTGCGGCCGAGCTCGGAGGCAATGCGCACCGGCACGGTCGCACTCACCTTGGCATCGGAGCGCGGCGGCAGTCCGGCCATCCTGCGCAGCACCGGCACGATCATGTCGTGGAAGGTGAACATCGCCGAGGTCGGAAAGCCCGGCAGGAGCACCACCGGCTTACCGTCGCACACCGCAAGGCACAGTGGCTTGCCCGGCTTGAGTGCAACGCCATGCGCGATGATGCCGGGCTGGCCGAGCCGGCTGATGATACGATGGGACAGATCGCCCGCGCCCTTCGATGTGCCGCCCGAGAGCACCAGCATGTCGGCATCCGCCAGCGCGCGCCGCATCGTAGCTTCGAGCTTGGCTTCGTCGTCGGGAATGGCGCCGAGAAACACCGCCTCGCCACCATTCTCGTCGATCGCGGCTGTGACAATGGCGCCATTGGTGTCGTAGATGGCGGCGGGCCCAAGTGGCTCGCCGGGCTGCACCAACTCGTCGCCGGTGGAAATCACGGCAACGCGCGGCCTGCGCGCAACCTTCAGCTGGGCGATGCCGCAGGCCGCAAGCATGCCGATCTCGCGCGAGCCGATGATCGTGCCGGCACGCAGGAGTGCCTCGCCGCGCGCGATATCCGATCCGGCGCAGGATACGAATTGCCCTGGCGAGGCCGCGCGACGGACATCGATCGCACCAGCGTCAGCCGGTTGGGTATGTTCAACCATGACCACGGCATCGGCGCCACGTGGCAGCGGGCCGCCGGTCGCGATGGGCGTTGCGGTTCCCACGGCTACCTGCAGCACCGGCGCCGTGCCGCAGTGAATGGTCTCATCGTTCAGCGCAAGGCGCACGGGCGCGCCTTCGCGGGCTGCCGCAACATCCGCCGAACGCACGGCAAAGCCATCCACGTTGGAACGGTCGAACGGCGGCACGTCGATTGGTGCAGTGATGTCTTCGGCGAGGGCAGCGCCGAGCGCATCGGCAAGCTTGCGGGCCTCATTCGGAATGGAGCGCGGAAACAGCGCAGCGTCGAAGCGTGCCAGTGCCTCCTCGCGCGAGAGGATTTTTAGGAATTGCTCCTGCTCGAGAGCGCTGCGATCTGGCGGCTTTGGGATCATCGTCATGCCGGAACCCATATCATTCCCGCATCAGATAAGCATCGACCCGCTCGCCCGCTGCAAATCCCTCGTGGCTGGCAGGAATGAGCAGCCATGCATCCGCGCGGGCGATGGCGTGGAGCGGCCATTCGCCCACGGCAAGCGGCATCCACGCTTTATGTTCCTCGGCCAGCAAAGCGATCTCGGCGATGCCGACGCTGGAGGCGATCTTCCGTGCCAGCGGCAAGGTCACCGTGCGGCGCGGCTGTCGCGCCGACAGTCGATCAACCAACGGAAGCACCAGTGCAAGCCAGGCCGCAAGTGCCGGACCGGGCGCCCCGGGTAAGGCGGCGGCAGGAACTTTTCCGAGTTGCCCAGCGGCTGCGGTGCGTCCGGGCTGGAGCGCAAGGCCGTGAACGAACTCCGCTCCGCGCTGCGCCAGCGCCATGACTGTGGCATCCCCGCGACCGCCGCCGCTGCCGCCAACGGTCAGCAGGAGGTCGCAGGCGGTGACGTCGAGCGCCTCCGCGATCGATGTCACATCGCGCGAGCCGGCTTCATGCGTGCTCACATCGAGTCCCGCCGCGCGCGCGAGATCGGCAATCATCTGCATCGTCACCGTTGCGCCCGGCACGTTGACGATGCGCAGCCGGGGCCGCCTGACGCTGAGCTTGTCACTGCCGGCGGCACGCGCGAGCAACAAGGCTGCAGCACCGACGGGATATCCCGCCGCGGCCGCGGGCGAGCTTTCGGCGATGTCACTCCCACGACGGCCGACGCCTTGCCCCGGAACGCCTTCCGCCAGCACCTGGGCGAGCGGACCCGACACCTCGACAGCGTCAATGTCGAGCACGCAGTCGCATCCCGCCGGCATCACGTCGCCGGCGTCGACCCACGCTGGAAGCTCGGCCAGCGGCAGCGGCGAATAAGAAGACGCGCCGACAAGATCGTTGGCGCTGAGCGCCCAGCCGTCCACAGCGGCGATGTCACGCGGCGGATGGGCTGGCAGCAGCGGCATCCCCGCCGAGATACAGCCCGCCGCTTCGGTCAAAGACAGTTCGACTGGTGCGATCGGATCAACGGTCTTCAACAGCGCGGTGAGCGCTGTATCGAGCGGCGTGAGCGAGGGCGGCAGGCGCTGGGTCATGCCTCATGATGGATCACGCATCGCGCGGTTTGGCAACCGCCGGTGCCTCGACCGTCAACCGCCCGGCTTGTCCGCATTCGGAAAGAACAGCTGATGTCCGTCGACCTTGTAGCCGGCGATGGCCGCCTGTCCCTCCGACGAGATCAGCCAGTCGATGAAAGTCTGCCCCAGCTCCTTCTGGACGTTCGGATGCTTCTCCGGATTCACCAGCATCACGCCATATTGGTTGAGCAGACGCTTGTCGCCCTCGACGACGATGTCGAGATCGCCGCGATCTTTGAACGCGATCCAGCTGGCCCGGTCCGAGAGGACATAGGCATTCGCCGTCCGTGCAGCGTCGAGGGCGGCGGTCATGCCCTGCCCGCTCTCGCGATACCAGGCCCCCTTGGTCTTGGCGATGTCGATGCCGGCGACGATCCAGAGCGCAAGCTCCGCCGCGTGGGTGCCGGAGCGATCGTCGCGCGTCACGAATGGCGCGCCCTTGGCCTCGATCGCCTTCAGCGCTGTGGCGATGTCCTTGCCCTTGACGGCGGCGGGATCGCTCTTTGGTCCGATCAGCACGAAGTCGTTGTACATCACGTCAAAGCGCTTGGTGGCGAAACCGTCAGCGACGAACTTCTCCTCCTGCGGCCGGGCATGCAGCAACACCACGTCGGCCTCGCCTCGTCGCGCGCCATCGAGCACCTCGTCGCTGCGGCGCGCGATCACCGTCACCTCGATGCCGGTCTTGGCGCGGAAGATCGGCAGCAGATAGTCGAGAAGGCCGGAGTCCTGCGTCGACGTCGTCGAGGCCAGGACGATCGCGCGCTCTTCGGCCGCCGGGGCTGAAATGGTCCCGGCAAGGCCGCAGAGAAGCGCAAGTGCAACGGTCAGACGGCGAACAGCCATGCGGGGTTCCCTCGGATAGGCCCCGATCATGATGATCGATTGCGCCGCACTCGTGACAATCTGGTCGCGAAAACACCAGGAAATAGAGCCCGGATTTGGTCACTACCGAGAGGCAGGCTTGCAACGCATCCGCGAGCCCGCCGAAGCGATCGTATCGGGAATTTTCGGCAATCAATCAACCGGCGCGTTGATTGCAGTTGCGCCCACAATCACGGGCCGCAAGGCTCGCGCCATTCGAGCCTCGCAAGATCGTCAACCAAAACCAAAACACGTGTCAGGATGTGTTGCAAAGCAACGAGATCATCGGGCATGGTTCGCGCGGACAAAAATCGAAGTGCAGAATTCCACCTGCGTTGAACGTCAAAAAGAAGCAAGAATTTGCATAGGAATGCAGGATGGAATTCCTGACGACCAGCGAAGCCGCTGACTATCTCCGCTTAGGCGAACGCAAGCTCTACGAACTCGTCACCACCGGCGCGATCCCCTGCACCAAGGTGACCGGCAAATGGCTCTTCCCGCGACACGAGCTCGATCTCTGGGTGCTGTCCGGAATGGCGCGTCCGGCAGGGATGCTGATCGCTGAGCCGCCGCCGGTGGTGGGCGGCAGCCAGGACGAGCTTCTGGATTGGAGCCTGCGTGAGTCCGGCTCCGGCCTGGGATCGATGACCGAAGGCAGCGCGCGCGGGCTCGAGCGGCTGCAACGCGGCGAGGTCGTGGCGGCCGCGGTGCACTTCCACAGCCTCGATGCCGAGGGCAATCTCGCCCCCAACGCCAGCGTAACGGCACTGCGGGACGCGCCGGATCTGCATGACGCGCTGCTGGTTGCCTTCGTGCGCCGCGAGCAGGGCCTCGTACTGCAGCGGGGCAATCCGAAGCAACTGCGCAGTCTCGACGACGTGCTCGCGCTCGGCGCCCGGATGGCGATGCGGCAACGGGGCACCGGCGCGCAGATGCTGCTCGACATGCTCTTGACGCGCGCAGGTGCCTCGACGCGTGATTTGCGACGGGTGGAGACGTCGGCCCTCACGGGTCCGGATCTTGCCGAGATGGTCCGCGCCGGACAGGCCGATTGCGGTGTCGCAACGCGCGCGGCGGCGCGCTCGGCCGGGCTCGATTTCGTGCCGCTGGCCTGGGAGAATTTTGACCTTGCGATGCGGCAACGCAGCTATTTCCGCCCGGCCATGCAGGCCCTGATCCGATTCCTCAGCGAACAGCGGCTGCGCCAGCGCGCCGAGGAGTTCACCGGCTACGATCCCTCACCCGCCGGACAGATCCGCTTCGCGGCCTGAGATTGACGCCCACCCCAAAATAGTTGCAAAAGAAACCAATTCAGCCGGGCCATACCCGGCATAGCAACTTTCGGCCAATGCGCCGGATCAGGGGAGGACAAGCGTGAATCCAGCGAGATTTGGACTGCCGGTCGCGGCCGCCTTGGCGGCGGCGCTGCTATCGGGGGCCGCAACGGCGCAGGTATCCGACGACGTCGTCAAGATCGGCGTGCTCACCGACATGAACGGCCCGGCCTCCGCGCCGACCGGCCAGGGCTCGGTGACGGCGGCGCAGATGGCGATCGACGATTTCGGCGGCACCGTGCTCGGCAAGCCGATCAGCATCGTGATCGGCGACCACCAGCTCAAGGCCGACATCGGCGCGGCGATCGCGCGGCGCTGGTACGACGTCGACCAGGTCGACCTGATCGTCGACGTGCCGGTCTCGGCCGTGGGCCTCGCGGTGCAGAACATCGCCAACGAGAAGAAGCGGCTGTTCATCACCCACTCCACCGGTACCGCCGATTTCCACGGCAAGTTCTGCTCGCCCTACGCGATGCAGTGGGTGTTCGACACCCGCGCGCTCGCGGTCGGCACCGCGGACGCCGTGGTCAAGCGCGGCGGCGACAGCTGGTTCTTCATCACCGACGACTACGCCTTCGGTCACTCGCTGGAGCGCGACGCCTCCAGCGTCATCACCGCCAATGGCGGCAAGGTGCTGGGCTCGGTGAAGCCGCCCTTGGCAACGTCCGACCTCTCCTCCTTCGTGGTGCAGGCGCAGGCCTCCAAGGCCAAGATCATCGGCATTGCGGCTGGCCCCCCCAACAACATGAACGAGATCAAGACCGGCTCGGAATTCGGCGTGTTCAAGGGCGGCCAGCAGATGGCGGCGCTGCTGGCGCTGATCACCGACATCCACGGCCTCGGCCTGCAGGCCGCGCAGGGCCTGCTGCTGACGACCTCGTTCTACTGGGACATGGACGACAAGACCCGCGAATGGTCGAAGCGCTATTTCGCCAAGATGAACAAGATGCCGACGATGTGGCAGGCCGGCGTCTATTCCAGCGTGATGCACTATCTCAACGCCATCAAGGAAACCGGCACCGACGATCCGCTCAAGGTCGCCGCCGCCATGCGCGCAAAGCCGGTCGAGGATTTCTTCGCCCGCCACGGCAAGCTTCGCGATGACAATCTGATGGTGCACGACCTCTGGCTGGTGCAGGTGAAGACGCCGGAGGAGAGCAAGTATCCGTGGGACTATTACAAGATCCTCGCGACGATTCCCGGCGACAAGGCCTTCGGCCCGCCGGACCCGGCGTGTCCGATGCTGAAGAAGTGAGAACCTGACGGTCGCTTCAGGCGACCGTCATTTCACCATCCCGATCTCGCGAAAATACTTCATCACGCCCGGATGAATCAGCTCCGGCTTCGGCGCGGCCGCGACGGTGTTTGCAGCCGTGGTTTCGCAGGCTTGCGCGAGCTTCTTGCAGAACGCCGGCTCGACACCGTGCAGCGTCTTCGCCAGGCGATAGGCGATATCGTCGGGCAGATCCTCGCGCGTCAGCACGAAGCTCCAGGAGCCGAGCGAGGCGATCGGCTCGGACTGTTTTGGATAGGAGCCGCCCGGCACGGTCAACGGCTTGAGGAACGCGTGCTTGGCACGGATGCGTGCGATCTCCTCCGCGTCAGGCGCGATGAAGCGCGCGCCTGACGCGCTGGAGGCCACCGCCGCGAAACCGGGCCAGCCGATGCCCGCGCCCCAGAGCGCGGCGACGCGACCGTCCTCAACCATCGCCGGCCCATCGCCGGCACGGTCGAGATAGATGGCCTTGAAATCCTCGTCCTGCTTCAGGCCGAGGCCATCGAGCACGTAGCGCGCCAGGATCGGCAGGCCCGATCCCTTGGCGCCGAACGCGACCGGCTGGCCGACGAGATCGCGGATGGTCTTGTAGGGACTGTCCGCGCGCACGACGAACATGCCGGGGTTGGAATAGATCGCGGTCAGGATCTTCAGCCGCACGGGCGCGCGGCCGATGCCGGCGAAGGCCTCATAGGCCGGCTCGCCCGCGACCAGCGCGAGATCGAGCTCGCCCTTCTCCAGGAGCGGAATGTTCTCGTTGCTGCCCTTGGTGTTGCGCGGGGCGATGGTGAGCGAGCCATCCGCCGCATTCATCACCTCCGCGAAGGCGTTGCCATAGAGCGGGAAGCCGCCGCCCGGCGTCGCGGTGCCAAGACTGATGGCATGGCTGATCGTCGTGGTCGAAATGGCATTGCCTCCGGTTTGAGCCTCAGCGGGACTGGCGAAGAGTGCGGCGCCGAGAAGAAGGGGAAAAGCGAATTTCATGGTCGTTCCGGCTGTGCCTGCGTCAACATCGACTTTGCGGCGATGTAGGCAGCGGGCGGATTTTGTGAAAGCATGCCCTCCAACAATAAGGCAATGGGAGGCGTCATGTTGCGAATTTTGCGGTGTGCTGTTTTCGGGCTGGTCGTGCTGTCAGGGCTCCTCACCGCCACGCCGCCCGCCTCCGCCGCCTACCCCGACCGCCCCGTGCACTGGCTGATCGGTTTTGCCGCCGGCGGCCCGGTCGACATCGTCGCGCGCATCATGGCGCAGTGGCTGTCGGACCATCTCGGCCAGCAGTTCATCGTCGAGAACCGCACCGGCTCCGGCGGCAACATCGCGGCCGCCGCCGCGATCAACTCAGCCCCCGACGGCTACACGCTGCTGTTCGTCGCCCCCAACAACGCGATCTCGACCTCGCTCTACAAAAAGCTGCCGTTCGACTTTTTGCGCGACACCACGCCCGTCGCCAGCATCATGCAGCTCACCAACATGCTAGTCGTCTCCAATGCGATGCCGGTGAAGACGGTCCAGGAGTTCATCGACTATTGCAAAGCCAACCCCGGCAAGATCTCGTTTGCGTCATCCGGCAACGGCACCTCGGTGCACATGTCGGCGGAGCTGTTCAAGGCGATGACCAAATGCGACATGGTGCACGTGCCCTATCGGGGCTCTGCGATCGCCTTCCCCGACATCATCTCCAACAAGGTGCAGCTGATCTTCGACAACCTGCCTTCCGCGCTCGAGCAGTCGCGCGGCGGCAATGTCCGCGCGCTCGGGGTGACCTCGCCGCAGCGCTGGCCCAGCCTGCCCGATGTGCCCGCGATCGCCGAGACCGTGCCGGGCTTCGAATCGGTCGGCTTCTACGGCATCTCCGCGCCGAAGGGCACGCCGCCCGAGATCGTCGAGCTCCTCAACAAGGCCATCGGCGACGCGCTGAAGGACCCGAAAGTGGTGGCACGGCTGACCGAGAACGGCGGCATCCCGAGGCCGATGACGCCGGCCGAGTTCGGCAAGCTGGTCACTGATGAGACCGACAAGTGGCGCAAGGTCGTGGAGTTCGCCGGGGTCTCGGTGGACTGAGGCGCAGGCGGCGACTTCAATGCCCCTCACCTCAAAAACACCAAAACAACCCCATGCACAGTAGAAAGGCAGGCGATTACAAAGGGTTACAACAGCAAAGATGAACGCCACGGAAAAACCGGTTGTGACGTCGGGCAAAACAGGCGTATAAGGGCATCATCGCAAAAATTCGGTAATTTAGAAATCACCCTCGGCGCCGCACCGACGTTCTGCGTCGCGTGCCCCGGCATTGCACCCCCGCCTCCATCCCTGTAAACGAACCGCGCACCGTTGCCGGCCGCGCGTTTCGCGCGGACCGTCTCGCGGCGGGGCCTGTAGCTCAATGGTTAGAGCCGGCCGCTCATAACGGTCTGGTTGCAGGTTCGAGTCCTGCCGGGCCCACCACGCTTCGCCCTTCGTCGGGCTACGCGTGGCGCAGCCGCGCGGAGAGCGAGGGCGAAGCGTGGTGTCCGGCGTAGCTTGAACGAAGTGAAAGCGAAGATGGACTGGAGTGAGCCTCCCCTAAATCGGTGGACACCTATAGCTTAGGCAGCGAGAGGTGTCAGATGGCGAAACGGCGGCGTCGGTCCTATTCGGACGAGTACAAGCGGCAGGCAGTTGATCTGGTTTTGTCGAGCGGCCGCTCGGCGAAGTCGGTATCGAAGGAGCTCGGGCTTGACGGCTCCGTGCTCAGCCGATGGGTGAAGGAGCGGAGCACGGTGGTAGCCGGCGGCAGCGCTGCGGCGCCCACGTCGCAAGCGGCGGTGCCGTCGGCGGACCAGGCTGACGTGATCGCACGGTTGCAGCGGGAAAACGAACAGTTGCGCATGGAGCGCGACATTTTAAAAAAGTCGATCGCGATCTTTGCTGGACCCCGGACATGAGGTTCCGCTTCATCGAAGATCGCCGTGCGGACTATCCGGTCCAGATCATGTGCCGTGTGCTCGGCGTCTCGCCCGCGGGCTACTATGCCTGGCGGTCGCGGCCGGAAAGCCCCCGGGCCGCTGCCAATCGAGAGTTGTTGGAGGACATCAAGCGGGTTCATCGCGACAGCCATGGCCGCTATGGCAGCCCGCGCATCCATGCCGAACTCAAAGCCCAGGGCCATCGTGCAAGCCGTGGCCGGATCGAGCGGCAGATGCGCCACCACGCTGTTCGGGCCGTCTCGGCCGGGCCGCGACGATGCCGCACCACCGACAGTGGGCATGGCTTCCCGATCGCGCCGAACCTGCTCGGCCGGAACTTCTCGGCCGCCATGCGCAATCAGATTTGGCTCGCCGACATCACTTATGTCTGGACCGGCCAGGGATGGTTGTACCTGGCCGCCATCATGGATTTGCACAGCCGCCGTATCGTGGGGTGGGCGATGGACGAACATCTGCGCGCCGAACTACCGCTTGCCGCATTGCGGATGGCGATCAAGGGACAAAAGCCCAGCGCCGGTTTGATCCATCACTCCGATCGCGGCACTCAATATGCTTCAACCGAGTACCGCCAGGCGCTGCAAGCCGCCGGCTTCCGGCCGTCGATGAGTCGCAGAGCCGATTGCTACGACAATGCCCCGATGGAAAGCTTCTTCCACACGCTGAAGACCGAGCTGATCCATCACTGCCAATATGCAACCCGCAATGACGCAGAGCGCGACATCTTCACTTACATCGAGGGCTTCTACAACAATCACCGCAGACACTCGGCCATCGGCTATATCAGCCCAGCCGAGATGGAGCTAAAATCGGCTTGATCCCTGTCCACTTTTTTGGGGGAAGATCAGGAGCGGCGAGCTTCAGCCCGGCAAGCCGGTGCCACACATCAAAAAGCGGAGCGAGGGGCTGCCGCGCCGAAGTCCAAAGGCGATAGTGCGCTCAATGATCGACCGCTATCGAGCATCCAAGTCTCGTGAATTCGAGTGCACCGTCGCCGTAATCCGTAATCCTCGGCAGTCGACCCACCAGTGCCGATACAACAGGCCTCGCCGCACCACCGGCACTGCGAGCTGGCCTTCGGTCCGCCTTTGCGTTCAACCGCGCCTTGCCTGCCTGAACCGCTCCGCTATGCTGGCAGCATTGCATCGATCAAGGACATTTGCATGCGCTTGCGGGCCCTCTGCCTCTTTCTCGCCTTTGCCGCCAACCTCGCCCCGGCTGCGGCCCGCGACACCAAGCGTTGCCCGCCGGACTTCAGTGTGGAGCACCGTCTGGACGCCGAACAGAAGGCCGCCCTCAATCTCAACGCCCGCGAGCGTGCCGCCATCGCGGACTTAAGATCCGTCACCATGGCGCCGATCAGGGAGAAGTACGACAAGAGGGAGATCGATCGCGACGAGTACAACCGCCTCACCAAGCAGCGCGACGACGCGTTAGACTGCATCGAGGCCGACAACAACCTGAAGGACCAGCAGTCCTACTACACCGAGCAGACCAAGCTGATCGAGGCCGGTTGCAGGACGGGCCCGGTCGACAAGATGTATGCCGGCTGGCTGAAAGAGGGCGATGAGCGCAAGGCCAAGGCCTGCGCGAAGGCCGATCTCGAATATCTGGCCCAGACCGTCAAGCGGCTGAAGGAGATCCAGGCCGACAAGCTCGCCAAGGAGGAGAAGTCCACGCCGGCCGTCAAGACAGCCGATGCCAGCCAGAAGAACGCCCCATTCTGCGATCAGATTCGTGCCGTGAAGAGCCACGCGGCGAACCTGTTCGCCGGCATCACCAAGGAAAAAAGGGAGAAGTGGTTCATCGAACCCGGCACGCTCGGCAGCAAGGGCGTCAAGATCAGCGACATGGCGGCGATCGACGAATACGCCACCCCCATCGCCGTCTCCCAGGATTTTCTCGCCTCCCGAGCGGAATGCTCCATTGAAGTCGGCACCGAAAAGAACATCGCTCTCCGCATCGTGCCGACTTATGCCTGCGACTGGCAGTACGACAAGACTAACCGCCGCGAGCTCGAAGAGCGCACGGACCGGCTGCTCAATCTCGTCCGTGGCTGCTTCGTGTCAACGACGGAGGCCGGCGAATTCTATCGGCACCAGTTCGTCGGCGACGACGCGGTCGACGTGTCAGGCGATCTCTATTATGGCGAGGGCAAGCCGTCGCGCATCTACCTGAAGATCGCAAAGCACACCCCGACCGAAGACCGGGCCTGCATCGACTATAGCTTTCAGCGCAAGGAGCAGGACCGAAGGCTCTGCATGTCCCGGCTGAAGCCCTGACGGCCGCCGGTCCGCCGATCAAGCGGGGATTGATTACGTTGAAAGTGCACTCAATGCCGGCCTCGAAAGCTCGTCAGTTGAGTGCACTATCACCGTAATTGCATCACTACTTGCCTGCAGCGCCGAAGGCGGTCGGCGATTGTCGGTCGGTTTTGCAGGATTGCGCCGTTACGCGGTCGATAATCTCCGGATCGTGCAAAGCGCTTGAAGGCCGCGCGAGATGGGTCACTTCGCTCATCATCCGATGCACCGCTGCATCCTCCGCAGCGAGCCGTAGCAGCGCAGAGTTGAAACTCTGCCGTTCCTTAAAATCATTCGGACGTAGTCCGCGCGTCTTTTCATAGACGAAATCGCCCTCAGCCGTCGCCCAGGGCGCGGCAAGAAAGTCCTGAACTGCCGCGAAGAAAGGCCGCGCGATTCCACTGAGCGGATCGGCATTCGACGTTCGCGCTTCGACAAGCCGTCTCAGGGCAACGGCTTCCTGCGCGGCGACACTCATGCCCTGGCCGAATGCGGGATTGAATCGGCAGATCGCATCGCCGAGCGGTAGCAGACGATCCGGAAAACGCTCCAGCGCCGCGAAATGCCGGCGAAGGCTGCGCGGAAATGCAAACCGGTAGATCGGTCCGACAGGCCTTGCGCCGGCAATCGCGTCATGGATCGTTTGCCTTCGCAACGTTTTCGCAAAGGCGACGAATTCTGCGACGCTCTCCGGTACCGGCTCGCCATGAAGGGCGGTCAGGTTGACCTGCCAGCAATTCTTCTCGACCGGGACAAGCAAGCCGCCACGGCAGTTGTCGACGGAGGGCCGGTGCAGCACCGCGCGCCAGTCGGGCGGGTCGCCCGGCGGTATCTCGAACGTCGCGGTCGCATAGCGGAGGTCGATGCCGATGTCCGTCTCCTCGGGCTTCGGCAAGCCGACCCGGTCCAGAAAATCCAGTGTGAGCGCCCCGCGCGACGATGCGTCGACGACCAGGTCAGCCGCAAGCTCGTGGCTGGCGTTCCCACGTTCGTAGCGCACGCCTGCCACGGCGTCCTTGCCTGGCGCTTCCAGAAATCGCGTGACGCGACAATGTTGGTCCAGCACGATGTTGCTCTGTCGCTGGACAGCGCGCCTCGCCGTGAATTCCAGCAGTGGCCGTGTCATGCTGAGATAATCGAACCCGAGATCGCGCCGAGGAAACGGATCGAAGCCCGGCAATTCGAGCAGCGATTGAGAGCCTACCCGCACGCGAACGGCCCCGGCGCGCTCAAGCTCCGTTTCGAAATCCGGGAAGAGTTCGCCCAGCGCGTCGAGGCCGCCTCTGAGCAGAACATGAATTTGCCGGGCCTGGGGCGTGCCACTTCGCGCGATCGGCGCAGACGGCAGCGCGTCACGTTCCAGCACCGTGACGGTTTCGAAGGACGATGCCAGGGCTTTCGCGGCGGCGAGTCCTCCTATGCCGGCCCCGACAACGATGGCGCGTCGGCCGATCGATCTTGCCATGGTCCGTTCCGGTCCAACTGCGTCGAACATTCGCTTGCGATGGACTTAAGCGGTCATGCCCGGGCGGTCTTGGACCGGAGGGAAGGCCGGCTTGGACTAAAGTGCCCTGTTTGCTAGACTGCAGAGCGGACTGTATCGGCCCTTGCAGGGGGATGGCTGATGGTGACGTCGACGCCAGACTACACTGTCATTCGGTTCTCGAGCCGCGCTTTGCCGGAAGACGCACGAGGCAAGACGCTCGAAGAGCTGCATGAGCGCGGCCTGCTGCCGACAAAATTTGTTCGCTACGGCAGCGCCGTGCCCCGGGTTGATCTCGTCAACCGCACAATGCCCGGGCTCCGCATCCTGACGGCGGGCTATACCAGCATCCGCCGCGAGGGCGTGCGGCAAGAAGGTGACCACCTCTACCTCTGCATGACCCTGACCGGGAGAACCGTGGGAAGCCGGCGCGGCCGCGAGATGACGCTCAGCGACGGGGATGCCGTGCTGATGACCAACGAGGAGGCTACATGGACCATGACCTCGCCGTCATCCGTCAACATCGCGGGACTACGCGTGCCCCGGTCTGCAATTGCACCGCTTGTGCCCAAGCTCGAAAATGTAACGATGCGACGGATTACGAAGGATTCGAGCGGGCTGAGACTCCTCAGAAAATATCTTGACGTCGTCGCTGACGACGAGGCGCTGGCGGCGCCTGCCTCGCAGCGCCTCATCGTCAGCCATTTCCATGATCTCGTTGCGCTGGTGCTTGGGGCGAGCAGCGACGCCAAGGCGCTTGCCGCGGACAGAACCGTGGGCGCGGTCCGCCTGGCGGCCATCAAGGCCGACATCGTGGCCAATCTCGAGGATGGCACGCTGAGCGCGACGATGGTCGCGACCCGCAATGGCGTGACGGTGCGCTATCTGCACAAGCTGTTCGAGAGCGACGGCATCACCTGTTCGGAATTCGTTCTCGGCCAGCGCCTGGCGCGGGCCTATCATCATCTGAGAAGCCCCCTCCATTCCCGCCGCGCAATCAGCACGATCGCGTACGAACTCGGCTTCAATGACCTCTCGTACTTCAACAGGGCGTTTCGCCGGCGCTACAACGCGACACCGTCCGAGATCAGGGATGGCGTGGGGACGACATAGCGTCGTCCCCGAAGACCGAACCAAATCGCCGGTCCCGCGTTATCCCCGCGCTACGGAGCCGTTTCGTGGGGTCTAGCCATGGAAGACCAGAATCGGACAACCCTGGTTTTGAGCGCGATCGCCTTGGCCATCGCCATCGTCGTGGCATCGACAATCACGATCGAACACGTCAACACGCGCACGGCCGGCAACGACACGCCTCCCGGCACGACCGGCCTTGCGAGGCCACACCCGCCGCTGGACCGTGCAACCGGCGAACCGATACAGACCACGGGAACGCCGTCCAGCGCGAACGTTCGGCAGCGTCCCTACAACTGAGCAGGCCGGTAGCGCCGGCTTTCACCGGGGATGGCGACGGCGAACTCAATGATCGACCGTTATCAAGGCGAAGCTACCGCGGGCCGGCCGCGTCTCGGCCCGAAACCTATCTGACCGGTATCCTGATTTCGCCCAGCCCCTCGGCTCCTTCATCACCTGGCCTCGCTGCACGGGGCCAACACCCTCCGGCGTTGCCGTCATGATGACGTCGCCGGGTTTGAGCGCCATCGCCTGCGAACAGATCGAGACGATGTCCGGCGCAGGCCAGATCAGCTGGGAATATCAAAGGACTTTCACTCAGTTCCACGCAGTCGAGGTTCGGTCATCGGCTCCCAGACCGATACCAAGCATTAACCATTTCATCCTTCTGCTTGCAGAAACTTGATTGCACAATCGATCTTCACTCTACCTTAGATTATTCGCCGTAAAGTTTTGAGGAAATGGACGACGACCGACGGCAGAGCAGCGGCGCACGTCTGACCTGGAAATATTGGAATGAACGATTGGAATTTCCGGATGCTCCAGAATTTTGCTGGACCATCCGGAACGACGCCGTCATCGACGTTGGGAACGTACGTCTTCCTGATCTCGCTCTTGAGCGTATTCTACCTATCCAACGCATCACTCATTTTGAGTCACTACGACCTCGGCTGGCACCTGGCCGCTGGTGAGTTGATTCGAAGCGAAGCGCACGTTCCGTTCCAGGATCCCTGGTCATTCACGCTCGGGACCAAGCAGTGGTTCAACCTCTCCTGGCTATGGGATGTTATCGCCAGCCTGATTTTCGAGTACGCCGGGTACGGGGGTCTTGTCGGCCTGGTCGTCGTGTGCGGCGCGCTGATCATCTGGTATTTGACGTCGGCCTGCCTGGGGACCGGAGCTTCGGCCCTCGCCATCTGCGTCGCGATTTTCGCAGCATGCGTTTTCTATCCAGCCTACGAGGCCGCTCCCAATTCATACCTGGCGGCATCTCCGAACGTTTCGACAATGCTGTTCAGCGTCATTTTCTACCGGGAATGCCTGCGGCCTTCGAAACTGTTGCTGTTGCCCTTCTTGATGATCTTGTGGGTCAACCTGCACGGAGGGTTCGTGCTGGGCTTCATGATCCTCGCAGTCTTTGGCGCAGGGGCCCTGTGGCGCCGCGACTCGAGAAGACTCAAAGCCATAACGCTGGCGGGGTTCGGTTGCTTCGCCGTGACCTTCGTCAATCCATTGGGTTGGCAAATCTATGAGGGGGTGACCGCAACCTTGGGACACTTTGTCCAAAGGAATATCGGCGAGTGGCTTCCGTATTCTCACAACGTCGAAATCCCAGGCAGCATTCCCGGAATGGTCTACATTCTCGCGTTCGTTGCGCTCGAATTGCGCGACGGAACGTCGACGAAGATCCGTGCGGAGGCCCGCATTCTTTCCTGGGTCTTCCTTGCCCTCGGGCTCTATCAATTTCGATACATGTCGTTTTTCTTCATCTTCTCGACAATCCCGATGGCTCTGCATCTGGATCGGATCATTCCCAGGCATTTGCCTCAGCTCCAGATTCAGCGAGCCCTCGTGACTGCGGCGATCTTTGGCGCATGCGTGCTCCCTCTGACGTTCATCCAGATCAGGCCCGCTCTGGCGTTACCCGAGATGATATCGGAGCAGGACGCCGAATATCTGCAAACGCATCTCGCGCATGCGCGGGTCCTCAATCACTGGAACGTCGGAGGATACCTGATCCTCCGGACCCATGGAACGGTCCCCCTGTTCGTGGACGGACGGGCTGCTACCGCCTATCCCGATGAACTGTTGCGGGATTACTTCAGACTGGTTCGCTGGGAGATCGACGAAAACGCCTGGGATGATGTGCTCGAAAAATATCACATCGACGCCGTGCTATGGCTCAAGGGACATGAAGAACTAAGGCAGTTTCTCGTGGGAAAACGAGGGTGGAAAGAGGCCCACACCGGTGTCTACGAAAGCGTATACGTCAGATCAGTTCCGGCACGTTAACGCGTGATCGTCCAAGGCGCGCATTGGAGATCAATAGACGCGCAAGACTATCGCTTCGTCGTCCGAGCTGACCTGCCTGTAGGTTCGGAGATAGTCGTCAAGGGTGCCGTCAGTCTCGTTCCAGACGAAGGAGTGGTCTTTGGAGCGGCGCAGCACGATATATTTGACATGAGCTGCCGTGAGTTGACGCTGCTGGAGCGCGAGATTGTCCGTTACGAGCTGGTCGGCCAGCGTGACACCCAATTTGCGCGATGTCTCGCCAGCAACGATGGGATGACCATGGCAGGCTGACAGTGCCATGGCGATGTTCCCCGCAATGTAGCCGCGCGGCAGATCCAGAACGCCGAAGCTATCGGAATCATTGGCGATCGCAGTCAGCGCGGGCGAGCAGCGTACCGGTGTCGCAGTGAGGTTCGTCGGAAAAAAGTCGAACAGGATCGCCATCGCGGCAAGCGCCATGCAGGCGCGCTGCCTCATGCCGACCCGACGGACGGCAATCACGCAAGCCTGTGCCAGGCCGAGCCCCAGGAACATGTAGACCATGACAATGGCACGGGCCGGCGTGCGCACATTCCCGAAGAAAGGCAGCTTGGCCAGAACGAAATAGGGCAGAGGCAGCCCGGAAGGACGCCCGCCGATGTGGAGCGTCTCACCGGCGGCAAGCACGAGAAAGAACAGCATTCCGGCCAGCGCGTAGTGCATGATCCGCTTGTCGGTCTCCATCTTGCTGGCGAACGCCCAGGCCAGTGCCGCGAGATTGGCAAGACCCAGATAGACCGTGGCCTCCCAGGGATTACCGGTCAGGCGGGCATAGATGCCCTCTCCGAGCTGAGCCAGAAGATGGGTCGGCGGAAAGACGACCAGGGCCAAGAAGTCGGCGACGAACGCGTTGGTGCCTCCATAAGCGGGACCGCGGGCCATGATCATCGGTATCAGCCACGGCGAAAGCAGGAGAATGCTGCCGATCACGCAGAGCATCGGAGCAGCCAGCTGCCATTTTTCCGGCCATGTCCGATCCCGGTTGCATCGAAACACAAGATCAAAAGCCAAGAAGTAGAACGCGTAAAACAGATAATACCAGCATGACAGCGCGCTGAGTGCCATCATCCCGCTTGCCGCGGCGAGATCGAGATAATTCCGCTGTTCGAGTGCCCTCAGATAGAACAGCACAAAGAGCGGCAGGAATTCGATCGTCGCGACATGGGCGTGGTGCATCACTTGCGCCACGTGCCAGGGGTTGAAGGCAAAGACGAAGCCAGCCAATACCGCCCCCGCGTTGCATCCCGCGCGCTCGCCCAGGAGATGACGTGCCAGCAGGAACATCGCCGCAGCAGACAGCGGAAAGGAAGCCAGCAATGTCAAATTGTGGAAGAGGATCACATCGGTAAGGCTGGTGTCGAAGACGTGGCCAAGCAGCATCACGGCTGCGACCTGCGGCCAGGCAAACGAATGGTAGCTGAGCGATGTGCCCTCGGGGTAGCGGATTTGGTTCGTGAACAGAAAGTCGCGCCAGCCGTGGGCTGTTGCCGCGTGCCAACTGTTCCAGAAATCCTGCATATTGTCTTCCTCGGGCCCGATCAGCGCCGATGACAGATGCCCGAGCAATGGCCAGAAGAACAGGATGGTCAGGACGACAAAGCCGCCGACAACGAATAGCATCGTTGGCGTGCTGAAAGGCCGGCGCGTGACCGCGCCCACGCTCGTGTCCAGCGCAACCATCACGAGGACCGCCTTGAGTTGGACTGAAGATGCGGCCCGCCGGCTCGTTCTCTTATCGAGAATTCCCTGTCTGAAATAACGGCGCGATTGGACGGCATGACAAATGCGGGCATGCCACCTGGATAGCCTATCGGCTATTTACAACAACTTAAGGTAAGAGAGCGCAGGCCGACGAGCGCCCGTTAGGCGCGGATTTGCCAAGATGGGCTCGCTGGAACTTTCACCAAACGGTCGACCGTCGAGCGACGGTCGACCTTGTGTTCGGACAGGTCCGCTCTTCCGCTTGGACAGACCTATCTGACGGGTATCCTGATTTCGCCCAGCCCCTCGATTCCGCCCGTCATCACCTGGCCGCGCTGCACGGGGCCGACGCCTTCCGGCGTTCCCGTCATGATGACGTCGCCGGGTTGGAGCGCCATCGACTGCGAGCAGATCGAGATGATGTCGGCGACAGGCCAGATCA